>JAAUZZ010000018.1 GCA_014804345.1 Lachnospiraceae bacterium | reverse complement strand
GCGTCAGACGGTGTCCTGACCGATTTAGGGGAGAGCCGTCTGGCGGCAATGGACAGGAGCGGCATTGATGTGCAGATCATCGGCTATGCAGATAATACACCGTCCCAGCTTCTGGGAGAAGAAGGTGCAGTAGAACAGTGCCGTGCTGCCAATGATTACCTGCATGAGGGAATCAGCAGGCATCCGGACAGGTTATATGGTTACGCAACGCTGCCTGTGGATGNTCCTGCCGCTGCCGTTACCGAACTTTCAAGATGTGTNAANGAACTTGGCTTCAAAGGATNGATGATCAACGGTCCTTTTCGTGGAGAATTTATGGACAGTGAGCGTTTCTTGCCNATTTTTGAGAAAGCNGCTGAACTTGATGTNCCNGTNTATATTCATCCCGGCGAGGTAAANGGNGAGATNGTTGACCGCTATTATTCCGGCAGCTGGAATATGATGACAGCAATCACCTTTGCGGGATACGGCATCGGATGGCATTACGATACGGGAATGCATCTGATGAGGCTGATTCTGTCAGGAATTTTTGACAAGCTCCCTGACCTTAAGATTATTGTGGGGCACTGGGGAGAGACGCTGCCCTATTTTCTCGACCGGATGAACAGCGCCTTGCGTCCTGATGTCACGGGACTTGCGCATGATATGAAGTACTACTTTTGGAACAATGTTTATACGAATCCGTCTGGGATGTTTTTTCAAAATGATTTTGATTTCTGCCTGAAAACGCTGAATCCGGATCATATTCTCTGGGGGCAGGATTATCCCTTCGTGCCGAATGCAGAGAATGCTGCTTCTTTTTTGGAACAGTATGATTTAGATGCAGAAACAAAGGAAAAAATAGCCCACGGCAACGCCGAGCGGATTTTCCACCTGGGCTGATGGGCGGCATCCTGAAACGGGAGCTGATCTATATCTGGTACTACTTTGAGGTTCAGCTGTCTCAAATTTTCTGGTACTGGGTGATCGGAATGGCCGTCGGCTCCCTGATCTCCGTTTTTGCAAAGGATCAGATTCACGCTGCATTTGGGAAAATCAGCACAAAACGATGGGGCGTATTTGGAATTGTACCTGCCTGTATTTTGGGCATTGCAAGTCCCCTTTGTATGTATGGGACGATTCCGATCGCGGCATCCTTCTCCAAACAGGGGATGCGGGACGATTGGCTGGCAGCGTTTATGATGGCCTCGATCCTGCTCAATCCGCAGTTGATTGTCTATAGCACCGCATTGGGAAGCATGGCATTAGCTGTGCGTATCGTATCCTGCTTCCTGTGCGGCTGCGCGGCGGGACTGGCGGTTCATTTTGCCTACCAGGATAAAACGTTTTTCAACTTTTCAGAATTTGAGGAGCGCAAAAGCCGTGACACAGATCCGAACTTATTGCTCCGCTATCTGAAGAACTTTGGACGCAATGTGAAGGCAACGGGACTGTATTTCTTCCTTGGCGTGCTGCTTTCCGCCCTGTTCCAGCGCTATGTGCCGCAGGAGGCTGTCACAATAGCCTTTGGAGGCAATCAGGCGTGGGGGGTATTGATGGCGGCGACCATCGGTGTGCCGCTCTACGCGTGCGGAGGGGGCACGATTCCCCTTCTGCGGCAATGGATGGTGCAGGGGATGAGTCTGGGCAGCGCAGCCGCATTTATGATCACCGGGCCGGCTACAAAGATTACAAATCTAGGAGCACTCAAAATCGTACTGGGCGCAAAAAAGTTTATTGCATATCTCCTGTTTACAATCCTGTTTGCGTTCCTTGCAGGAATAATCATCAATTTGTTTGTATAGGAAGTGTTTGATATGAAAAAAATTATTGCAATTACTTTGATCTTTATTTTGCTGATTACCGCCTGTGGCAAGGGAGGAAGTCCAACACTGGTGAATGGATCCGAAGACATTGCCCCCGACACTGAATTGATTGTCGCAAAGGAGCCGCAGCCAAAGACCGTGGATATTGAAAACTTGTCGGACGAAAGCGACGGGCAGTCCGTGGTCTGCTTTACCGCTGACATTAGTCCGGAGGGCTTGATCGCAGTATATGAGGCTCTTGGGAAATCTGCTGATGGGCATGATGTAGCGGTCAAAATATCCACCGGCGAGGGCGACAGTCAAAATAATTATCTGCGTCCTGAGCTCATCGGGGATTTTGTGAAAATGGTCAATGGTACCATCGTGGAATGCAATACAGCAGTGGGCGGCCGGCGGTCAAGCACGGCTATGCACTATCAGATCGCAAAGGATCACGGCTTTACGGCCATTGCACCGGTGGTCATTTTGGACGAATATGAGGACATGGAAATTCCGGTCACAGGCGGCCGTCATCTGACAGCAGACCGTGTCGGCGCACATTTGGCGGAATATGACTTTCATGTGGTGCTGTCCCATTTCAAGGGACATCTGAACGGCGGCTTTGGCGGGGCCATCAAGAATATGTCCATCGGCTATGCTTCCTCGGCGGGAAAAAACCGCATTCACACGGCGGGCGCGGCAGATACGGCATGGCTGTCTTTCGGCGCAGCTGCCCAGGATGATTTTTTGGAATCCATGGCCGAGGCGGCAAAGGCGGTGGCGGATTACTGCGGCGGCAATATTCTCTACATCAATGTCATGAACCGCCTGTCCGTGGATTGCGACTGTATGCCGAATCCGAGAGAGCCCGAAATGGCCGATATCGGAATTTTAGCTTCCCTGGATCCGGTGGCTCTGGATCAGGCGTGTGTTGATCTGGTCTATGCCGCCCCGGACGGGCAGGCGCTTATTCGGCGTATCGAGTCACTGAACGGACAGCACACGCTGGACTATGGTGAGGAAATCGGACTGGGAAGCAAGGACTATATTCTNGTGAATATNGATGAANAACAANAAATTCAGAATNAGGAGGAANNTATCATGGCAAATCAATTAAAAGATTATCCNGAACAACCNGCAGGAGAGAAAATGCATCAGCTGGAATTCGAAGAATCCCCGCTTCTTGAACAAACCGCACCGATTGATGCAAAGGAATTGTATTTCTCTTTTGATGAGGATCTGAAAGCGGCCGAGGAAAAGTACGCTTATTACCGTTTTGAGGTATCGGGCATTGCCACCAAGGTTGGACCGGATGTACATAACAAGCCTTCCATTGAGCTTTCGGATGAGGTGAGCGGGAAATGTTATGTTCTCTGTGTGTTTAACTCGGATGAGATTTACGACAAGGTGTCCGTCGGTGATCACGTTGTGTGCCGGGGAAATTATCTTATCGCCAGCAGTTTGTTCGGGATCGTGCTGAAAAATTCAGAGGTTGTTGTGGATGAATAGATTAGCTGTTACATAGGCTTGTGGATTACGCAACGGTCTGTTCGGACGGCAGGGGGTTTTCACCTTCCGCAACGGTGTGGAACCATGGATCGCTTCTGATTGAAAAAACAGCCATATTCTGCTATAATTTGGTAGCAGAATATGGCTGTAAAAATTTACTGCTAAATCGTAATGTATGGAGAGGTGTAAAGGTGCAAAAAGAAGAATTCATTAAGAAGATTGTAAATTTTGTGGAAAAAAGTGAAGATAATTTTGTGTCAGATGAAGACGCAATATATCCAAATCTCGCAGGAATGAAAATCTATGAAGTGCCTCTTGTAGGGTTTGCACGTGCCGATGATGAACTTTTTATTACTGAATTTAAAAAGAAAGGAATCATACATCCGGAATATATGACACCGTTGGAATGGCTTCCCGGCTCAAAAACAGTAATCAGTTTATTTCTCCCATTTACAAAAGAAATTAAAAATTCAAATAGAAATAAAATTGATGAGCCTTATGAATCTGGTATTCCTCAAAGATGCAGCGCTGAATGGCTTCATGCGAGAATAGAAGGCCAAATATTTCTTAATAAAATTACGGATTATATCCAATCAATTTTGGAAAATGAAGGCTTTGAAACGATATGTCCTACGACATCGGGAAAATTACACATGATAACTCCCTATATTTCGACATGGTCGGAGCGTCACGCTGCGTACACAGCAGGACTTGGAACATTTGGACTTTCAAAGGGACTGATTACCCAAAAAGGTATGGCGGGACGCTTTGGCAGTGTTATAACAAACGCAGAATTTGAAGCAGACATTCGTCCATATAGCGAACCATTTGAATATTGCACTATGTGCGGCGCCTGTATGATGAAATGTCCCGTTAGCGCAATAGATCAGGCAAGGGGCTGCGCACTGGGAAAAGATCAGCTAATCTGTGGACCTTATGTGTCAGGAAGCAAACTTCCTCCCCATGGTTCAAATCAGCGTGTACGATATGGCTGCGGAAAATGCCAGTCCGGAGTTCCGTGTGAAAGCGGTATTCCTCCCAAAAAATTCTAACACAGGCAGGGCTGCGGGAGTATCTTGGACTTAAAGAGGGGTACAGGGTATGGGCTGTGCCGGTAATAGGTTATCCCAAGGTAAAATACAAGCGTACAGTTCCAAGGAAGAAAGCAGATGTGCTCTGGGATTGATTAGATTTATCAGTGGAAAGGCTTATAAATTAATACCCTTTATTGAAATCAATCATATTCTTTTTCGGCTCATTATTTTTATCCCGCTTCAAATTTTCACAGAATATATCTAAAATCCTCTTCCTTGTAAACTGATTTTCTCCCCAGCTTATTCCTGAAATATGCGGAGTCAATATCACATTTTCCATATATCTGAGAGGATGATTTTCGGGCAAAGGTTCAGGATATGTAACATCAAGAACCGCGCCTCTGAGTAATCCTTTCTGCAGAGCGTTTGTTAATTCGTCCGTATTCACGATAAATCCACGTCCAACATTTACGAGTATGGCGTTTGCCTTCATCTTTTTGATTCTTTCTGCGTCAAACATTCCCTCCGTTTCCGTTGTGCCCGGAAGAGCGATAATAACCACATCAGCACTTTGCAATTGCGTATCAACACGGTCTATTGTATATATTTCATCAAAAGGCAGATGTTTATTGCCGGGAGTACGACATATCCCAACAGTATAAGCTCCAAAACAGTTAAGCTTTTTTGCAGTTTCCTGTCCGATATTTCCTGTTCCTAAAATAAGCGCTCTTTTTCCCTCTAATGTATCATCATCCTCAATTTGGTTCCAACCGCCGCTTTTCATTTGCGCACGATATGGGAACAGATTTTTATATAATGCAAGAATTCCGGAAACAATATATTCGGAAATAATGCTTCCAAAAGCGCCTGAGGCGCCGGTAAGAATAATATTATTAGGAAAATCCGCAGCAGAAGTGTATTTATTGGCGCCTGCCCAAGTCATTTGAATCCATCTAAGATTTTTCATGAAATGAATCGTACTGAGTTCAGGCTCACCAAATACGATTTCTATATTTGCATAATCCTTGCTTTTGAGGAGTTCATTTTCATTGTCAAAAAACAAAACCTTATCTTCTTTTTCAACGGATGATAAAATAAGGTTTTTCTCACATTCCAAACATTTTTTTGTTATGGCTATAATTCGCATCATTTTTCCCTCTCTATTCCTGCTATTTTAAAAAGGAACCATAGTTTTGTCGGTCATCAATGATATATTCAATTTTTACACACTGTTCCTCTTCCTTTATCTGAAATACAAGCCAGAGATGAGGCCAAAATGTAATTACACGGTATTTGGAAAGGATATATTTTAATCTCGCGCAGCCGATCATGGGGGTTGTTTCAAGATAATTTATTTTGCTATCGAAAGCATCCAAAAGACGAAATGCGCATTCCACGCCATTGTCGTTAGCGCACCGGAAACTGTATTCTTCCAAAACGGCATTAGCGGCCGGAGAAACATCAACCTTATACATGGGAATTCTCCTTCAGCAGGGAACGGAGATTGGCAGATGCTGTGCGGGCTGGAATGTCTTTTGCGCCGGCTCTCCTCAATTCTTCAATCTCAACCAGTTTTTCCCTTAGTTCCAGTTGTTTTTCGCGCTGGTCATATGCAGCAATATCCATAACAACCAAATCCCCTTCACCGTTTTTTGTCAGGAAGACAGGTTCTCCTGTTTCTTTGCACAAATTTGCGATTTCAGTATAGTTTTGGCGGATAGCAGCGGATGGTTTAATCAGTGTATGCATAAAAAGCCTCTTTCATATCAATATTTTGATTTAATTCTAATAACATTATACTATGTGATGCGAAAAAAGACAAATAAAATAGAAAGGATGCAAGATTATGCGTTAAAATCCAAAAATTATTAAACTAAAAATTTATTTTGTTAAATCATTATATTTGCTATAATGAATTTAAAAATTATATATAAAGAAACTGGGTGAGATTATGAATATACAGATATTTGGAACAAATAAGTGTTTCGACACAAAAAAAGCCATGAGGTACTTTAAGGAACGCGGAATCAAGTACCAGTTTATTGACATGAAGGAAAAAGGCATGAGCAAAGGTGAGTATACAAGCGTAAAACAAGCAGTGGGCGGCATTGAAAATCTTCTTGATGAAAACTGCAAAGATAAAGACACGCTTGCGCTGATAAAATATATTTCAGATGAGGATAAGGACGAAAAAATACTTGAAAACCAAAAAGTTTTGAAAACCCCGATTGTAAGAAACGGAAAGCAGGCAACGGTCGGTTATCAGCCGGAAGTCTGGAAAGAGTGGAAATAATGCAATTAATAATGCAATTAATTCGTATTTTTCTTGCTTTCTGCCCATAAAAATAGTAAAATATAGGTAAATACAGTAATCAAGAGAAAATACATATTATAACAAATGTGCTGCATGAAACATTTTATAATAGGTAAAGGAGATGATATTATGGGAGTTGGAAGTGTAACATCGATGAACAGTATGTCAAGCGTATGGACGAATAAGACGGGTTCAAAAGATATAGAAAGTAAAAAAATTGAAAATGAGATTACAGATAGACAGCAGCAGATGCAGAAAGTGTCTGCAAAAGAAGAGCTTTCCGCTGATGAGAAGGCGGATGAGAGAAAGAAGCAGCAGAGAGAAATATCCGATCTTAATGCAGAACTGAAACGACATCAAAATGAGGTTCTCAATTCACAAAGAAGAGAACTTATGATGGCGGAACTGGAAAAAAATGAGGGACCGGAAGACGAAGAAAAAACGGCGGACAAAATACAGGCAGATGAGACAGACAAAAAAAGCATTGCCGAAAAAGAAACAAAAACCATAGACAATGATGCGTCTACAGGAGTATCCAACAAAGAAACGTCTGCGGCTGTATCAACAGATAAGTCCGCACAACAGACAGGTTATCAGGGAACTGTGATATTCCAAAACAACGATGGCACTGTGATTTTAAAGGATGGAATGGAGCAGGATGAGAAGCGCGTCGTAAATGCAGATCAAAAACAAACTAGTGAAGCCAAAGAGAAAGGCGTTACCGCAAGAGAAACAAAAGCTATAGACGATGATAAGGACGCAGATACAGGATTATCCGGCAAAAAGATGTATGAAATGGTATCTGCAGACGCTTCCTCACAACAAATCAGTCGTCGGGAAACAGCCATATCCGGAATCAAAAGCGACATTGCTGTGTTAAAAGGAGAAATCAATCAGGACGAGAGACGCGGCGTCGATACAGAGAAAAAACAGGCAGAGCTTGAAAAATTGGAGAAAAAGGAAGAAAGCGCAAGGACACTCCAATTCTCGGATTTGGGTAAAGATGGCGGCACAATGAACGCGACAGCAAACCTTAAAGTTTCCGGAATAGAGGCCAATAAGGAGAATAGCGCTGTTATTAATTTTCCTGACTTATCAAAAGAAGATCAGGAATCACAGCAGCGGTTTCAAGTTTCTTTTGGAAACTAAGGCACTGTAGACCAAAATGATATAAAATAGCTTTAAGTTGGGTGTGTAAGATAAACCGTGAAAACTTCACGGATTATTCGACACACCCATTTCATATGGGAATACTGTTCTTTGGCAGTTTTGGGTACAAAACAGAAAAAAGACTGTATATTGCAAATAAAGCGGGACACTGCTATACTGAAACGGAATTGAACTGTATAAAAATGTGAGGTGTGTAAACGTATGTTCAAAATAAAGCAAAAATACAAGAAAACAGCGGCGATCATATTGGCAGTCAGCCTGATCGGTGGATGTGCCGCTCCCGCGCAGCCAAGCAGAGATGAAGTTTCCACAGCGCAGTCGCCACAGAGCAGTGAAATTTCTACAATGGAAGAAACACAGCAAAAAACCGAACTATCATCGGATACGACGGAGGTGTCATTGAATCTGTATATGGGACGGCGTCCAATGCTGATTGGCAGTCTGCCGCAGAGCGTGTCGGAGAATGTCACGCCACAGGTGGCGCAGTACAGTGTGGAGCCGGATTTGAGCAATATTGAAAACTTGAAGCAGTTTTTTTATGACGGCCCTAACGACGAATTTGCGCAAAAGCTGTCACAGAACGGTTTTGTCGTGGAAGGGAACGCGGGAAATGAGTTTTTTGAGGTTTATGAAACCAACCGCTATCAGCTGATACCGAATTTTGTCACAGTGGATTCATTGATGCACACCTATCATCTGTATTTTAGCTATTTACTCAAAAATATTGAGCGGGATTATCTCTTTGACAGTCTCGTGCAGTTGAGTGACAGAATGCTCGAAAACGGTCTTACGCAGTATGAGGCGTTAAAGGGCAGCGAGTGGGAGAGCGCGGCAAAGCGCAATGTCGCATTTTTTACGATTGGAAAGAAACTGTTGGATGACAGCACAGAGGTTTCACCCGACGTTGCGGATATCGTGCAGAGTGAGCTTGACAAAATCCAAAAAGCGGAAGGGATTGACATATCGGAGATTCGGAATGATGATGAGGATTACTCGCAGTATGTGCCGCGCGGCTACTATGAGGGCGATGAGAAACTGGAGCGGTACTTCAAGGCGATGATGTGGTATGGCAGGATCCATTTTCAACAGGACAGTGAAGACCATATCAGAAGCGCGTTTTTGATCACGAAAGCGCTTGCGGACGATGAGGAGGCAACTGCCATGTGGGGCGCAATTTACAGCGTAACGGCGTTCTTTGCGGGTGCAAGCGATGATTTGGGCGTTTGCGAATACGCGCCGTTAATCAGTGAAGTATATGGTGACATGATCGGCACAACGGACTTGATCGGAACACAGAACGTTTTTTCGCAGTTTTATGAAAAGACGGCAGATTTGCCCGCACCGAAGATTAACTCTGTTCCGATTTATGAGTGGGATGACAGTAACGTAATTCCCGGCTTTCGCTTTATGGGTCAGCGGTTTACGATTGACGGGGAGATTATGCAAAACTTGATTTACAGGAATGTGGACAGGAACAGCGCAGGGGAAAAGCGTATGCTTCCCGACGTGCTGGATGTCTTGGCGGCGCTTGGCAGTGATACGGCGCTTTCGATTTTAAAGGAAAGCGGTGTAGAGGATTACGAACATTATACGGAAAATATGGAGAAACTGCGCACGGGACTTGCAGAGGAAAACGACGAATTGTGGGCGGCAAGTCTGTATGCGAGCTGGCTGCACACGCTGCGTCCGCTGCTTGCCGAGAAGGGCGAGGGCTATCCGGTATTTATGCAGAATGAAGCGTGGACGAAGAAGAGCATGGAGTGCTTTGCGGGCAGTTATGCGGAATTAAAGCATGACACAATCCTTTATTCAAAACAGGTGATTGCCGAGATGGGCGGCGATTATTTCGACGAGGTCGACGATAGGGGATATGTTGAGCCGGAGCCGCTTGTTTATGCGCGCTTTATGAGCCTTGCGGATATGACGGCACAGGGGTTGAAAAAATACGGAATGCTTTCCGCAGAACAGGAGGAAAATCTTTCGCGCCTTGTGCAGATTGCAGATCAGATGTATACCATTTCCAATAAGGAGCTTCAAGATGAACTGCTGACCGATGACGAGTACGAGTTTATCAGAAGTTACGGCGGAAATATCGAGCATTTCTGGTATGAGGCGATAAAGGGAGAAAGCGACGAGGAGTATATCGCTACGCAGGAGTGTCCGGCAGCGATTATTGCGGATATTGCGACAGATCCCGATTCGGGAAGCGTTTTGGAAGTGGGAACAGGTGATCCGTCCTATATCTTCGTTGTCATTCAGGTAGACGGTAAGATCAAGCTTGCAAAGGGAAGCGTCTATTCCTTCTATCAGTTTACATGGCCGATGGATGACCGTCTGACCGATTCAAAGTGGCGTCAGATGCTGGGGATACAGCCGAATGAAGAGGGAAATTATGAGTGGGAGCAGTCGATTGAACAGCCCGACTGGACGAGAAGCTACAGATACAAATATGTATGGGAATAAAACCTTGAACCTGTGTATGAAACGATTTTTTAGAAAAATAGTTATATTAATGATGGCATTGACAAGCGCCGCTGCGATCCTGTTTTTATTGTGGAATAGCGGCGCTTTTCTGCCGCAGTGGATTCGTTGGGAAAATAGCGAGGAATATGATGCTTCGGGCGAATACAGACTTTTGTTATCGCATCGAACGGTCCACGTTACTCATGGGGACAGCGTTATTTGGACTTCACAGGACGGCGTAAAAGTTCAGAAAGCGTTATTCTGTGATGTTGATAACGATAATCAGGGCGAACTTGTGCTGCTTTGCTGGAAAAAGGGGCGTTACGGAAAAGTCAAGCCGATTTGGGTGGAGCAGGATGAGCGGAACTGGTCGCAGCATATTTTTGTGTATGAATATACACCCGACGAGGTGAAACCGAAATGGATGTCCTCTTTTATCGGTCAGGACGTGGCGGATATTGCGTCAAATCAAAAGAGCGCGCCGTACAGCCGTCTTTGGCTGACGGATTTAGAGGGCGCAGTCAGCAGTTGGGTATGGGATTCGTGGGGATTTGCGAAGGAAGATACGGATATTTCCTTTGTTGCGTTCGGAGATCTTTTGGCGCATGAACCGATTTATCGCTATGGTCTGAATAACGGCGGGGATTTTGGATTTTTGTTCGAAAATGTAAAAGATGTGATTGCGGAGAGTGATATTGCCATAATCAATCAGGAAACGCCGCTAACGGATAATCCGTCCATGTATCATGATTATCCCAGATTTGGCACGCCTGTTCAAGTCGGAGAGGCGGTTGCGGACGCGGGATTTGACATAGTGACATGCGCGACAAACCATGCCCTTGACAGGGGCGCGGAGGGGGTAAGTTTTACAAAAACTTTCTTTGACGACAGCCATGTGACTTGTCTTGGGATACAGTCTGAGGAGGAAAAGGAATATTGGGCATATCAGACCATTACACGCAATGGGGTGCGGTTTGCGCTGCTCAATTACACATACGGCACAAACGGGCTTGCGATACCCGATCAAACCCCATACATGGTGCATTTGCTGGAGGACGAAGCAAAAATCCGCGGGGATATTGCGGAGGCAAAAAATGATGCGGATTTTGTAATCGTGTTTGCGCACTGGGGAACGGAGTATGCCGAGGAGCCGGACGATTTTCAGAAACAATGGGCACAGGTATTTTTAGACAGCGGTGTGGATATTCTAATTGGGACGCACCCGCATGTGATCCAGCCGTACGAGATACTGACAGACGATAACGGTCATAAGATGCTTGTGTACTATTCACTTGGCAATTTTATCAGCGCGCAGCCGGAGAAATCGTGTGTCAAAGGCGGAATGGCGGCGTTTACTGTGTCGCTCACGGCGGAGGGCTATCGCGTTACGACGTATGATTTCAAGCCCTTGTCCATCACTTGGCAGGAGGGAAAGTATACAGTGGATTTTGTCAGTGGCGTTAGTTAAAACGAACAAACCTATTGACAGAAATTGGATAAGTGATATAATGTGAAACATAAACATAGTAAATGAATAGGAAAAGTATAAATACTCATCTATGGGAAAGGACAGGAATCGTTATGAATAGTGTGAAAAATAAATTTTTCACACGGCAAATTTGTGCTTGAGGCACAAATTCGCAGGTTAAGAAAGGAGCATGGTTATTAATATGATTTATTTGGATAACGCGGCAACGACACAGGTGAGCGAGGCTGTGCTTGACGAGATGATGCCGTTTTTCAGACAGGCCTACGGCAATCCGTCTGCGGTCTATACCTTTGCATCGGAGGCGCGAAAGGCGGTTGACAAGGCAAGGCAGCAGGCAGCGGAATTGATTGGCGCAAACTCCGAGGAAATCTATTTTACGGGCGGCGGAAGTGAATCGGATAATTGGGCGCTGATTGCGACGGCGCAGGCATACGCGGAGAAGGGAAAGCACATTATTACAAGTAAAATAGAGCATCATGCCGTTTTGCACACTTGCGAATTTTTGGAGAAACAGGGATATGAAGTGACTTATCTTGATGTGGACGAAGACGGGAAGATTTCGCTTGAGGCGTTAAAGGCGGCAATCCGCCCCGATACCATTTTAATCTCCATTATGACGGCAAATAATGAAATCGGAACGATTGAACCGATTGCGGAAATCGGAAAAATTGCGCGTGAGCATAGTGTGCTCTTTCACACGGATGCTGTGCAGGCATACGGACATATTCCGATTTCGGTAGATGACATGAATATTGATATGCTTTCCGCGAGTGGGCACAAGCTGAATGGGCCTAAGGGAATTGGTATCATGTATATTCGCAAGGGTGTGAAAATCCGCTCGTTTATACATGGCGGAGCGCAGGAACGCAGCAGAAGGGCAGGCACGTTGAATGTGCCCGGCATTGTGGGATTTGGAAAGGCGGCGGAGATTGCCCGGGAAACAATGGAAGAAAGAAACCGTCGGGAAATTGAGGTTCGTGATCATTTGATCGCGCGTGCTTTAGACGAAATTCCGCACGTGCGGTTAAACGGGCACAAGACGGACAGGCTGCCGAATAACGCGAATTTCTGCTTTCGGTTTATTGAGGGCGAATCAATGCTGATTTTGCTTGACCAGCTTGGAATTTATGCGTCGAGCGGTTCGGCGTGCACATCGGGGGCGTTGAATCCATCGCATGTATTGCTCGCGATTGGACTTCCACATGAGATTGCGCACGGTTCGCTGCGGATTACGCTGTCGGAGGAAACGACGATAGAGGAGATTGATTTTGTGGTGGACGAGTTAAAGAAAATCATTAAAAGACTGCGTGATATGTCGCCTTTATACGAAGATTTTGCTCGCGCGCAAAAAGATACCGAGTGAGAAGGCAAGGAGGAGGAAAACCAATGTACAGTGAGAAAGTGATGGATCATTTTAATAATCCCAGAAATGTGGGAGAAATCGAGAATGCCAGCGGAATCGGAACAGTCGGAAATGCGAAATGCGGAGATATTATGAGAATGTATTTTGACATTGACGAGCAAGGCGTAATTAGGGACGTAAAATTTAAGACCTTCGGCTGCGGCGCGGCAGTTGCGACAAGCAGTATGGCGACGGAGTTAGTAAAGGGAAAGACTGTACAGGAGGCATTAACAGTCACCAATAAGGCAGTTATGGAAGCGTTGGATGGACTGCCGCCTGTAAAGGTACACTGTTCACTACTTGCGGAGGAGGCGATTCATGCGGCATTGTGGGATTATGCGCAAAAGAACAATATCGTGATTGAAGGACTCGAAAAGCCGGTCAGTGATATTGCGGAAAAGGAAGAGGAAGAAGAATATTGAGAAAAGAAAAAGCTGCGCAAAGAAACGCAGCTTTTGTGTTGTTTTCAATTGCTATTTATTTGTTTTTGTAAGCGATGGCAGCCTCCACAAGCCCCTTAAACAGCGGATGCGGTCTGTTTGGTCTGCTCTTTAATTCCGGATGCGCCTGTGTTGCGAGGAAGAACGGGTGCGAGGGTATTTCAATCATCTCCACAATCCGTCCGTCGGGAGAAAGTCCCGATAAGAGCATACCCTTTTCGGAGAGCGCGCTCCTATAATCATTGTTCACCTCATAGCGGTGTCTGTGACGCTCGTGAATGACTTCACTGCCGTAGAGCTTGTACGCCTTTGAGGTTGTATCAAGATGGCATTCATAAGAACCGAGTCTTAAGGTGCCGCCGATATCCTCCACACCGTTCTGATCCGGCATCAGTGCAATAACGGGGTGAATGGTGTTGGGGTCAAGCTCGATGCTGTGCGCGTCGTTGTACCCCAGTATATTTCTTGCATACTCTACGATCGAAAGCTGCATGCCAAGGCAAAGCCCAAGGAACGGAATATTGTTTTCTCTCGCGTACCGAATGGCGTCAATCATGCCCTCAATGCCCCTGTCGCCAAATCCACCGGGAACGAGAAGTCCGTCGACATCACCTAAAATAGAAGCGACATTTTCCGCATTGACCTGTTCCGAGTCAACCCACTTGATATTGACCGTGGCATGCTGTGGGATACCGCCGTGCTTTAATGCCTCTACAACGCTGATGTAAGCATCATGAAGCTGTGTGTATTTCCCGACCAGTGCAATATTGACCTCCTGTGTAGGCGCTTTTAAATCGGACACCATCTTTGTCCATTCCTCCAAGTCGGGTTCCGGACATTTTAAATGCAGACATTCACACGCAACCTCCGCCAAGTGCTCCCGCTCCATCGCAAGGGGCGCCTCATAGAGGTATTCCACGTCAAGATTTTGCAATACATGGGAAGTCGGTACATTGCAAAACAGCGCGATTTTATCTTTGATCCCGTGATCGAGCGTATGTTCGCTTCTGCAAACAATGATATCCGGCTGAATGCCCATCCCTTGAAGCTCCTTAACGCTTGCCTGTGTCGGCTTCGTCTTCATCTCCTGAGATGCGCTCAGATAAGGAATCAGCGTTACATGGATTAAAATGGCGTTCTCGTGTCCGACCTCGTGTTGGAACTGTCGAATTGACTCCAAAAACGGCTGACTCTCGATATCGCCGACCGTGCCGCCGACCTCAATTATTGCAATCCGCATATCGGGATCCGTAAAATTTCGATAAAATCGGCTCTTAATCTCATTCGTGATGTGTGGGATCACTTGAACCGTACCACCGCCGTAATCGCCGCGCCGCTCCTTTTGCAGAACACTCCAGTAAACCTTTCCCGTGGTGACATTGGAATTTTTGTCAAGACTTTCGTCGATAAAGCGCTCATAATGACCTAAATCAAGGTCTGTTTCCGCGCCGTCGTCCGTAACAAAAACTTCCCCGTGCTGAATCGGATTCATGGTACCGGGGTCGATGTTGATATATGGATCAAATTTTTGCATGGTGACTTTGTATCCCCTTGACTTTAAAAGCCGGCCAAGCGATGCAGCAGTGATTCCTTTTCCGAGTCCTGATACGACGCCGCCGGTTACAAATACATATTTAACAGGCATAATATTCGGTTTCGTCCTTTCTTTCAAATTACTTTAGTTTTATTTCATAAAGAAATTATTGATTTATAAATGGATTATCTTTATAATTATACTTGATTTGTTAAAAATATTCAATATAGATACGAACAAATATGAAAGGATAATTAATAGAATACTATGGACAATAATCAGTTTAACAATCATAACGGTAATGGGGGGCATGATGGCGGAAATAACGGAAGGGATCCCAAAAGACAGAGCGTTTTTATGATGCTGGTGGCAATCATGATCTCGCTCCTTTTGGTGAGTTATCTGACAAAGTACGTGACGGGCGCGACCAGCAAGGAAATTACTTACAACGAATTTATTGAAATGGTTGAGAACGGCTCCGTCGAGAGTGTGAAGATCGAATCAAACCAGATTGTTATCACGCCTAAGGAAAAGGAGTCGAGCGACAAGCTTTTGTCTTATTATCAGCCGACGATAACCTATCTGACGGGAAAGGTTGAGGATGACGATACCCTTACAAAGCGGCTTTTAAAGGCGGAGGTCGAGGTTAAAGGCGCGCTTCCCGACCGCTCGGGTATCATTATGGTAGTCCTGGGTTATGTAATTCCGACCCTGATCATCTGCGCATTTTTCAGTATGGTGATGAGAAGGGCGTCGGGCGGCGGCGGAGCGTTCAGCATTGGAAAGAGCAACGCCAAAGTGTATGTGCAGAAGGAAACGGGCATTACGTTTAAAGATGTAGCGGGAGAGGACGAGGCAAAAGAGTCGTTACAGGAGGTTGTGGATTTTTTGCATAATCCTGGAAAGTACGCTAAAATCGGTGCGAAACTGCCAAAGGGCGCGCTCCTTGTAGGACCACCCGGAACAGGTAAGACCATGCTTGCAAAGGCAGTGGCGGGAGAGGCGCATGTGCCGTTTTTCTCTCTGGTAGGTTCCGATTTTATTGAACTTTATGTCGGTGTCGGCGCGTCGCGTGTGCGCGATTTGTTTAAAGAGGCGGAAAAAAACGCGCCGTGTATCGTGTTTATTGACGAGATTGACGCAATCGGAAGAAGCCGTGATTCGAAATACGGCGGCGGAAACGAGGAGCGTGAGCAGACGCTGAACCAGCTTTTGTCGGAGATGGACGGCTTTGACGGCAAGAAGGGTGTTATCATATTAGCGGCAACGAACCGTCCCGAGATTCTGGATAAGGCATTGCTGCGTCCGGGACGTTTTGACAGGCGGATTATTGTGGATAAGCCCGATTTAAAAGGGCGTGTCAATATCTTAAAGGTGCATGCAAAAGATGTATTAATGGACGAAACGGTCGATTTAAATGAAATTGCGCTTGCGACAAGCGGAGCAGTCGGCGCGGATCTTGCCAATATGATCAATGAGGCGGCAATCAACGCCGTTAAAGAGGGCAGAGAGTTCGTCAGCCAGAAGGATTTGTTCAATGCTGTGGAAGTGGTGCTTGTGGGCAAGGAGAAAAAAGACCGCATCATGAGCAAGGAGGAGCGCAAGATTGTTTCTTACCACGAGGTAGGACACGCGCTGATCAGCGCTCTGCAAAAAAATTCGGAACCTGTGCAGAAAATTACGATTGTGCCCCGTACAATGGGTGCGCTCGGTTATGTTATGCATGTGCCCGAGGATGAAAAGTATTTGAATTCCAAGGCGGAACTTCATGATATGATCGTCGGACTTCTAGGTGGACGCGCCGCGGAGGAGATTATGTTTGACACAGTTACAACAGGCGCGGCAAACGATATTGAGCGTGCTACCAATATTGCGCGTTCGATGGTGACGCGCTACGGTATGAGTGACCGATTTGGACTGATGGGACTTGCAACGGTTGAAAGCCAGTACCTGGACAGCACCAGTACACTCAACTGCGCGGAAAACACCGCTGCGGACATAGATGAAGAAGTGATGAAGATGCTCAAGAGCGCTTACGAGGAAGCGCTTGAGATGCTGCGCGAGAATAAAGATATCATGGACAAGATAGCCGCATATCTGATTGAGAAAGAAACGATCACGGGCAAGGAGTTCATGAAGATTTACCGTGAGGAAAAGGGATTGCCCGAGCCTGACGAGAAGGACGAGAAGGACAAGAAAGATGCAGATGCGTCCGATTCTGAGGAGAAAAAACCGGAACATTCAGATGATGTATTGTTCGACCAAAATGAAGAAAAAGCGCCAAGTCCGGAGTTGCTTAGAAATTATGAGCCGCAGCGTCAGGCTTTTACCTTCCCGGAGTCGGAGTCTACAGATGAGCGCAGTAAACAGGGACAGGAACCGCAAAAGCAGTCTGATAGCGACAGGGAGAATGATAAAAATCAGACAAACGGTGAAACTTCACGGTTTGGTTCTGCTTGGGACAGGAATGTAAATGGAGACAGATAACAATCAAACACAGGATTTCGATGTAAAAGAAGAATTAAAAAAGCTTCCGGATAAACCGGGAGTCTATATCATGCATGATGCGGACGATGCCATTCTCTATGTGGGAAAAGCGATCAATCTGCATAACCGTGTGCGCTCTTATTTTAAGGAAAACATCGGAAGAGGTCCGCAGATTGACAAGATGGTATCGCTGATCGCACGTTTTGAGTATATTGTGACGGACTCGGAGCTTGAGGCGCTTGTGCTTGAGAATAATCTGATCAAAGAGTATTCTCCGAAGTACAACACGCTTTTGAAGGATGACAAGACGTATCCTTACATCAAAGTAACGCTGGGCGAAGATTATCCGCGCGTGATGATGGTGCGTCAGATGAAGAAAGACAGGGCGAAATACTTTGGTCCGTTTACAAACGGCGGTGTGAAGGAAAGCATTGATTTGATCAATAAGCTGTACAAATTAAAGACGTGCAACCGAAAGCTTCCGCGGGATATCGGAAAGGAGCGCCCTTGTCTGAACTATCATATCGGTCAGTGCAGCGCACCGTGCCAAGGGTATATTTCCAAGGAAGATTACGCCGTGCAGATTCAGCAGGCGATTGATTTTCTAAGCGGAAAACATCAGCCGATTATCAAAGAATTAAAAGAAAAAATGCAGAAAGCCTCCGAGAACATGGAGTTTGAGGAGGCTATTAAATACCGCGATTTGATTGAAAGCGTCAAGAAAGTCAGCGAAACGCAGAAAATGTCCGACAATATTGGTGAGGACAAGGATATCATTGCGTTGGCGATCGACGGAAACGAGACGGTCGTACAGGTCTTTTTCTTAAGGAACGGTAAACTGATCGGCAGAGAGCATTTCTATATGATGCAAGTTGAGGAGCCTCTGCCTGATAAAATATTAACAAGCTTTGTGAAGCAGTTCTATGCGGGGACACCCTTTATTCCGCGAGAAATCATGCTGCAACAGCCGATTGAGGATATGGAGCTTGTGGGGCAGTGGCTTACGAACAAAAAGGGCGCCAAGGTTCATTTGCGGGTTCCGTTAAGAGGTTCGAAGGAGCGGCTTGTAGAGCTGGCAGCAAGAAATGCGCAGCTTGTTTTAAGTCAGGACAGAGAGCGTATTAAGCGGGAAGAGGGCAGAACGATCGGCGCAGTCAAGGAAATTGAGGAAATTTTAGGCATCAGTCCGCTGACTAGAATGGAGGCATTTGACATCTCTAACACCAGCGGATTTGCCAATGTAGGTTCGATGGTGGTGTATGAAAAGGGAAAGCCTAAGCGCAGCGACTATCGCAAATTCAGAATGAAAACAGTAGCGGGACCGGACGATTACGCGTGTATGCATGAGGCGCTTACGAGGCGCTTTCGACACGGACTTGATGAGCGTGAGGAGATCAGAAGGGAAAAAGGAAACGACGAGAATGGCTTTGATGAGAGTTTCGGCAGTTTTACAAAGTTTCCGGATCTGCTGTTGATGGACGGCGGACGCGGACAGGTCAATGTCGCAAAACAGGTGCTTGATGAGTTGGGAATCGATATTCCCATTTGCGGTATGGTAAAGGATGACAATCACCGTACAAGGGGTTTGTATTTTAATAATCTGGAGCTTCCAATTGACAGAAACAGTGAGGGTTTTAAGTTGATCACGCGTATTCAGGACGAAGCGCATCGCTTTGCGATTACCTATCATCGTTCGCTCAGGAGTAAGGCACAGGTGCATTCGGTTCTCGATGAGATACCGGGCGTCGGACCAAGCCGCAGAAAAGCGCTCATGAAATATTTTAAATCCATCGAGGAGCTAAAAGCGGCAGATGTAGCACAGATATCAGAAGTGCCGGGGATAACGGCAAATGTGGCTGAGAACATATACGCATTTTTTAACTCATAGAGGAGAAAACATGAAAGATAAATTTTTCACGCACAAGTTTGTGTGACCATAAATACGGAGGATTATTATGGAAAAATTAAAGCAGTTTTTAAAGCGCAAAGATATTATCATATCGGGTAAACGATATGGCATCGATGCGCTTGGCGCGATGGCACAGGGACTTTTTGCATCGCTTTTGATCGGAACGATTCTTTCCACGCTTGGAGAACAGCTTGGAATAGAGTTGCTTGTGACGATTGGCGGTTACGCGAAAGCAGTTACGGGAGAGGCAATGGCGATCGCAATCGGCTATTCGCTGCATTGTCCGCCGCTTGTTTTGTTTTCACTTGCGACTGTGGGACATGCCGCAAATACGCTTGGTGGCGCGGGAGGTCCGCTTGCGGTATTGATCATCGCTGTGATTGCCGCGGAGTTTGGCAAGGCGGTTTCAAAAGAAACAAAAATTGACATTATCGTGACGCCGCTTGTTACCATTGTTGTGGGAGCGCTTCTTGCAATGGTGTGCGCGCCGGCAATCGGAAGTGCGGCAAGCGCAGTCGGAAAGGCGATTATGTGGGCAACGGAATTGCAGCCGTTTTTGATGGGCATCATCATTTCAGTGATTGTGGGCATTGCGCTCACGCTACCGATCAGCAGTGCGGCAATCTGTGCGGCGCTTGGTCTTACGGGACTCGCAGGCGGAGCGGCGCTTGCGGGCTGCTGTACCCAGATGGTCGGTTTTGCCGTGATGAGTTTTCGGGAAAACGGCTGGGGCGGATTTTTTGCACAGGGGATTGGCACCTCGATGCTTCAAATGGGAAATATCGTGCGAAAGCCGCGGATTTGGCTGCCGCCGATTATTGCGTCTGCGATCATAGGTCCGATTGCCACTTGTGTATTCCGGTTAAAGATGAATGGTGCGGCAGTCGCATCGGGAATGGGCACTTGCGGACTTGTGGGGCAGATTGGCGTGTATACAGGCTGGTTAAATGACATTGCGGAGGGAACAAAGACAGCGATTACGGTCGGCGACTGGGCAGGACTTGTCTGCATCAGCTTTGTGCTGCCCGCAATCATTACATATGTTATTGGAATGGGATTCCGCAAAATCGGATGGATACGGGAGAACGACTTAAAACTTGATTTATAAATAACACTAGTTTTTGTAAAAGAAATGCAGGGGGAAGACGATGGCACACGTATATCTTACAAGACACGGACAGACCGTTTGGAATGTTGAAAACAAAATCTGCGGGGCGACGGATGTTGCACTCACGGAGCTTGGACGCGAACAGGCAAGGGAACTTGGAAAAAAGATATTGGAAGAGAAGCTTGAGATTGATGAAATCCTTTATTCACCGCTTATTCGGGCACGGGACACGGCGCTTGAGGTATCGAAAATTACGGGGATTGCGGCAAGTGCGGAGGTACGCCTGACAGAGCAGAATTTCGGAAAGTATGAGGCGACTGCAAGAAATGGAGCCGAGTTTCAGGAAATGAAAAAGAGCTTTGTCAATCATTTTGGCAGCGGCGAAACGATGCTTCACCTTGCGCAGCGCATTTATAATCTCTTGGATGATATCAAGGCAAAATCGGACGACAAGACCTATATGCTGGTTGCGCACAACGGCATTGCGAGGGTAGTGCATTCCTATTTTCATGATATGACCAACGAGGAGTATGCCGCGTTCGGCATTCGAAATTGTGAGATCAGAGAATATTTCTTTTAAGATACGTTAAAGATTGGATACAAATCGTTGCGATAATGTAAATTATTTAGGGAGAATACGGTATAAAATCCTTTGATTTTATACCGTATTCTTTTAATGCGTCGCTGCCGGGCGACGCTATTTATTTAATTGGATTTGCGCCTGCTTTTTCCTGCATTCTTGCCACCCATGCTTTGAATTTGCTCTTTTTCTTTGCGGGCGCCGCTGCGAGCGGACCGCGGATTCCCTTGACATCTGTGATATAGATACCGCTGATCGTTGCTTTGACTTCCTTCTTTACGGGAACGCTGTCAAAGATTTCGGCGTCGCAGATAAGTGACAGGATTTGCGGTCCTATTTTGGCCTTTACGATCGGAAGCTTGGCGCGGCGCATATACTTTGGAGCCTGTTCAAGCACCACAGCGGGAAGTCCCGCATCTTTTAATTTCATTTTCTTTTTATCAATGATCAGCATCGAAACGCTTTGTTTTGCCGCATCAATCTGCGCCTGTTGTTCCGCCTGTTTCTTCTGCATTTTTTTGCCAAGAAAATACAATGCTATGACAAGCAAAACCAGAACAATCAATACAATAAGAAGAACTTTTGCTACAGTACCCATATGTGAAATCAGCCTTTCTATTTACATTTATTTCCTAAGATATTATAAAAATTGTATCATTAAATAGGGGAAAGTGCAAGAAACACTTTTATTTTCCTTCTTTTTTTGATATACTGATAAGATAAAAGGTTATGTTGACAAGAGAGGAGTATTCATGTTGAAGGGTTATTTGAAAATGAAACACCAGTTTATGATCGTGTGCCTTACAGGGGCTGTGATGCTCGGGGTGAGCGCATGTGGGGATAAGAAAGCCGTGCAGGAGTCCGATCAAAGCACGGAAGCTGCAACTGCGGCGGAAACACAAAGCGCTGTCGAAAACGCGGCGGGAAGTACGACTTCCTCGATTTTGGATGCGCAGCGCGTGAGCGAGCGGGACGACTATGTTGGATTACAGGATTTGAACATTGACGATTATGTCGTTTTGAATGATTATAAAAATATGAAAGTTACGGCATATAAGCCGACGATAGAGGATGCGGATATCGAATCGTATATCAACAGCAATTACCTGACAGGAGGCATCACGGACCGCGCGGTAGAAAACGGAGATGTCGTAAACATTGATTATGAAGGAAAGGAAGACGGCGTGGCATTTGAAGGCGGCACGGCAAGCGGCGCGGAGCTTGAGATTGGAT
>JAAUZZ010000017.1:6589-35813 GCA_014804345.1 Lachnospiraceae bacterium | reverse complement strand
TTGAGCACTGTATCTTTACCAAATTTCCAATAATCTTTTATAAATATTCTTTCACATGAATGAATATCCCAAAAGACATATACACAGTTCAAGTGCTCCGCCACTTTAGTAATATACGCTTCCTCAACCAATACAGGATTAGTAAGATAATCCCACAAATACCCTATATAACAGTATCCATCAATAAATTTGCGACGTAATTGTATTTTCTCTTGAAATGAATTTTTATTGGTGTTTACAAATTGATGAAGATATTCTTCCCTGAATTTATCGCCCTTTCTTCTATCAAAAATCTCTACACTATTATTAAATATTGTAAAATCCATACTATCTCTCCAAAAAGTATAAAATAATCAAATTATAATTACTAAATATATACATCAATTATCTTTTTTTGAGTATGTCTGCGTTTTTTCTTCAAAAGACACAGACGCATTCAATTGGTTAAAACTATTAATATCTATACTAATGAATTTTTATTGTTCCCTTTATCCCATTTCATCCCCTTCCTTTCCTCTGAAATTGATACCGTTTCTCTTCGTATTCCTTCATTACCTTAAAAGAAATATTAATCTCACAGTTTGGACAGAAAAAACACCTTGTTCTAAAGTCAACACTATTCAGCCAATTTGTATCAAGATCGGAAAAGTCATAATTTCTTGCTTCAATAATCGAATCTCGATAAATAATTTTTCTATCGTACCCCAATTTTACTTTTGTTCCACATCTGGGACAAAAATGTTTTTTGAAATGCGTATAAAAAGGATTGCCCTGATACGTCCATTTAATAGCCTTCATAATTCTTCCCTCCTGTTATTGTACCGGTTTAACTCCCAAAATACCTTCCTTCCCATACAATCATCAAAACTTTTGCTCTTATCACCTAGATTTTTCACCCAAATCTGCTGAATCTTATCTAATTTCAAATCCATTTTTTTGCATTGACAGCGCCGAATCTTTCCCAACGTCTCCGATACATTGACCTTCATAGATTATTTCGTACCGATCTCCTTTCTCTCGTAAAAAAGTATTATCCTGTCGTATTTCAATAATATTTTCCTCCGTTATCACTTCCTCGATTGGAGGATCAAATTTGGACTGAAAAACAAATCCATAGGAAACGCAAAATATCATTGTATAAACAACAAGCATCACGGCGATATATTTCTGATGTTTCGCATTCGTCTGCTCCGTCAGCTCCGCATATTCCGACACACTGCGAAATCGTTTCAGGGTTTCCGACTTACTCTGTGCTTTATATAACGCATTGATATTTTGGGGTAAATTGTTCTGCTCCTTTTCGTTTGGCACATTTTGCAGCGTATGCAAAATTGCAGACAAATACTTTGCTTTCTCCTCTTTCCCCGATTTTCCGACGACAATAAAATCACATTTTAACTCCAACGTGTCTTCTATATTATTACAGAGCAAATATGCTATCGGATTCCACCAAAAAATACATCTCCAAAGATTTAACAGCAGTTTTACAGTTGAATCATGATTCAAAATATGCGTATATTCATGTTTCATAATGTAGTATAAGTCCTGCTCCTGATATTCCCGATCCGGGAGCAAAATTGCCGGATGTAAAATCCCAATCTCCATCGGAACCGCATAGGGCGTTGTATATATTTCTATTTTCCGTTTATCCCTCTTTTTTTCCTGCAATTTCCTTAGCAGTTCATATGCCATTCCTTCCTTTTTCACAGTGCAGACGCGAAGTATCTGTTTTGTCATTCGGTAATCTTTTATCAATAAACATAAGCTTATCACCGTACCGCAGCCCCAAATCATCAAAATCACATCGCCTATCAGAACGCTGCTTCCAATTGTTTCTGTCGTACACAAGCGGGTCATTGTATTATAGATAATTTCCATAGGAACCGTTTTTGTGATTGGAAGCTCTATCGGCACGAGCATTCGGATAATGCAAAAACCGTATAAAATCAGCAGATTATTGATGCCGAAATACTGCAAAGTCCGTTTGTTTTTTTGTATGGCATACATGATAACCACCAGCACGGAAGTCCAGATGCACGCCATCGTCAATGAATATGCCGTTATACACATTTTTATCAGTCATGCTCCTTTCTCGCACTTATCCTTCGTTCTTACAATATCTGTATCCTATTTCTCGTTCTCTGCCTGTAATTTAAGCTGATCAATAATTTCCTCCAACTCCGCAATCAATTCTCCGGTATGTTTATTTTGGTCGTCTTGTGTTTCGTTAAACAGCGCCATTGCAACCTTACCGAACGATTTTCTTTGAATTCCATGTCTTACCAGATATTTGGCGGCGTATTCTTCCCGCGTCATACAGGGGGTGAATTTTCTCGCATACTGTGTCCTGTGGCGGACGCTTCCGCACTCCTGTATAAAGCCTGCATCCAACAGCGAATTGATCGTCCTGTGCACATAGGTTGCATTGGGCATAATATCACTTAATTGTTCCAAGAGATCCACACTTGTCAGCGCTTCCTTCTCCCACAATAGATCCATTACACGCTGTTCCCGTTTTGATAGTTGATACGCATCTTTCATAATTTGATCGTCCTTTCCTTATGTAAATACTTTTTTGCGCAACAAACATTTACAAAATACGCAAATATTAAAAATATTATAATTCTATTGACATTTTGTGTAAATATTTTTGATAAAAATTTTCATACACCAAAATTGTAAAATAAAAAAGGTCTGCAATCACATTTTTCACACCGATTTACAGACCTTCTTTTCTCTTTTTATTTTTTTCAGGTTTAGACGGATTGGCAAGCAGATACGCCTCATACAGTTCGGGGCGTCTTAACCTTGTCCGCTCGAGGGACTGCTCCATACGCCACGCTTCAATCTTTGCGTGATGACCGCTTAGCAGCACTTCGGGCACTTTTTTGTCATGCCAGATTTCAGGGCGCGAATACTGCGGATATTCCAACAGTCCGTTGGCGTGTGACTCCGTCTGCGCCGATTCGTCGTTATTTAAAACCCCCGGCACAAGTCTTGCAATCGCGTCAATCATCACCATTGCCGCCAACTCTCCACCCGTGAGCACATAGTCGCCGATGGAGATATAGTCCGTGACGATCTCCTCCAAAACGCGCTCATCAATTCCCTCATAGTGACCGCACAGAAAAATCAAGTCTTTCTCCTTGGAAAGTTCGACGGCCTTTTTCTGATGAAATACCTCTCCCTGAGGCGTCACATACACGACACGCGGCTTTGTTTCACTGTCCTTTTTCTTGTTAATATTTTCACAAATCGTTTTCCAACAGTCATAAACGGGCTGCGCCTGCATCAGCATTCCCGCACCACCGCCGTAGGTGTAATCGTCAACCTTTTTATGTTTATCCGTCGTATAATCTCGTATATTGACAGCTTCTAAGGAAATCAGTCCCTTTTCCTCCGCGCGTCCGATAATACTGGTACGCAGTCCGTCAAGAACCATCTCGGGAAACAACGTCATAATGTGGAAGTTCATAGCAATCCCTCCAGAACATGAACTTTCATTTTGCGTTCCTCCATATCCACATCAAGGATACACTGCTTAATTGCCGGCAGCAGCAAATCTCTGCCATCCTCAAGCGTAATCTCATACACGTCGTTCGCGCCTGTCACAATCACATCTTTTAATCTGCCAAGATAGGCATTGTTCTCGTCGTATACCGACAGATCGATAAGATCGGCAATAAAATACTCGTTCTTTTTGAGTTTTACGGCATTTTCCCTTGTGACATAGAGATTTTTCCCCTTATAACGTTCCACGTCATTGATATCGTCCAATCCTTTGAACTTGAGGATCACAAACTTCTTAAAAAACTTCACGCCCTCGATTTCAAGCGTCATTTTTTCTTTTCCCGTGTCCAAAATAACTTCTTTTAATTTTTTAAAACGCTTTGCGTCGTCTGTGGTTGGAAATACCTTTACCTCTCCACGCAGACCGTGCATCTGCGTAATCGCTCCCACTTGCAGTAAATCTTCCATGCAATCAGATACCTTTCCTGTAATCCAACATCAATTTTTAAAGGGTGTTCTTTTCGGAACACCCTTCCTGTTTTAGATAATCTCAACATCAACCTTCAAGTTTTCTTTGGAAGATGCCGCTTTGACTACGGAACGAATCGCTTTTGCAATTCTTCCCTGCTTACCGATTACTTTTCCCATATCATCGGCTGCCACATGAAGCTCCACGGTAACGTTCTTTCCGTTTACGCTCTCTGTGACAACAACCTCGTCAGGGTTGTCCACTAAAGCTTTCGCTATCACTTCAACTAACTCCTTCATTATTTACACCTCCAAGTGTTTCTTTGCATAAAGGGTTATTTCTCAATCCCTGCGATTTTAAAAAGCTTTGCAACAACTTCTGTAGGCTGTGCGCCGTTTGCAAGCCACTTCTTTGCAAGCTCCTCGTTTACCTTAAACTCACTGGGATCAGTGTTGGGATTGTAAGTGCCAATCTCCTCGATAAACTTACCATCTCTTGGGGATCTTGAGTCCGCTACAATAATTCTATAAAAAGGAGCTTTCTTCTGACCCATTCTTCTTAATCTGATTTTTACTGCCATGTTCTTCACCTCATAAATCTTTCTTTTATTTTTGTTTGTATGCTTCTATATTCGAACAGGTATAAACCTGTTCGCTAAAAAGGAAATTTAAATCTCCCTTTTTTGCCGCCAAAACCTCCCATCATTCCGGGGAGCTGCTTCATCATCTTCTGTGACTGTTCAAACTGTTTGATAAAGCGATTTACCACAGCAATGTCCACACCCGCGCCTCTTGCAATCCTGTGCTTTCTGCTGGGATTTAACAGCTTCGGATCTTTGCGCTCCGCAGGCGTCATGGAAAGCACGATCGCTTCCATTCGCGCAAGCTGTTTGTCGTCAACCGCCGCCTCGATATCGCTCGCCTTAATTCCCATGCCGGGCATCATTCCGAGGATACTCGACAAACCGCCGAGTTTTTTCATCTGATTCATACTTTC
This sequence comes from Lachnospiraceae bacterium, assembly GCA_014804345.1. Classification (GTDB taxonomy): domain Bacteria; phylum Bacillota; class Clostridia; order Lachnospirales; family Lachnospiraceae; genus COE1. The sequence goes on along the minus strand of JAAUZZ010000017.1, from coordinate 30,838 downwards.
CAAGTAATCCTCAAAATCAAACTTTCCTTTTTTCAGGCGCGCAGCCATCTCTTTCTCTTTATCGGCGTCCATCTCAAGGTTCGCCTCAGCCACCTTGTCGATCAGCGTGAGCACATCGCCCATGCCCAAGATGCGGTTTGCCATTCGATCGGGATAAAACTGCTCGATATCGGTAAGCTTTTCGCCTGTGCTGACAAACAATATCGGCTTACCTGTCACTGCCTTTACGGACAATGCCGCACCGCCTCTGGTGTCACCGTCTGTCTTTGACAGAATAACGCCTGTCACTCCAACTTTCTCATCAAACTCTTTTGCGACGTTTACGGCATCCTGTCCCGTCATCGCGTCCACGACCAAAAGCGTCTGGTGAACCTCAACATTTTCTTTGATTTCCTGTAGTTCCGCCATCATCTCCTCGTCGATATGAAGACGACCGGCTGTATCTATGATCACAATATTGTTGTTGTTTTTCGACGCATGTTCCAGTGACGCCTTTACAATGTCAACCGGCTTATGGTTTGCCCCCATCGAAAAGAAATCAACTTCCTGTTTGTCGGCATTTACATGCAACTGTTCGATTGCCGCCGGTCTGTAGATATCACACGCCACAAGCAATGGTTTCTTTCCTTTTAATTTGAGCTTTCCCGCAATCTTTGCCGCCGCAGTCGTTTTACCCGCGCCTTGCAGACCGCACATCATGATCACCGTCGTCGCTTTTCCGGGCTGTAATGCCAGCTCTGTGGTTTCCGAGCCCATGAGGGATACCATTTCCTCGTTTACGATTTTGATGACCATCTGTCCCGGATTTAATCCGTTCATAACGTCCGAGCCGATCGCACGCTCCTCAACCGACTTTACAAACTGCTTGACGACCTTGAAGTTTACATCTGCCTCGAGCAAAGCCATCTTAACTTCTTTCAGCGCCGCCTTAACGTCCGCCTCCGTAAGCCGTCCCTTGCTCCTTAAATTTTTGAAAACATTCTGCAATTTATCCGTTAAGCTTTCAAATGCCATTTATCACAGCTCCTCTATAATCTCATTCGACAACCGTTTAATCTGCTCATCATTCGTCAGCTCGTTAATCTGCTGAATATTGCGCTTGATCCTTGCAAACTTCTCCACCAGATGCAGCTTATTCTCATACTCATTTAAAATCTTGTCGCACCGTTTAATAAGGTCATGCACACCCTGTCTGCTGATTCCCTGTTCATCCGCAATCTCGCTCAGCGACAAATCGTTGAATACGGCATCCTCATAAATACTTTTTTGATGCTGTGTCAGCAGCTCGCCGTAGAAGTCGTAAAGCAATCCCTTATATTCCAGTTTTTGCAAACTCGCATCTTCCATTGCTTTCTCCTCCGCTTTCAACACCATGCGACTTTGTTATCATACTACAGGAAAAAACGGGTGTCAAGTATTTTTTCTTGACACCCGTAAAAAATTTAAGATTCGCAAAAATATTTTCTAAATTCCGTAAAGTTCTATTCTATTTGTTTGCCGTTTCCAACGGAACAACTGCCAGCGTCTTTCCTAAAGGAGCCAATACTTTCAAAATCGTATCCAGCTGCGGGCTGGTGGTGCCTTTTTCCATTCTTGCAATAACAGGCTGTTTTACCCCACTTAATTCTTCCAATTTTTTTTGACTTATTCCCTTTTCCTGCCTTGCTTTTATTAGTTCCCCGATAATCGACACTCGCAGCTCACTCTCCGCTATTTCATCCGATGTAAGAATACTTTCCATAAATTCCAGAACATTCCCGCCAACAGCATCTGCCCCTCGCTCGTTCAAATCTGCCAAATTCTCTTTCGCCTGCGTTACAGCTTGTGAATATTCTCTATCTGTCCTCATTTTGTTTCCTCCCTTGATAATCGGTTAAATTTCGTTTTGCTCGTTCTATCTCTCTCTGTGGGGTTTTTTGTGTCTGTTTCATAAAAACGTGCAGAAAAACAAAACCGCTGCCATTCCATGCAGCAAATAAGATTCTATCTCTCAATGGACGCAATTCCCATATATCTCCATCAATGTGTTTTATATACGGTTCTCCTGCCCGCGTTCCGTATTCGCTAAGTGTTTTTATATAATCCATTATTTTATTCAGCTTTATCCAGCTGTCCTTATCTTTTTTAGCAGCCAGCTCTGCAATATACTCTTTTACCGGCTCTTTGCCGTTTTTATCTCTGTAAAAATATATCTCGTACAAACTTAGTATCCTCCTGTTGTAGATATATTATACTTTAAAGTTATTAAAAAGTCAATAATTCAAAAGTTATTGACTTATATGTACCGGAAAATCATACAACAAAAATAAAAAAGGTCCTCAGTACCTAACTTAGGAACCGGGAACCTTTCTTAAAAAAGCTATAGTTTTCCGCATGCAGCCGGACTGTCTAAGATTCCGATAAACAACGGCATCTCGTTGTCCATATCCATAATCATATAGACAAACGGTCTGTCAAAGAAAACTTCTTTTGGCAGTATCTCAATCAGAGCCGCTCCGCAGTCCACCGTGACCATCGTGGCCGCTGCCGCCTCCGTTCCCTCCTCGTCTACGATGATTTTTGCTTTTTGGCGCACCATATTAATGTAAAGATTCTCATCCGAATTTTCGATATATTCTGCTCCGATCCTGCTGAAATTTGCTTTTTCGGGTTCAAACGCAGATTTCAATCCCATATTGATCAGACTCTCGTTCAATATCTTGTCAAAAGTCAGTTCAAATTTGGGCAGTTTTGTATTGACCAATTCGGTCGATTTGTTTTCAATCAGCTCATTCACAACGGAAGGAGTCAGTTTCTCATACAGTTCCCGCACTTTCATATCCTCATCGGTGGGTTTTAATGCCACAAGCGCAAAATTACCGTCATCCTCCACATCTTTCCTGTAGGGAAAGATAAGCCCCTCCGCAAAGTCATTGGAAAGATACTCCATATCACTTTCCTTGTGCATGATTTCCGCATCAATCTCTTCTTTGTCCTCACGATAAAATCGATCAGTATATACTTCATATACCTCAAACGGATCCGCCCATTTCGCTTTAAAATACACAGTGTTAAAAAGAACCAGTTTTGTATAGCCGTCAAAAGGCTGATCGATCATTTTATCAATCAATCCGTTCGTTTTTTCTTCAATCCATTCGTTCATCAGTCCGGGGACTTTAGAGGACGACAGACTTTCCCGAAAGACTTCGGAATACATCACGGAATCAATCTCCGAAAGCCAGTCGTCTTTTACCGTATACGTATCATCAATCCATGCAGAATTGGCAAGCGTAACAGTTGTATCTTTCGTTTCAGTCGGCAGCGATGTCATCAGCTTTTGGCACAATGCCTTGACATCAGCCTCGTCGCCCAAAACCGATTCAAACTCTTCTTTTGTATTATTTTCTGCCCCTATCCCTGCCATTGACAGTGCAATATACGCCGAAACAGGTGAAAGCACGGGATTTTCCTCATCCATATTTTCGACAAAGAATTTGTAGCTGAATTCGTTTAAATCATCATAAGAAACAACTGCTTCCGAAGAATCCGCCTTTACCGTTTTTCTTACCGGCTGCTCCTCGTCCGTTTTGCTCTCCTGTTCGGTCGGATCGAACTGCCCCGGCACGGATACTGCGCTTACATTGCCGCTCGCACATCCTCCCAAAGCACACACAGTCAAAAGCATCGCCGCTGATAAACAAATGGTATTCGTCACATTATTTTTTTTCATATTAATAACCATGCTCCTTTCTATCACTACTCCGTCACAAGACGAAACGCGTATCCGTAATCCGCACACGGTGCAAAACCTTCGATTTCTTCTCTGTTCAGTAATCCCGTAAGCCCATAGTCCTCCGAAAGACTGACATCTAAACCCGCCTCCAGCATACGTTCATACTCCTCATATAGCTTCTCTTTTCCTTCCTCCGAAAACCGCAATTCCTCGTAAACCGTTTCGCCGTTTTGTGTAACATCTCCGAAAACGTCAATTGCCACGAGATAGAGATAATTTTCCGGATACGCAAGTTCGATTGTGTTATTGCCGTTATCATAACAATCGATTGCCTTTTCCAAGCCTAACCATATCATAAAACTCCCCTTAGACGGTGCTTTATAACACACTTCCGACTGCAGCGGAAACTCTTCTATCACTCTCACGATCACATCGCTCTTCTGCCCGGCGGAATCTGCCGCAAAATCTTTATCTTCCTCCACAGCCGCAGCAAACTCATCCACGGTATTGTCCAAAACCGCCACGTCGTTCTTATCATCAATTTCCGCGGCCGCGGCCGCAGGATCAACGCCAGCTTCCCTTTCGGCATCCATCTGCACATTCTCCGTTGAATTCTGCACTAATGCAGCTCCCGTATCGACACCGCCTGCATTTGCTCCTTCTTGCGGTATCGCCTCCTTATACACCGTATTTGCCCCGCTTTTCCATGCCCATAAGGATACCGCCACTGCAAAGAAAACGGCTGCACACGCTGTTATACTCCTCCATTTCAATGTTCGTTCCGGCGGGCGCGCAGTATCCGCAAATGTATTTTCCACAAAAGGCGCGGCATTCTCAATCAACTCATCGTCAATATACGCCATCGCATCCAGCAGTTGCCGTCCTTTCATATTACAATCCCCTCCTTTTCCAAATGAATTTTCAATTTTTTGCGCATCCGAAAAAGCATTGATTTCACCTTGCTTTCACTGATCTTGCAGTCATTTGAGATATCAATGATGCTCTGCGCATACCAATACCGTTGTACAAAAACACGGCGCATCTGTTCCGACTGCGTACGCAAAAAATCACTTAGCGCTTTTCCGATTTCCTCACTGTCGGCCTTTCTTTCAAATTCGTTCAGCGCAGGAATGCAGCGTTCAAGCTCACTACTCAACTCCACGATATCCGCCGTTCTTTTCTTTGCATGATTATAGTCATATTTCCCAAAGGAAAAGTTGCGTGTCAGTCTTGCAAGATACGCAAAGAAAAAGTCGGGCTTTTCCGGCGGCAGTGTGTTCCATGCCGCATGATAGGTATCGTTGATGCATTCCTGTGCGTCCTCGTGATCATGCAGAATATTCATCGAAAGCCTGTGAAGCCTTGCTCCGTATTTGTCAGCCGTTTCAACAATCGCCTGTTGGGAGCGTTCCCAAAAAAGCGCGATGATTGCCTTATCCTCCAATAACGATCCCTCCTTTGTATTCAGATTTTGCCTTATACTTATTATGAAGGAATTTTTATGCTTTGGTTGCATAGAAATTCAAAAAAATTTATTGTTATTTTTTTCACATACTTTATGTTGCTGTTTCTATAATGCGTAAACGAAATAAGCGCCCTACCGCAGTGGTAAAACGCTTATATTTGCCTGAACTGAAATTATTTTCCTGTCTTTCTGTGCTTTGCCGTATAACTGTTTACGGTCAGTTTCAATACTGTAGTTTGCGGCATAATATTTTGGTTAAACGGAAAATCCTCCTGATGATATTGGCGCATCAACACCATCAGCGCGTCATATTTCTGTTCGTCCGAAACCTTTTCAATGATGCCCTGTCCGATGATGCTCTCGTACTCCATCGTGCAGCTCATTTTCTCATCGTCCATCACCAGACGATGTCCGCAATCCATCTCAAAACTTGCCTTATTATTCTTCTCAATCAGCGCATACTTTTTGCCCTCGTTTGCGCCGTGAAAATAGAGCACAATTTTGCCGTCTTCAATCCGCATACCGAAATTCAGCGGAAGAATGTACGGGTATTCCTCATCATGCAGTGCAAGACGGCATACGTCGCACTTCTTTATAATTTCCACAATCTCATCGAAATCCGTTATCTCTCTGTCGCTTCTTCTCATTTGCGCCTCCCTGTGTACTAATTCTTTACCGTATTTATTATAACGAATTACCAAAAGCATGTAAAGACTTAACAAGCTTGAAAAATCTACTTTATACAACCATGAACAGCGTACCCGCGCCAATCAAAACGCACCCCACAGCCGATTTCCAGTTAAAGCTTTCATGCAAAAACACAAATGCAAGAACCAGTGTAATGACCACGCTTAATTTGTCAATCGGAACAACCTTGGACGCCTCTCCAATCTGCAGCGCTTTATAATAACATAACCATGATGCTCCTGTCGCCAGTCCCGATAAAATTAAAAACAGCCAGCTTTTTCTCCCTATACCGGAAAGTCCGGTTTGCGCATTTGTCAAAAACACCATTCCCCACGCCATAACAACAACGACAACTGTTCTGATTGCCGTTGCCAAATTGGAATTTACCCCGTCAATCCCTATTTTTGCAAGGATTGAAGTGAGCGCCGCAAAAACTGCAGACAGCAATGCAAAGAGAAACCACATAAAAGAACCCTCCCCGTAATCGAAATGAAATACTTTATTTCCCCATTATTTCTTTGACAGCCAACTGCCAGCATTCTTCCGGAATATCAGGCCAATGACACTGCCCTGTTTTTTCCCGACAGATAGACATCGCTCTGTCCAATACAAAACCGTGCGAAATTTTGCCTGTTCGTAATATATCTTCCGAAACAATGCTCCAGCTTGGCGCTTTATCAAACAAACCGGAAATATGTAAATCATCAATTACTTTGTCAACATCATAATCAATAGATAACAGTTCACTTTCCCAAGCCAATCCTGTCGTTGACCGCAATATTAAAAATTGCGCTTTTCCATTACCGCCAAGCGGCATACCGACAGAACCGGGATTCCACAGAATTTTTTCGCTATGCCTTATTTCACATTGTATATGCGTATGACCGCATAAAATATAGTCTGCCGGATTGTTGTCCATAATCAAAAAAGTGTTTTCATCGTCAGGTTTTAATTTTTCATTCACCTTATTGGGCGAGCCATGACATAGCGTTATCGTTGGCAAAGTATCTAACGAAAAATCCGCTTTATCTGTCAATTGGCGGAAAAACTCCATATCCTCCTGTGTCAGATTATGATATGTATAATATAGCGCCCCTGTCGTTGAATCATTTTCTTTCCATGCATTATTATATTTTAACCAATAGTTCTCTTTATTTCCTTTTATGAACCAACAACGATACTTTTCTTTCAGCGAATACAAATACTTCATTGTTTTTTGTGGATATGCCAGTTCCCCTAGATAATCTCCAAGAAATATAAACTTGTCTATTCCCCTCTCTAAAGCATAATTCACACAAGTTTCCAATGCAACATAATTTCCGTGTATATCAGATAATACTGCAATTTCCATATCCGTTCTCCTCACATGTATAACACAAAACAATATTTCTTTTATTCTGTTGTTACTGTTCCTAAATCGTTAATCAAAAATACGAATTTGTTCCAGCATATATCCGGCATATTCTTTTGCAAGCGTTTCATCTAAATCCGTCAAAACACCCGTCTCATATTCTGTCATCGCACCTTCAATTAAACTTGCATATTTTTCGGGAATATTTGCAAGTCCCCATGCTCCGCCTTCCTGTTTTGACAGAATAACATTCTCTTTTTTGAATGCCAATACTCTGCATAAATTGAGAATAAAATACATCGGCTGCTTCACAATTTCCTCCACTGCATTCTCCACATCACTCCAAATACTGTCCAAATAATCCGCCCTGTCAACTTCGGAAAAAACAGTTTTAATTTCCCGCCCATAAAGCGTTTTTCCTCTATGATAAATCACTGTAATATGCGCCGCTAAATCTTTGTCCGCTCCCTTCATTTTTTCAATATAATCCGTTGGACTTTTCTGATACCGGTCTAAATGCGTTATCGAAAAATGAAGTTCAAACGGCGTTGGATACACAAAAGGGTTACACACTTCCGCTTTCACAATACTAAGCTCAATTCCCTTTTGAGGCGCCTGTTCATTCAACACAACAACCATATCCATATACTGCCGTTTTGTTTCATCCGATATCCCATCCTTTACGACAATCAGCAAGTCGATATCACTTTTTTGCGCATGAAAACAGCCCATCACAGCAGAACCATGAAGATAAATGCCTACAAGATTATCGCCAATGATACGCTTGCTTTGCTCTACAAAGCTGTCTAATAAGTCTTTGTATTCCTCCATTTTAGATGTCACTCCAATGCCATTAAATAGCTGTTATTGCTAATGACCACAGAAACAGCCGCCCTTATTTCATTATTCTTACACCCATCTATAATCAAAAACTTTTATTTCTCTTATCGTCATATTATAGTCCGTTTTTAACAAGAACACAATCCGAAAAAAGAGAAATTACTTCAAGACTTTTGTACTTTGACTTAATTTAAGGTTTCTAAAAGAATCAAAAAAGCGCCAAGTATTCATCTTAGCGCTCTCATCATTTTTATTTCTGTCTATTACAACTTATCCCGCGTAATATCCTTATACCCTTCTCCGTAAATCTCACTCGCCGACGCAATGATCATAAACGCGCGGTTGTCCTCGTCCTTCACGATCTCCTCCAGCTTTGGCGCAATCTGCTTTCTAGTGACTACCATAAGCATTTCCTTATGTTCGTTTGTATATGCCCCAACTGCCGGAACAATCGTCGTTGTAATATCGAGCTCACTCATAATGCGCTGTTTCATCTTATTCGGTTCTCTGCTGATAATAAAAATCAGCTTCGCTTCATCCGAACCGTAAAGCGCTTTATCCATAACCACAGAATCAATCACCACGGCAATACCCGCATAAAACGCAACGGTTAAATCCCGAAACACAATCCACGACGCAACAATAACCATGCTGTCAAACGCAAGGAATAGAACGTTTGTTTTGATATGTTTCCACTTCGTCCGCATCACCTTAATGATAATATCCGCACCGCCCGTTGTCGCTCCCGATTTAAAAACAAGCGCAAGTGCGATGCCAATCAGCGCACCACCCAAAACCGCCGCAATCAACAAATCGTCCGTCACCGCTCCCAGCGGAGAAAGCGTATTCATAAACACAGTGATCATTGCAAGCGCATACATTGTAGACGCAATAAAACGCCAGCCAAATTTCCACAATCCAAGCACTACGATCGGCACATTCAGTAATAAATTAATCGTACCCGTCGGAATATTGATAAAACGATTCACGAGAATCGACACACCAGTCACGCCTCCGGGCGCAATATCATTTGGATCCAAAAATAAACTAATAGCAACGGCATAAATAAATGCCGCTGCTGTCAATATGAAATAACGCGTTACTGTCTTTTTTGCCTTCCCTGCCATTCTACGTAAATACCTCCACTTGGTCACTTCTTGTGCGTGAAAGCATTTCCTTTCACGCTTCCTATATATTGGTTCTGACCTGTTTCGGCTGATAGCCGTTTTCCTCCAACGCCTTGATAATTTGATTCTTATGTTCCGTACCATACGTTTCGAGCGTAATCCGAAGCTCCACGGCNGCATTTCTGTTGATTGACACAAACTGATTGTGCTCAAGCTTGATAACATTTCCGTTCATCGANGCNATCACTTCCGAAACCTTTGTAAGCTCACCCGGCTTATCCGGCAGCANCACGGAAACCGTGAAAATTCTGTCACGGAAAATCAATCCCTGCTGTACCACAGAGGACATCGTAATAATATCCATATTTCCNCCNCTCAAAATAGATACAATCTTTTTGTTCTTTACGTTAAGATGACGAAGCNCCGCTACTGTGAGAAGTCCCGAATTTTCCAGCACCATCTTGTGATTTTCAACTACNTCAAGGAATGAAACCACAAGCTCCTCNTCGGGAACNGTNATAATCTCATCAATATTTTTCTTNATATANGGAAAAATATTTTTGCCCGGTGTCTTTACTGCCGTACCGTCCGCAATGGTATTGACTGTCGGAAGCGTNACAACCTTCCCCGCTTTCAGTGACTCTTGCATGCAGTTTGCTCCCGCAGGNTCTACGCCNATNACCTTAATCTTTGGATTCAAAAGCTTTGCAAGCGTCGAAACNCCCGTCGCAAGCCCNCCNCCTCCGATTGGCACTAAAATGATATCCACCAAAGGAAGCTCTTTAAANATTTCCATCGCAATCGTTCCCTGNCCTGTNGCAACCGCCAAATCATCAAACGGATGGATAAANGTATACCCTTTTTCCTCNGCAAGCTGGAATGCGTACTCNGCNGCNTCGTCATACACATCNCCCTTTAAAACAACCTGTGCNCCGTANTTCTTCGTCCTGTTCACTTTCATCAAAGGCGTCGTGGTTGGCATCACGATGACTGCATTNACACCATATTTCTTTGCGGCATACGCNACGCCCTGTGCATGGTTNCCCGCAGANGCGGTAATCANNCCCTTCTCGCGCTCCTCGGGTGTAAGCGTGCTAATCTTATAATATGCGCCNCGCAGCTTATATGCGCCNGTAAGCTGCATATTNTCNGGCTTTAAATANACCTTATTTNCTGTCTGATTGCTAAAAAANTCACTGTATATCAGCTTTGTTTCGGAAGTCACCTTCTTAACAAGTTCNGATGCCTCCTCAAATTTTTCCAATGTAAGCATTNCTGACATANTATTATTTCCTCCTNACNGCNTTTTATTCTATCGGANATTGCNACNNCGTATATNANTGCANNANCTACCANAAAAGCCACTTCTTTTTCTTTGGCTTTTCTTCGCCGNNGCTTTCCTCATCCTCTCCTGTCTTTTCGTCCGCTGTATCATCTGTCTNATTNATGACATTTGTAACATCTTCTANTTCTGTTACTTCCTCTGTGACCTCTTCCACAGTCTCNNTTATGACATTNGTGTCACTTTCNTCTTNTGAAACATCCTCTATNCNCTCTTCTATGACANTNGTGTCACTTTCNCTCGNNNCNNCNTTCTCCGCTTCCGCGCTTTCCTCGNTCTCNATATCAAACAANGCATTCACAAACTCGTCTGCACGGAACTTCTGCAAATCTTCNATCGTTTCTCCTACGCCNATNTACTTCACAGGCACANTCAGNTCCGACTGGATTGCCACGGCAATACCGCCCTTTGCCGTTCCGTCCATTTTNGTAAGGATAATTCCTGTCAAATTNGCCACTTCNCCNAATTCCCTCGCCTGTGAAAGCGCATTCTGCCCCGTAGTGCCGTCAAGCACGATCAGGTTTTCCCTGTGTGCGTCGGGAAATTCTCTGTCGATAATNCGGTTCATCTTCTTTAANTCTTCCATCAGATTTTTCTTATTGTGAAGCCGTCCNGCAGTATCNCAGATNAACACGTCNACCTTCCTTGCCTTCGCCGCATTCACAGCGTCATAAATNACGGAAGCCGGATCTGCNCCNTCNNTTCCGCCAATCATNTCAACGCCCGCCCTGTGCGCCCACTCCGCNANCTGGTCNCCCGCAGCNGCNCGAAATGTATCGGCAGCNGCAATCAGAACTTTTTTTCCNTGTCCNTTTAAAATACTTGCAAGCTTTCCTACNGAAGTNGTCTTTCCTACGCCGTTNACACCGATAATAAAGATAACCGACTGCTTTTTCTCNAANTCATATGCCGTTTCCTCCACNCGCATCTGCTCCTTGATGCTCTCNACCAANAACTCNTTGCACTCGGANGGNTGTTTTAAATGTCTTTTTTTGACNTCGTCCTTCATGCGCTCTATNATNTCGTTTGTGGCATTGACACCGATATCTCCCATNATAAGGATTTCCTCAAGCTCNTCATAAAANTCATCATCAATNTCCGATGCNCCGNAAAATACCGCATCNATNCCNGCCACGATGTTATCTCTTGTCTTGTTTAAACCTTCNTTTAAGCGNCTGAAAAATCCTGCCATCAATTCTCCTCCTTACTCTCCTCGCTCCATTTATCCATTTCGCTGTCCACCAAATTGACNCTTACAAGCGTGGACACNCCTTTCTCCTGCATTGTAATTCCGTACAGTCTGTCTGCCTGCTCCATTGTACCACGTCTGTGTGTAATNACAATAAACTGCGTCGATTTTTTCAGCTTATTCAAATATTTNGCAAATCGGCTGACGTTCTCCTCGTCAAGNGCCGCCTCNATCTCGTCAAGCAGACAAAACGGCGAAGGCTTTAGATTCTGTATCGCAAAAAGCAGCGCNATNGCCGTNAACGANTTNTCTCCACCCGAAAGCTGCATCATATTNTGCAGTTTTTTTCCGGGCGGCTGNGCNATNATGCGAATTCCCGCCTCCAGAATATCCTCGTCCTCAATCAGCTCAAGCGTACCTTTTCCGCCTCCNAAAAGCTCNTTAAACACCTTNTCAAANTCNCGCTTNATCTCCTCAAACTTCTCCGCAAACTGCTTTCTCATTGCGGCGTCAAGCTCCTCGATAATNCCCTCNANCGTTTTTTCCGCCTCNATCAGATCATCATGCTGATTTTTCAGNAAAGTGTAACGCTCCATAAGCGCCTTGTAATCCTCAATCGCGTTGACATTGACATCACCGAGTTTTTTGATATCGTCCTTAATCTCCACAATCTGCTTTTTCATCGAAGGAATGTCCTTGAATGCTTCGTTGCGCAAATCCGACGCACTGCTCAGTGTAATCTCGTACTCACTCCACATATAGTTTATCTGAGCCTCTATCGACTCCTCAAGCTTTTCTTTCTGTGAATTTAATCGGTACACCTCTTTATCCAGCGCGTTCTTCTTTTCCGCGATTGCCTCCCGCTCATCAAAAAAGCCCTTTTGCTTCTGCGCCAGTTCCTCTCTTGTCTGCTGTTTCTCCTTTAAGGCAACCTCGGCATCTGTCTGTGTACTGTGCGATGCCGCAATGGTCTTTTCAATCTCATCAATATTCTGCAATCTTGTTTCCATGTCATTATGACATTCCTCAAGATTGGTCTGTACCTCCGAAAACTCCTCACGGTGACGTGTAAGCTCGCTTTCCACACGGTCTAAGTTCGTCTGTTCAAACTCCTGTTTCTGCAGCAGCTTCTCATACTCAACGTCCCACTCGCCCACCATACCTGTCTTGTTCGACTCCTCGATACGGTAGTTTTCCAACTCGCTCTGGTATACACGAATGTCCGCTTCAAGCTTTTTCTCCTCCTCTTCGGAGTTTTTCAACTCATCTAAAATCTTATCTTTATCCGCATTGATCGCGACGGTCTTTTCCGCAATTTCCTGTTCTTCCTCTTTTAGGGAACCGAAGCCCTGTTCNGCTTCCGCCTTTCTCTCCTCTGCAGCAATCACATTTAACCGTGTCGTATTCTGCTTGATAAAAAGCTCCTGAAGCTTTGTCTTTGCCTCCTCAATCTCCTTTCGCAGAACATTTCGCTCTGCCTTGATATCCTCGATATCCTGTTCTGCCTGTTCAAGCCTCTTCTTCGTTTCTTTTACCTTTGATTCCAGTTCGTCAATCTCGCGCCGTCTTCCCAAAAGGCTTGAATTGTTTTTGAAAGCGCCGCCGCTGATTGCGCCGCCTGGCACCAGAAGTTCTCCCTCAAGCGTCACCATTCGCACGCCGTATTCATATTTTCTCGCAATCTTTACCGCATTGTCCACATGGTCGACTACGACAATTCTTCCAAGCATCGCCTTTGCCACATTTTGATACTTCTTATCTATCTTTACGATCGAATCCGCAAGACCGATGACACCTTTTTCCTTCAAAACATCGGGCGTCTTAAATTCCTGCGGCTTTGTGATGCTCGTAAGTGGCAGAAACGTTGCGCGTCCGAACCGATTCTTTTTTAGGAAAACGATCATCTTCTTTGCCGTTTCCTCATCATCGGTGACAATATTTTGAATATTTCCGCCGAGCGCCGTTTCAATCGCCGTTTCATACTCCTTATCAACCTTTATGATATCGGCTACGACACCGATAATACCTTCATTTTTTTCTTTCTGCTCCATCACGCGCTGAATGCTGTTTCCGTATCCTTCATAACGCTCCGTAAGATTTGAAATCGTGTCAAGCTTTGACTTATACCGCTGATATTCACCCTGTATCTCCCTAATTTCATCATCTTTATTGGAGAGTCTTTCCTTAAAGGTTCCTGTCTTTTCGTCCATCTCGGAAAGCTTGTTATTCGTTGCGATAATCTCATCGTTAATTTGATTAAATTCCTCTTGCAGCGTCTTGATTTCCGCATCTCTTTCCGCCTCATCACTCTTCGCGCGCAAAAGTCTTGAATTTAATTCGGATTTTCTGATGCGCAGCTGCTCCATCATCGCGTCAAAACTTCCCAGATTTGACTTGATCGTGGCACGCTCGCCCAGCATTTCTATGATTCTGTTTTTATCCGCCTCAATCTTTGCGTTCAATTCCTCAATACGCGCCTGAACTTCGGAGAGTGCGCCTTTCGCCTCATTTCGCTCTTTCTCAAGCGCCGCTACTCTCTCGTCAAGTTCCGTCTTATCATCGAGGATTTTATCACGCTCCGCCTCCTTTTTTCCAATCTGCTCCTGGATTGCCTCGATTCGCTCGTTAAAATGCTGTTCGTTTCCCTGCGCACTTTTAATCTGTTCCCGCAAAACATTGATCTCGCCCTCAAGCTTACCGCGCAGCATACTCGTATCCGTCAGCATATTTCGCGCATCTTCAATCTCCTGTCCAAGCTCCTCGATACGATTTTGAATCACGTCATACTCTTCTTTTATCTTATCGTATTTTGTGGTCGTTTCATTGTACTCGTCATAAGCAATCGTGTATTTTTCTTCCACCTCGGAAAGCTGCCTGGTCGTCTTTGCGTTCTCCAAAAGGAACATGTTCACATCAAGTTCTTTCAGTTCCTCTTTTTTCTTTAAATAGACCTTCGCCTTTTCCGANTGCTTTTCCAANGGTCCCGTCTGTTTTTCAAGCTCACTTAAGATATCCGTGACACGNACAAGATTGTTCTTCTCATCTTCCAGTTTTTTCTGCGCGGTCGCTTTTCNTTTNTTAAANTTTACAATTCCNGCNGCTTCGTCAAAAAGNTCTCGCTTTTCATCCGGCTTTCCACTCAAAATTCTTTCAATCTGTCCNTGACCNATNATNGAGTANCCCTCTTTTCCGACACCCGTGTCATAAAAAAGCTCGTTCACGTCTTTTANTCTGCACGGAATGCCNTTTATGGAATANTCNCTCTCNCCCGAACGGTAAAGTCTTCTNGCNACAGTAACCTCNTCATANTCGATTGCAAGCTTATGATCNGCGTTGTCAAACGNNATCGCNACATANGCGTANCCAAGNGGTTTNCGAAGCTCNGTTCCCGAGAAAATAACNTCCTNCATCGANTCACCGCGAAGCTGCCTAATCCGTTGCTCTCCCAACACCCAGCGCACAGCGTCCGCTACGTTGCTCTTTCCCGAACCGTTAGGACCCACGATATCCGTGATACCTTGATGAAACTGAAATATAATCTTATTTGCAAAGGACTTAAATCCCTGTACCTCGATACTCTTTAAATACATCTATTCGTTTCTCCCTTTCAGCATCATGAGNGCCTCATAAGCCGCCTGCTGTTCNGCCGCTTTCTTNGTCCTNCCGACGCCTGTTCCGATTTCTTTTCCNTCGAGATAAGCTTTCACNCGAAACTCCTTNTCATGGTCGGGACCCGTTTCCCCCACAAGNTCATAGTGAAGCTGNGCGGTATTGTTTTTCTGAACTTCCTCNTGCAAAAGCGTCTTGCTGTCCATAAACAAAATCTTATTTTCCAAATCGGAGAGCACAAAGCGATAAATATANTTTTTTGCCTCCTCNATNCCGCCATCAATGAAAATNGCNCCNATAACCGCCTCCATCACATCCGATGTAATCGAGTCGCGATTTCTTCCTCCTGTTGCCTCCTCGCCCTTTCCCAACAANATGTAAGAGCCTAAGTCAATATCCCGCGCNCAATACGCNAGCGCNGGCTCGCACACCATCGATGCGCGCAGCCTTGTAAGCTGNCCCTCCGGCATTTCGGGATTTTCCTGAAACAGAAACTCGCTGCAAACCATCTCAAGCACNGCATCNCCCAAAAACTCAAGCCNCTCNTAGTTGCTNAATTTATTNATCTTCTGCTCATTTGCAAAAGAACTNTGGGTTATCGCCTGCTTTAACANTCCCTCATTGCGAAANNGATATCCGATTTTTTCCTGTAATTCGTTTAGCAGCTCTTTTCTGTTACGCATTTTTGCACCTCAATANTCTTTCACGCAAAAAGCCCTGTNTAAAAGGGCTCTTTGTNTAAACACNGTTTGTTGAAACATGATCATGTTTTACATGCTTTGTTTTATAAACGCCACGGCTTCCGCGACCGTGGTTATTCGNTCTATTCCNGCCGGCGGAATGGTGATCCCAAGTTCNTNCTCCACACCTGTAAANATNTGATAAAGNTCNAGGGAGTCAGCGCCCAAATCCGACACAAAATCCATCTCGGGTTTTATTTCGTCCTNATCCATTCCCAAAACAGCCGCANTCACCTTTCGCAACGCATCAAATTCCATCTTTTATTCGTCCTTTAAAATNACTTTTTCTTTTATCTTCTCGTTTATTNTCTGCTCCTTAAACGTNACACACTGTAAAATTGAATTTTTGATTTCGTTTGCNGTTGAACTGCCGTGNGTCTTTACCACNAGACCNTTCAATCCAAGAAGCGGCGCNCCGCCGTGCTCCTCAAGGCTAAATCCTTTCATCGTTTTCTTGAGNGCGGGCTTTACAAGAANTCCTCCAATCTTACTGGTGAANGTGGACATGATGCTTGACTTTACCTTTCTNAGCAGCATCGCGCCGACNCCTTCATAAAGCTTCAAAATAATATTTCCCGCAAACGCTTCGCAGACAATNACGTCCGCATANCCCGTCGGAATATCCCTTGCCTCNATACTTCCGATAAAATTAATTTCNGGNCAGTTTTTCAAAAGCGGAAANGTTTCCTTTACNANNGCATTNCCCTTCTCNTCCTCCGCNCCGATNTTGACGATTGCCACTTTGGGATTTGCCACCCCCATAACGCTTTCCATATATACGGAGCCCATCTTTGCAAACTGCACNANATGCGACGGTCTTGCNTCNACATTNGCGCCGCAGTCAATCAAAAGAGAACANCCCNTTTCCGTCGGGATTAACGGCGCAAGNGGCGGTCTTTCAATCCCCTTNATCCTTCCGACNATCANNTGTCCGCCGACAAGCACNGCACCCGAACTTCCGGCAGACACAAACGCGTCACATGTNCCGTCCTTTACNAGATTNAANGCCACTACAATGGACGAATCCTTCTTCTTTCTGATTGCCATAACAGGCGGTTCNGCCGTTTCAATGATTTCCGTGGCATGAACCACTTCAATCTGNTCTTTATTATAGGTGTACTGCGCAAGTTCTTTTTCAACCGCNTCTTTTAACCCTGTCAGATANACCTTGATTTTACTGTTTTCATTTACTGCCTCAACNGCTCCNTTTACGATTTCCGACGGCGCATTGTCNCCGCCCATCGCGTCCACAGCTACNTTTATCATTTCATCCATTGTTAAAATCCTCCATATTATTAAATGATACTAAACTCGCTGTTAAAAATCAAGCAAAATNAGGCAAAACTATGCCGAAAAAAATAAGGAACCTCTTATCTTCTAAGAAATCCCTTAATCTCTATTCCGCAAGCGAATTAATCAACTGCGATAATCTCTTTCTTGTTGTAAGAACCACAAGCCTTACATACTCTGTGAGGCATCATTAAAGCGCCACACTTNCTGCACTTTACTAATGTAGGAGCNCTCATCTTCCAGTTTGCTCTTCTCTTATCTCTTCTACCTTTTGAAGATTTATTTTTTGGACATATAGACATTGTTACACCTCCTTGTTTTCATNAAAAATATCNTTCAANACAGCTATACGNGGAAATTCNATNTTATTGCGAACTTTTGTCCACACATTCACATATTATACATAATCGGTAAAATTTTGTCAACTAAATANAGAAATTTTTTNCCAAAATTTTCGGCAAATTTTTGCTGTCTTGCGAAATCCTTTATATTTTGTTACGATACATACAATACATACTAATCGAGTAGGGAAGATTTTCTCCCTACTCGCCGNGCCAGACGCGGGCAGCTCTGCTGCATACTTCCTTTCCGCGTCTGTGTGCATAAAAGCAGAAAGGACTTTTCNAATATGAAAATTGCCGCAGTCATCGCAGAATACAATCCNTTTCACAACGGACATCTCTACCAGCTTAATACCCTCCGCGAAACAATCGGCNCGGATTTTATNATCGTTGTNATGAGCGGAGATTTNATGCAAAGNGGCGAACCCGCGATCATTGATAAATACGCTCGCTGCCGNATTGCGCTNNAATGCGGCGCGGANGCTGTCTTTGAACTNCCTGTATACTTTTCACTCGCAAGCGCGGAATATTTCGCACNGGGAGCGGTATCGCTGCTNGACAANCTCGGCGTCGTTGACGTGCTTCATTTCGGGAGCGAATGCGGCGATCTTGNNCTTTTATGCGAATGTGCGGATATCATCGCNNACGAGTCCGACGATTATAAACAAGCGCTTAATCATCATCTAAAATCCGGGAAATCCTTCCCTCTTGCCAGAAATGAAGCGGTAAAGNNAGTATCTCCTTTGGCTTCCAAAGAAATTGATGCTGTTTTTTCAAGCCCCAATAACATTCTTGCGCTGGAATATATCAANGCATTAAAGCANCGAAAAAGTTCTGTCACGCCGCTCACNTTAAAGCGANANGGNGCAGATTTTCACNCCGATANGCTTTCAAANGATCAATTTNCNTCCGCAAANGCNATTCGNAAAANCCTNNTNNACTTANATAAANATGCCTTATCCGACTTGACAGNTCATGTTCCGANTGCNTGTCTTGAANCATTNCGTGACAACNCGNTTTTNTTTCCAAATGATTTTTCNNANATTCTTNTGTANANGCTTTTGCAGACNNCCGATNTNNATGACGGATTTGCNCANTTTTATGATGTNGGAACCGAACTTTCCAATNTCATCNCGTCAAATATAATGAATTTTTCTTCCTTAGAAGCCTTCGCGCATTTATGCAAAAGCAAAAACTNTACCTACACACGCATATGCCGTGCGCTGATGCATNTTCTNCTTGATATGACGCAGGNACATGCNNATTNNNTAAAACAGCGCGACTACTGCCAATACGCAAGGNTGCTTGGTTTTCGAAGTAAAAANGGTCAGAGCGAGGTTTTAAGCCACATCGGCAAAAACACTGCTATTCCNATAATAACCTCNCNGTCAAAGGGATTGCGTGACCTTACNGGAAACGCCCTCNTTTCNCTNAAAGCGGATATTCATGCNGCTAATATTTATGAAAGTNTNAAAGCGCAAAAAATGACACATATGTCACCTTTAAACGAATTGACAAGAGAAATAATAAGNCTTCCGCAGTGATCGTTCACTTTTGCGGAAGTCTTTCTATCTCTTATTAATTNTTAAAACTATGTATNGGCGCCGGTATTCTTCCTCCGCGGTTGACAAACGCGTCACACGAAAAATTGTTTACGGGCATAATNGGCGCATGTCCCAAAAGTCCGCCAAACTCCACGTTTTCTCCGACTGTTTTTCCNATNACGGGAATNATGCGCACTGCCGTCGTTTTTTGATTGATCATGCCNATCGCAAGCTCGTCCGCTATGATGCCCGAAATCGTTGTNGCCTTGGTNTCTCCCGGTATCGCNATCATGTCNAGTCCCACAGAGCATACGCANGTCATCGCCTCAAGCTTTTCCAACGTAAGCGCACCNGCATTTACAGCATCTATCATGCCTTGNTCTTCGCTNACNGGGATAAACGCGCCGCTCAATCCGCCGACATAAGAAGATGCCATAACNCCGCCTTTCTTCACCTGATCGTTTAACAGCGCCAACGCNGCCGTCGTGCCGGGCGCTCCCNCATACTCCAGACCGATTTCACATAAAATATCCGCCACGCTGTCACCGATTGCGGGTGTCGGCGCAAGGGAAAGGTCNACNATGCCAAACGGTATTCCCAACCGCTTTGACGCCTCCTGTGCCACAAGCTGACCGACTCTTGTCACCTTAAAGGCAGTCTTTTTGATGGTTTCNCAAAGAATCTCAAAATTCTTTCCCCGTACACTCTCAAGCGCATTTTTTACCACACCNGGACCGCTTACCCCGACATTAATNATTGCATCNGCCTCNGTAACNCCGTGNAAAGCGCCTGCCATAAANGGATTATCNTCNGGCGCATTACAGAATACAACCAGNTTCGAGCAGCCNATCGAATCCTGNTCTTTGGTAAGCTCCGCCGTTTCTTTGATAATATCTCCCATCAGACGAACTGCGTCCATATCGATTCCGGTNTTCGTGGAACCTAAATTTACGGAACTGCACACCAGCTCCGTCTGTGCAAGCGCNTNNGGNATNGANCGNAGCAAAAGTTCATCCGCTTTCGTCATTCCCTTCGATACAAGCGCGGAATATCCGCCCAAGAAATTGACGCCGACATCTTTCCTTGCTCTGTCAAGCGTCTTTGCAATCGTNACAAAATCATCAGCGGTTTTACACGCCGCTCCCCCGATAAGCGCAATCGGCGTCACGGAAATTCGNTTATTNACAATNGGAATCCCAAATTCTTTCTCAATCTCCGCGCCTGTGCTTACCAAATCCTTTGCAACTGTCGTTATTTTATGATAAATCTTTTGATTNAATCGTTCCAAATCGGAATCAATNCAGTCCAACAAGCTGATACCGAGCGTGATNGTTCTCACATCAAGNTTTTCTTTCTCAATCATCTTGTTGGTTTCCAATACCTCATGAATGTTTATCATTATGCTCCTCCTATACCCTATGCATCTGGTCAAAAATTTCTTCTCTCTGGCAGCGAATNATGACACCTATGTCAGTTCCGATTTTNTCAAGATCATCCGAAACCTCGCTGACNGACTTTANNGAATTNCTCATATCCGCNATCATCATCATATTAAANTAATCGTCTACGATCGTCTGNGAAATNTCAAGAATATTGACCTTATTGTCCGCAAGATAGGTACACACCTTTGCAATNATTCCAACCGTATCTTTTCCTACTACTGTNATAATTGTTTTTTTCATATTNGTAACNTTACTCCTCTCTANGACTAAACTTCAACCAACNGTGAAATTTCACTGCGGCTNGCAACNTAAATNGGGAAATCNTCGGGCTTATANGGATTNTCNGCCATTGAAATCTCCAGTCTNACCGTTTCATAAGCAAGCTCNGCAAGATNGTTTTCTTTGCTTAAATGNCCCAAAATCACGGTNTTTAAATTNTCATGCAAAAGACGACTTANCAGTTTNCCNGATAACTCNTTTGATAAATGTCCCCTGTTTCCNAGNATCCGCTGNTTTAGATAATACGGATANGGACCTACCTGAAGCATATTGATGTCGTGGTTTGCCTCAAGCANAAGCACATCCATNCCTTTCAANCTNTCCACNGTGTAATCATTATAAATGCCTAAGTCCGTNGCCACNGCCATNCGNTTACTCCCNTACTGGAATCTGTACGCNACCGGCTCTGCGGCATCGTGCGATATCTTCATCGGATTTACNGTGATATCCTTTAGNATAAATTTTTCNTCCGCNTTCACCACGTGAAAAAGTGAGTCATCTATCTTCCCAAGATTACTCACTTTTCGGATAGCGGATATCGTNCCTCTTGTTCCGTAGACGGGAATNCCGAATTTTCTGCACATCACACCCAGACCGTTAATATGNTCTGAGTGNTCATGTGTGATAAGNATNCCGTCTATNTCGCTTCCCGCAAGTCCAAGNTNATTNANTCCTTCAACCGTCTTTTTTCCGCTTATACCTACATCTACCAGCAGATGCGTNGCCTCCGTACCGATATAAATACAGTTGCCGCTGCTTCCGCTGGCTATACTACACATTTTCATTTGTTTAACCCCTTAACCTTTTTTCCAGTATATCTCAACTTTATCTCCGTTGTAAAGTTCCTGTGTNTACTGTGCGTCCTTGCCGTTCACCATCGTGACAATGCCTGAACCCTGCATTTTACTNGTATCAAAATTAATNTAATCAAAGATATCGACAAANGTATAAGTCTTTTTCCCTTTCATGACNACCGGTTCCTGATTAATGATNACAATAATNTTTCTGGAGCCGTCCGCGCTGACCTCTGTTTCCGCATTGTCCATAAATTCGGGACGCACCTGTTCTNCCTCTTTNGTTTCCTCTTTCNTTNCTTCGGTTTCCTGCGCTTNTGCTGTTTCTNTGTTNTNCNCTTCCTTTGNTNCNGTTNNNGCCGCCTCTTTNCTTTCTTCNTGNGNATTNTCTTCCTGAGNCTTTTCCTCTTGCGGCNCTTNCTCTATCGTTTCTTCNTTTTCTTCCGCTTTCTCTTCTTCCTTTNCGACTTCCTCCGTNCCGCGNTCTGAGGAATTTAACGTTTNGGAAGTTGTTTNNNCCGNNNCCTCGGTTTTTACCGNNTTATTGACNGTATCAGTCATTTTTTNNTCTTTGTNTTCTTCCNTTACAGGCNNTTTCTTACTCTTGATTTCAANCTTGTCNGCATTGTAAANAACCGTGTCCAGTCTTGCTTCNCCACCGTTGATATAAATGGACATATCCTCTGTAGAAACNCCCATATANTCNCAAAACTGNGCAATCGGATAAGCAAAGAANACNTCNACCTGATCCCCGTTCTGTATCATATATTCTCCGGTAACAACTTTTCCNTTTACCCGNACNGGCTTTGGCAGATACATCTCCTCACCGTTCACAGTAACTGTAATTTTACCGTTACAGTCAACGAGTTCCGCAATTTTTTCATGCGCATCCTGCCCAATGGTTGACGCTTCCACGCTGATAATATCGTTTGACCGTATGCTGTGACTTAAATCCACGCTCTCTCCGTTTAAATATACATGTGCGCTTTCACCGTAATCGCCCTTGGTGACACGATTTTTTCCGTTTACTGTATAGTGCAGCCGCTCACCGCGTCTAGGGAAAAGTCCCTCCCGCGGGAAATCCGCCTGTACTGCCGCGTCCATGACCGTCAGCTTATTGTTGTCGTAAAGTTTTATCTTTTTTCCGTTAAACGTTATGTGGATAAAGTTATTATTCCTCTCATACTGTGTAAGGCATATGCCAATCGGTGTAATGATCGTCGAATCCTTTAACGCGCCCTCCGGAAACTTGATATTGCTCATAATCTCCTCACCGCGTATCGCCACACGCGAAAGATCAAGACCGAGTTCCTGTGCGAGCCGCTCNTCAAAGCCCTTAATCTTTCCNCCGCCGCCGACNATAAACACGGCGCTCGGCGCGTTTCCGCCATTNAATTCCTGNATTGTNTTGGCAGTAAGCTTTGCCATGTGCTCTATCTCNGGCTGGCACATCGCAAGAACTTCCTCAGCCGTAATAATCTGCTCCATGCCCATGATGTCTTCATAGATAATCTCTGTCTGCTCNGATNCGGCAAGCTTTATCTTTTCGGCAGANGTAAAATCAATCAGACAAGTCTTTGCNATCAACTCNGTAAAGGAATCGCCCGCACACGGCANCATGCCAAACGCAATAATNCTTCCGTCATCCGTAATGGAAATATCCGANGTTCCNGCGCCCACNTCAACCATCGCNATATTCAACAGTCTGAATTTTTCNGGAATCGCNACCCTNATTGCCGCAATCGGCTCAAGGGTAAGACTTTCCACNTTTAANCCGGCAAGCTCCACAGCGCTGTGAAGTCCGTCCACCACGTCATCGGGCAGAAACGTNGCAATCAAATCGGCGCCNAGCGTCTTCGCCTTATGGTGCTCGGGTTCACTCATCCAAAGCCCGTTAATATAATATTTCACAACNGAATGTCCTACGCAGTAAAAATGCATNTCCGTATCGTTTTTNTCTTGAAANTCCNCAAGCGCATTGTCAACNCCCATNGAAATCAANGTACTCATATCNTCCCGCGTAACATTTCTNTCNCGGTCAAGCTCCATATCGACATGCACATTCATTGTTTTCAAAACGCGNCCTGCNGCGGCAATACACACCTTTTCAAGCTTCAATCCCGTTGTGTCCTGAAGCGANTGTCTGATGTCCGCTACGGTAGCCGCAACTCTGTTNATATCATGTATCTGACCGTCCAGCATAGCNCGTGTCTGATGTTCNCTNATTTCCTGTGCGATGACAACAAACTGCTCTCCCTCTCTGTANCCCACTGTTCCTACNACTTTCCGCGTACCGATATCCAGTCCGAAAACAATTTGTTCTTCATTAACACTTATTTTATCCATGCCTTAAATCCCCCATTATCGCATNAATTTGTTGATAGGTTTCCTCTAAATNGCCGTTGTTTANNATNANTCTCTGACAGTGNNNTCGAAACGCNTCTTCGCTNAGCTGTCCTTCCATAATGTCCGCCNCTTTNTTTTCACTATANCCGCG
>JAAUZZ010000017.1:0-6584 GCA_014804345.1 Lachnospiraceae bacterium | reverse complement strand
GATAAAGNCGTTCTNTCCTTACCNCTTNGTCGGAATGAATATACCAAAGCTCGTCCACAATTTCGTCGTAATGATCCTCNATCAAAAGCGCAGCCTCGATNAAAAAGTAATCTGCTTCATTCCTTGCACGCTCATAAGCAATCTGCTCTATGATATAGTTTTTTACCGCCGGNTGGACAATNGCATTCACACCCGCTAAAAGCGNTTCNTCTCCAAAAATAAGTTCCGCCATNTTCGCTTTATCTATCGCGCCGTCNTCACACAAAATCCGCTCTCCCAAAAGCTCCACAANCGCATTATANCATNNCTGNNCTTTTTCGTACAGAANATGNGCCNCTTCNTCNGCCCTTATNATCCTACACNGATAATGCTCNCCGATNTAGGAAAGCACNTNCGNTTTTCCCGCTCCCACGCCGCCTGTTATTCCTATNATTTTCATNNTCNCACATCTATTTNGCCTCATACCAGTCAGTGCCCGTATGGAGATCCGTTTCAAGTTTTACCGCAAGCTTNCACGCATTCTGCATCTCGTTCGTCAAAAGCTCCCGCACTGTTTCCACTTCNTCCTGTCTTGTTTCGATNAAAAGCTCATCATGNATCTGCAAGATCAGNTTTGACTTTAANNNNTTTTCNTTNAGCGCATCATACACATGAATCATCGCAATCTTNATAATGTCCGCCGCCGTTCCCTGTATCGGAGAATTCATTGCGACACGCTCGCCAAANGAACGCTGCATAAAGTTTGANGATTTCANCTCNGGAACNGGTCTTCTTCTGCCAAACATGGTTTCGCAGTATCCNTTNTNCTTNGCATCNGCTACAAGNTTATCNAGAAAACCTTTAATNCCCGGATANGTCTTAAAATACTCATCNATATAAACTTTTGCNTCCTTGGGNGAAATGCTCAAGTCCTGACTTAGTCCAAACGAACTGATTCCGTANACAATCCCNAAATTGACTGCCTTCGCATTCCTTCGCTGTAAATCCGTGACCTNCTCAAACGGCGTNTGAAACACTTTCGATGCCGTAATGCGATGNATATCCTCNTCCATCTGATATGCTTCAATNAACTGCGCATCACCCGACATATGGGCAAGCACACGAAGCTCGATCTGCGAATAATCGGCATCCATAAAAATACAGCCCGTTTGAGGGACAAAGACCTTTCGGATACGCCGTCCAAGCTCCATACGCATCGGAATATTCTGCAAATTCGGCTCTGTCGAACTAAGCCTTCCCGTCGCAGTGATTGTCTGATTAAAGTTTGTGTGTATTTTGTTGTCCTTATCAATAAAAGCAGCAAGTCCGTCAGCGTATGTGGACTTTAGCTTTGTAAGCCCTCTGTACTCGAGGATATCATTTACGATTGGATATTCCGGCGCAAGTTTTTCAAGCACATCCGCCGCCGTCGAATATCCGGTTTTTGTCTTTTTCCCTCCGGGCAGTTTTAACTTTTCAAATAAAACCTCGCCAAGCTGTTTCGGGGAATTGATGTTAAAATTCTCTTCCGCCGCATCATGCACTTTTTTCTCAAGCTCGCTGATCCTTCCCGTAAGCGCCTCACCGTAAGCTTTCAGTTCCTCGGGCTTTACAAGGATACCTTCTTTTTCCATATCGAAAAGCACATATGTCAGCGGCATCTCAATTTCTCGAAAGAGCTTATCCATTCCGTTTTGGGCAAGCGCTTCTGCAAGGATCTCCCCCGCATGGCCAAGCACATATGCCTCTTTTGCAAGATGATGAATACACTTTGTTTTGTCCGATGCATATGCATTCGCCATATCTGATTTTCCAAATACTTCCGACCAACTCTGCAGCGAACTGTTCAAATATTCACCTGCAATATCCGCAATCTCATAATTGTTTTTCAACGGATTAATTAAATATGCCGCAATCTTACAGTCGAAGATATTCTTTGTAAACGCATACGAAGAACCTTGTATGCTGCGAAAACATTTATAATCATTCTTAATGTCAAAGCAATAAAGCATCATCTCTTTCGCGGTAATAAACTTGTCAAAGCTTGTTCGGATATCCTCTTTTGTGATGCCGTCGGCATTCTCTACAAAATAGACCTTCTCACCGTCCGCTTTACAGTATATAACACCGCCAAACCGCTCATTGCTGCTCTCAAGCTGCAAAAACATCTGACCGGTCGCGCCTTCTCCCAAATCGCCCTCGTCGCGTTCCTCAATGCTCAAAAAGCGAACCGACACATCACCGTTTTTGATTGCGTTTTCAACGACTTTATCAAGTTCCTGCTTTGATTTGATCTCAATCACTTGAAGCTCTTTGTCAAGATTTGTCCCAACTTCTCCCCCACCTTTTTTTTCGAAACGGGAAAGCATATTCTTAAAGGACAGTTTTTTGAAAATATCATACGCCTGTGGCGTAAACAGCTCTCCAAGTTTTGCCTTATCATACGAAAAATCAATGTCTGCGTCCGTATCGATCGTGGCAAGTTTTTTGCTCAAATCGGCAAGTTCTCTGTTATTCGCAAGGCTTTCTCTGATGCTCTTTTTCGATATTTCATCAAGATTCTCGTAGATGTTATCTATCGAACCGTATGTTACCATTAGCTCCGTTGCCGTCTTCTCGCCAACTTTCGGCACACCGGGAATATTGTCCGCAGTATCCCCCATCAGCGCCTTTAACTCTATGAACTGAACGGGTGTAACCTGATACGTCTGTTTCACATCTTCCGCATAGTAGTCTTCAATCTCCGTTTTTCCGCCTTTTGTCTTGGGGATTCGTATCTTGATATGCTCTGTCGCAATCTGTAACAAATCTCTGTCGCCCGAAACCAACGAAACCTCCATGCCCGCCTTTTCGGAACGCTTTGCAATCGTTCCAAGGATATCATCTGCCTCGTAGCCCGCTTTTTCCACGATTTCCACACCCATTGCGGCAAGCGTTTCCTTCATCACGGGCACCTGTTCATGCAATTCCTCGGGCATCGGTTTTCTCGTCCCTTTATATTCCTGATACATCTCATGCCGAAACGTCGGCGCTTTCACGTCAAAAGCGACTGCCAGATAATCGGGCTTTTCCTCGTCCAAAATTTTAAACAAGATATTCAAAAAACCGTATACTGCATTGGTATGAAGCCCCGCCGAATTGGTAAGCATCGGCACCCCGTAAAAAGCCCTGTTTAGGATACTGTGCCCATCTATTAATACAATTTTACTCATCCTGTACCTCCCAAAAGGATTATGCAGATCAGCATTGACGCTAGCAAAAAAAGACCGGCTTTCAACTGTTTCCTGCGTCTGACATGAAGCATCGCACGGTTCAGCATTTCTTCCAGTTCCTTTTGCACATCAATCTCATCCGCATTCTCAAGCCTGTTGATTCCCTCGGATAAAAGATATTCTATCGTCAGTTCTTCCATACATTCGCTACAGGAACGCACATGATCAACAAATTCCGCCTCCTGTGCCGTACCCTCCAACTCATCTTTCAAAAACAAATGAATACACCGCTGTGTTTCCTTACAATCCATTGATTCCCTCTTCAATAACCCCTCATCTGCGTTTCCATAATGTATTTACCCTACTATAATACACTAAGTCTTCGTATTTTGAAAGAATATATTGAAATTATTTTTGGAAATTTCAAAAAAATTTGTGGATAAACACAAAAAAACAGCAACATACATTTATGGTACATTGCTGTTTTGCGATTTACATCATACTTTCTCCGTCATTCATCCTTTGTATGAACTGCTGCATTTCATCCTTGTCTTTTACGGATTTACTCTGCGCAATCAACTGTTCTTTTTCATATTCGGTGAGTTTTTCGTAGTTCTCCACCGTCTTATCGTCTGCCGAAAGTCCCATAGATAACCCGAGCGGCAGACTCGCTTGCTGCATTCCGTCTGTAAAATCCATAATACATACCTCATTTTCTGTTCCATACTCAAGTTACTGTTTTATTTTCTGCATTTATGAGGTATTTATTCAGCTTTTCAATTTCCGTTTTTCGCCTTTTTCCTTGCTTGCTTAACACGATACATTTCCTGATCCGCCAATCGCATGTAATCTTCAAACGATTTATCGGATGTCGGATCTGTGATCGTTACGCCGATACTGACACGTATGTCATTTTTTTCAAGTTCTTCCAAAACAGCAGTTTTAAAGTTCTCGGCATCGTTTTCCGCATCAATTGGGAAAAAAGCAATAAACTCGTCTCCGCCGTACCGGTAAACATATCCTTCTTCTGTACATTTATCGACAAGAACATTCGCGATTTTTTTCAGGATCATATCGCCTTTTTCATGCCCGTATGTATCATTAATCTGCTTAAAATTATCGGCATCAATAAAATTAATCACGCATTTTCTGCCGTTTCTGCAATGTTTGCCATACTCGGGCTCTATCATTTCCGAATAGGCGATGCGGTTGTAGAGTCCTGTAAGCTGATCCCTGTTGTAAATCTCACGCATCTTTTGATTCGCGATTTCAAGCTGGCGCTTTTTATACAGGTTTTCAAAGGTCTTGGTAATCGTGCCGTGTATGTCATAAAAATACGGATTATCGTACAAAAATCTGCCGTTTTTTAAGATACTGAAGCCAACGCATTTATCCCTGAAATGAATCGGCGAAAACATATAGGCATTGCCCCCTCCGCGTTTTTCAAAAGAAGCGAACAACTCAGACAGATTTTTGAAACCCAATTTCTGTTTTCCCTCTGCCCCATGCACAACAACCAGATTATCCCAATCGTAACCGTCTGTGGGAAATACGCTTTGGTCTGCTCCTTCGTATAATCTTTTGTCAAGCACAATCACAAAGCCGCTGCAATCCAGACTCATGAAATAATTGGTTATTTCTCTGGAAACCGCGTCATAATCCTCACATGTTGTAATATCGCTCTCAAGCTTCGTGAGCAGTTCCTCTCTTTTGAGTCTGTCCACTTCGTAAATCACTTGATTTCTCGCATATTTTCTGTAATCAAGCAGTCCGCTGTTCGGACAGCCGCAACTCTCTGAGAACACACATTTTGACGGCATAAAATGGTTGGTCGGCACGTCTTTGCCCGCCCAGACATCCGCCAAAATCTCCATTGTCTTATTTCCGATATTCTCGCGCATATGACTCACCGTTGTAATCTGCGGTTCGAAATAAACTGCCTTGTCAAGATTGTCAAAACCTGTTATCTTGAAATCTTCCGGTATGCGATACCCGCACTCCTGCGCTTTATAGCAAAATCCCGCCGCAATATTATCATTCGCACATACAAACACATCGGGAAATTCTACCGTTTTCCCCTCAAATCCTGCAAGGTACTGCTCAAAATATTGGATTCCCGTAGAAAAATCATAGTCACCGTACCACACAGGATTATCTTCTCTTGAAAGTCCCTTTCGGTCAAGGCTCTCCAGATAGGACTCGACACGAAGTTCATTTTCATAATTATCTTTGGGACCGCCCGCAAAGATAAAGGTTCTGCATCCGTGTTCTTCGTACAAATGCTCCATCATGTCAGCAATCGGCTTTTTATTGTCGATGCCTGCATAATAAAATCCTTCTATATGGTTTCCGATACTGACAACCGGCTTATTGCTTTTCCGCAGCATATCGACCAGATCATTAAAAACATTCTTATCGGAGATATTTGTACAGTCCATAATAATACCGTCAAACTCCGAGAGATTTGGCAGTTTATAGATATTGTACTCTCCGTGATTATGCATTTCATCATGGCTCCAGTTTCCATGACAGTTATACTGGCACAGGCAGATTTCTTCATCACTCTCCGAAATAAACTTCATCATTCCGTCCACCCATGCATATGTAATCAATCTTTTCCAACCATCCGAAAATAATGCGACTCTTTTCATATTATTTCCTCCTGTTTATATTATACTCCCATTTTGTATACAAACACAAGATAAATATGAGAATCCTTAACCAATACGAGCCGAAAACACATCACTGACTATAAATTCCCCGTCTTCACCATATATAACTAATCTGTATCGTCCCGGAAAAAGCGTCGGATATTGACTGACAATCTCCTCCGGAATTTCAAAATGCTGTATTTCCGAAGGTTTTATCGTGCTGTTCATCAAGTTATAACTAAACGGGGAATTTAACTCAATCCAAACGCCTTTATACCACAGTTCGATATGTGGCAGATAATTTTCATAAACCCAACTGCTTCCTGTATTATTTTCTATTGTGTAGGCAAAAATACTGCCTTCTTCTTTCCTCAGACTGATTCCCTCTTTAGAAGATATTTGATGCAACGGTTTGACGGTATCATATGTGCCGCTTAACGTAAACGCAGTTAAATATGCATCTAAATTCACGTCTGAAAATCTGATTTCATCCTCTGTCCAAACTGTATAGTATGTGTCCAACACGCTGATACAGCCGGCGATATAATCTGCATCATTTTCATAAAAGGTTAAGTAATAGCTGTTATTAACAGTATCCGTAATCGGATTGCTGCTATATATTTTCGGAATGTTGACAGTTACTTTGCCGTCATTAAAGTTATATGTAGCATAATCATAGTATACCAAATCACTTCCATCGGAAGAAACGTTGTGTTCTCTGTGTGTTTCCGCAAACGCATTT
>JAAUZZ010000016.1 GCA_014804345.1 Lachnospiraceae bacterium | reverse complement strand
TCTGCGAGCAGCCGATTTGCCATCTTATATTTTGGCACTGCTCATTGCTCTCGCGTACATTATAGCGTATTGTTAAGGCAAGTTCAATTATTTTATCCTTTTTTTATACAAATGGAAAATTTTTTAAAACTGTATCGGCTCCACTTCTTCTGTCAGCGGCAGCATTTGATATTCGGGAAACTGATCGAGCAGTGCGTCGATACAGCATGTTGTATTGTATACAACATCGTGGGCAAGCATCACAATCTTCTTTCTTCCGAGTGTGCTCTCCTTTGCGTTTGTAAGCAGAATTTCCGGAGTTGATGTTTTGACTGCGTCCTCAAGGCTTGCGTTCCAGTCATAATAGATATATCCTTTCTCCGTCATCTTTTCTGCGATTTCCTTATATACTTTTTTATTATAAGAATTGATGCTTCCTCCGGGAAACCGAAACATCTTTGCCTCCACGCCTGTAGTCTGATAGACAACCGCCTTTGCCTTCTCAAAATCCGCTATATAAGCGTCAGCGCTTTTGTACAACGCCTCATAATCGTGACTGTANCAATGAATTCCTACGGTATGTCCCTCCGCAACAATGCGCCTTGCGATTTCGGGGTGCTTTTCCACATTTTCTCCNACGAGAAAAAACGTCGCCTTGATGTTACGCTCCTTTAAAGCGTCCAAAACAGCGTTGGTGTTTTCCTCCGAAGGTCCGTCATCAAAAGTCAGATACATTGTTTTCGGGTGAAAATACAATTCCACCCCCGATACGATNGATGCCGCAAGCTGTTTTTGATAGTCTTCCGAAACNAGCAGTCCACGCTCTTCTTTATTGGAAAGAAANCCTGTTTCCACAAGNCATGCGGGCATATTNGTTTCTCTTATNACATANAGATTNTCNTTTGCGAGAATATTGCGNTCNCGCGCATCCGTACTGTCCGTAAGCTGCTGCTGCATAAGCTGNGCAAGNCGCTTACTGTCAATCTCNCTCTCCGCGCTGTAAAANGTTTCAATCCCGTTCACNTCATTNGGTTTCTCATCGCTGAAATTTTGGTGAATGCTGATATAAATAGTCGCACCGTTTTCATTTGCCANTTTTACACGCTCCTCAAGCGATATNGTTTCATCTTTTTCNCGTGTCATCANCACTTCATAACCGCNCTCGACAAGCTGCTCTTTTATATTCATGGCAANGCTTAAATTGACATCTTTCTCCAANACATTATCTCCGATACATCCGCTGTCTGCCCCNCCNTGTCCCGCATCAATCACAATCAGCGGATTGGAGGCATCCCTGACNGGAAGCGATACAGCCTTTCGGTATGCCGTATCNGCTTCNGTNAGNNCTGTTCTNATCTCCAACGCCGGCANCGAATAGAATGTGACCACTTCAACGTCATTATTCTGCCTGTAAACGTTACTCCACTGATATCCCGCAACCTGNGCAATGCAACACAACAGACACACTGCCGCTAAAACCGCAAAAAGCCGCANAAACGCTCTTTTNTCNATTCTCCTTCCGACACTTTTNTGATACTCCGCATATCCTATGTACATAAATAAAGACTCCCTTCTTCTTTAGCACGTTACTCCTTACCTAAAGAATACAAGGNAGCCTCATCAAATTATCATATTTTCCACATCAAAANGACATATTTTTTACATCATTTTTGCATCATCGCGAAATCTTNAANAACAACTCNTTNATNCCCTCNTAAAANCCNACGGTCACAANCGTATTCCCGTTNTCTACCCCNGCNAATTTATACTTCTTATAATCGGAAGTCGTTTCCAAAAGCGGATTGGTATCGTCGTAATTCTCCTGCCCTGTAAGCCCGAGATATGCNCTCCATTTCTCTACCATGCCGTCNGAGTCNATNTCCGTCCATGTNCTGTTNGCGGTTCTGACATAAAATTCGTANANAAGCCCCGTGTCNGCATCNATGTACACGTCAAGAAGACAGCCNTCTTTGTTGGCATTCTGCTGCCCCGTTCTTAGNCTTATTTTCCAAACCGACAGATTGTTGCGCGGTTCAAGNACATCAATCGCCGAGTAGAGCGTNGCNCTGTGTGTTGCCGCCGTAACNCCCCGCACTTCCTCCGGAAGNATNNCAAGNGTNTACATCTTTGCAAGNTCCTCGTTGCATCGCTCATAAACCTGCTCNTCCGTNATTTCCTTNTCGGANGGNTCCTGATGATTNACCACAAACGCATAATTNCCCGTCAGATTATTATAATCCATATCCGTCTGCACTTTNGTCAGCGCACTCGCATCGCTCTCGGGCAATACTTGGTTGGTAAGGCATTTTGACAGAATATANAGCTTTTCGTTGCTATTTAGCGAGTAACGATAGCCCTCCCCGTTTCCTTCCACGGCCTCCGACTGGATTTTGTTCAGCGTGTAACGNTCCCTGTATTTGGAGAGCTGTTCCGGTCCCCAGATCGCGCCGCAGACAACAAGCGCCGTACCGATGATCANAAGCACNAAGATGTATTTTTTGTTNCTNTATTTGTTCTTTTTTTTGTTCTTATTCTGATTTNTGTNNTTCCCGTTTCTGCTTANCTGTACATTCATTCAACATTCTCTCCATCTGTATTTCCAATCAGAAAGCTAAAGCAGCTNCCCTCTCCAAGCTTGCTCTCGATGACAAGCTCGCTNCCGTGAAGCGAAAGCACCTGCGTACACAAGGATAATCCAAGNCCCGCACCNTTTNTNCTNCNCGAACGCGATTTGTCAACCATATAAAACGCTTCGGTAATGCGGCTGCACTCNTCCTCGGGAATGCCGACACCGTAATCCTTGACNCTGAACCAATANCCNTCCTCGCACTGCTGCCCCCGCACCTCAATCGTCCCGTCTTCGCCCGATGCCTTGTACGCATTGTCAATCAGATTTAAAAGCACGGATTTCAAGAGATTGANCTCCACGCAGACCTGTCCCGCATCATATGAAATGTCAAGCGTCACGCCTTTAACNGCACCATACATATCATGNAGATATTCAAACAGCTCCGATACATCNGTATCCTGTAATTCCAGTTCACCGCGCTTCATAACNACAATGTCCAAAAGNCGAAAGGACATTGTTTCCAGACGCTTTCCCTCCGTGTATATGTAATTTGCCGANAGAAACTGCGTTTCGTCATCNAGCTTTCTCGAACGNAGCAGATCNGCATACCCGATAATGGAAGTAAGCGGCGTTTTCAGTTCATGGGAAAACGCACCGATAAAATCCTCTCNNGCGCGCACCTCATTTTCAAGCTGNTCCATATTCGCCTCAAGCGCACTTGCCATTNTNTTAAAGTCCGNCGTNAGCTGTCCGAGTTCGTCNNGACTAANTCGTTTTGCNCGNTANGCATAATCGCCNGCCGCCATTTTTTTNGTTGCCTTTGTCAGAAACCGAATCGGCTTTGTGATCCACCCCGAAATNATCCACATCACNATCAGGCTGATGAAAAGCATTAAAACCGTCACNTGTCTNTAAATGTGAAATCCCCGCTGCCGCTCCTCAAAAATNCCCGTCACATCATGNAGNGTTTCAAGATANANTACCCTGTTTAATGCNTCCANCATTGTACCGGTNTGAATATAATAATANTCACCGTCCCGCACAACCTGATAAATGCGCGTCTGGCTGTCNATCTGCATCANAAAATCAATCTGCTGCGCAAAGTCCTCACTTGCATACAAAAAACGCCCTTCCTCATCGGANATCCGAAGAAGNCTTCCNCCCTGTCCGCTCGCCTCAAGCTTGATNCCGATTTCCTCTATCGTTGCNTTTTGCAGCATGTCATACTTGGACGGAATATTGAGCGCCGCCGTNTCAAACGCAAACTGCAAAATGCTNCTCTCNTCAAGCGCCTGTCCCACTTCCCGTTCCATGGAGGCATCAAACACATAATTGACAAAAAAATACCCGCTCNCACCCAATGCGATTGCCATNATCANCACNGTGCTCAGCAATATTTTATAAGAAAATTTCATTTATTCAATCTACCTCCAAGCGATANCCTACCTTATAAACTGCCACGAGGTTGTTTTCCCAGCCAAGCTTTTTCCGAAGGCGCTGTACATGCAGCTCCAGNGTTCTNCTNTCCGAAAGGTACTCATCCCCCCAGACCTTCTCATANANCCGCTCTTTAAAAAGCGCCACATTTTTATTTTGGATAAAAAGCACCAAAAGCCCGTATTCCTTGTTTGTGAGCGCTACGGGCTTTCCGCCCCTCGTNACCTTATGCGCTTCCATATCCACAACAATATCTCCCGCCGTGAGCGTTTTCTCCGCAATATTGTATCTACGCAGCACCACCTCTACACGCGCCACAAGCTCCACAACCTCGAACGGTTTTACCAGATAATCCTCCGCACCGAGTTTAAGCCCTTTCACTCTGTCCTTTACATCATGCTTTGCCGTAATAAAAATCACGGGAATTTTCAATGGTCGTATGTACTCCATGATGTCATATCCGTCTGCTCCCGGAAGCATGATATCCAGCAAAATCAAATCGAAGTGTTCCCTTTCTATCAAGTCAATCGCCGCAAGACCGTCCTGAACCGCTTTGCATTGGTACCCTGCCGCAGAAAGATTAATATCAATCAAATCACATATTGTCTTTTCGTCATCCACAATTAATATCCTTATCATTGGTTCCCTTTCTCCTATTCCGACCAGCCCCAGTAAGCGCGTATCGCACTTAAAAGCATCTCCATGTTTTCCCCACTCGTAAATTGATAATTTTCCACAAAGTCTGTGTCCGTATCAAAGCCGCCCGTGCGCTGGTAATAAACGGAACAGCGGTTTTCCACCAAAAGCTCGCCGTGCTCGCCCTCCTTGCTGTACTGCGCCCATACGACCAAATCCTTCATACCGTCGCCGTCCATATCTTTGCCGCTCATTCCCTTCAGCGAATAGAGATTGTCCATATCTCCCATCGGCTGAAAGCTCCATACGATATTTCCCTGTCGGTTGACCATATAAATCATAAAAATATCGTAGTCCGCCATCGAAAAGGTTCCGGGCAGTACCTTTAACTGCCCCAGCTTTTCGTAAGTTCTCCAATAACTTTGCTCCTCAATCACGCGAAATCCGTTGTCCATAAGCTCCTGCTCCGTCGTCGCCGTGTAGAGAAATTCCGTAGAGTTACCATCCCGCACAAAAGATATGATGCACTTTGCACTCTTGTTCATGCCGAATCGGTTCAGCTTGTCATTAACACGCCAATCTCTGTAAAAAGAGATGGCGTCTTTCTTTTGAAAAAGCACTTCCCCAACCTTGTACAATTGGCCCGAATAGCCACCCGAGTCATTGACGCAACCAGCTATCAGAATAATGTCCATCAGTCCGTCATGATTCATGTCCGCAAATGCCACAGACACCATGTCCACAATCGGCTGTTCAAGTTGTCCCCGTATGGTATAGTTGCACTCAAGCGTATTTGTCTTATATACAATCGTTCCATCCTTGTCGGCAAGAAATACTGCCGCCCTGTGATATTTTTTATCAATTGCAGTAACAAAGCGCACAGTCGGAACGCTTTGCAGCACGACTGCGTCCTCATCGCTGATTATGTTTATGTCAATTGGTCTTGTCACCTCTGTATCCAAAAACTCTCCGTCTTCATCAACCTCTGTACTCTTTGTGACCAACGGAATATCAAATACATGTTTCTCCACAATTTCATACCCCTGTGCCTTGATATCCTCGAGGGTATTGATCGCGTCAAAACATTTTGTGTATTCGTTGTATTCTTTTGCAATATTATCCTGTACAGCCTCCTGTGCTGTCGCATCTATTGAAAATACCGTGCTTATCAATAATGCGGTAACGCATAGCATCTGTATCGATTTTTGGATTTTGTTTTTCGTTCTTTTTCGCACGATTTCATCACCCTTTCGCTTATCAGTATAGCATTAACATTTTTTGAACTCAATTCTTTTTACGGATTCTTTTTGCATACTTTTTGCATACTTCTTTTTATTCATACTGCATTTTTATCCGCAGTTTTGTTATAATGTTACCAAATGGTCAGATTTTTATTGGATAAGAAAAGGAGTCTTACATATGCGTTTTGTTAAAAATGTCCGTTTTTTTGTGTCTGTTCTTATACTGGCTGTCTGCAGTGCCTTGTGTGTAGGCTCATGTGCAGGAGTTTCTGATGCCTCGCCTGTTTCTCAAACAGGTTTTGCTTTTGATACCGTTGTTACGATTACAATATATAATAAGGATAAGAGCGATGTTTTAGACGCGTGTTTTGATTTATGCGAACAATATGAGGCACTTTTTAGCGCTACCCGTGCGGATTCTGAGATTTGGGAAATCAACAATAGTAATGGTATGCCTGTTTTGGTTTCTTTTGAAACCGCATCACTGATTCAGTCTGCGCTTTTATGGTGTGAGAAGTCAAACGGATCCTTAGATTTGACAATGCTGCCAATAGCGGAGGAATGGTGTATCTCCGAACAAATGACACGCATGTCAGAAAACTCGAATTATGAATATTATATTCCTGATGCGTCTAGACTGAATGCGTTGCTTGAACACGTCAATTATAAGAATGTGGTAATTTCTGATGAAAATGGGAACGTTACTGCTTATGATGAAGAACTTTCAGATGCGCATTCCTATCGTGTGCAGCTTTTAGACACCGAAGCAGCGATTGATTTGGGATTTATTGCGAAGGGATATATTGCGGACAAGCTGAAAGAATTTATGCTCTCTCAGGGGATTGAAAGCGGCGTGATCAGTCTTGGCGGAAATATTCTTTTAATTAGGGAAAAGCCGGATCATTCTCCGTTCAATATCGGAATACAGAAACCTTTCGGTAATGCAGGAGAGGTTATTACCACAGTGCAAAAAACTGACACAAGTGTCGTTTCTTCCGGGTGTTATGAGCGGTATTTTTCAGATAGCGCTGACGGAAGAATCTACCACCATATTTTTGATACGACCACAGGGGAGCCTGTTTGGAATGGGCTTTATGGGGTTACTGTCATTTGCGACTCTTCTTTGCAGGGTGATGCGCTGAGCACTTACTGCTATATTTTGGGGCTTGATGAAGGTCTTCAGTTCATCCGCTCGCTTGAAGGGGTTGAAGCAGTGTTTGTTACGGAGAATTATGAGGTTATTTGTTCGTTTGAAGAATAAATTGTTTAAAACAAAAGAAGCCTGATAATCAATCAGCCTTCTTTTGTCTTTTATCGCTTCAATTTCCCGTAATTCCAATGGGAAATCCCTTCGAAAGATATATCATAATATTTTCCGTTCTTACACAGACGGCATTTCCACGATAATCTTCTTCGGACACTTCTCCTTACATGCGCCGCACCCCGTACACTTTGACTGGTCGATATGCGCATTAAAATCCGTCACGGTCACTGCCCCTACAGGACACGTCTTGACACATAAACTACAGCCGATACAGCCCGTCTTGCACGCCTTCATTGTGACAGGTCCTTTGTCCTTTGAGCTGCATGCAACCGCTACTTTCGAATCATACGGAATAATTTCAATCAAATTCTTCGGACATGCCGCTACGCATTTTCCGCATGCCTTACATTTTTCCCTGTCAACTTTCGCAATGCCGTTTTCAACATGGATTGCGTCAAACGGGCACGCCTTGACACAGTTTCCAAAGCCAAGGCAACCATAGTTGCATGACTTTGCGCCGCCGTCCGGCACATACTTTACCATACCGCAGTCCTCGACACCCGTATATTCATAATTCTTTTGCGTTTTCTCACAATCACCCACGCATTTTACAAAGGCTGTCATTTTCACCGTTTCCCCGGCTTCCACACCCATGATTTGGGCAATTTGATTTCCTACGGTTTCACCGCCCACGGGACAGGCATTCACTGCCGCTTCGCCCTTTGCGATTGCCGCCGCAAGTCCCGAACAGCCCGGATATCCGCAACCTCCGCAGTTATTGCCGGGAAGCGCGCCAAGCACTGCCTCCTCTCGCTCATCAACTTCTACTTTAAACACAATGCTTGCGATACCAAGGAAGATTCCCAAAATCAAACCGACCGCACCGACCACAATCAAAGCAGTCAAAATTGCTGAAATATTCATACTTATCTTCCTCCCTTATAATAATCCCGAAAAGCCACAGAACGCAATCGCCATCAGTCCCGCCGTGATCAGCACGATCGGCATACCCTGAAACGATTCCGGAATATCATTATATTCTATCTTTTCCCGTATTCCCGCAAGAATTACAATCGCTATCAAAAAACCAACCGCCGTGAATAGTCCGCTCGCAATGCTAAAGCCGATACCATAGCTTTTCTGTACGTTTGTAAGCGCGATACCAAGCACTGCACAGTTTGTCGTGATCAGCGGCAGATAAACGCCAAGCGCCTGATAGAGCGCGGGCACATATTTTTTCAAAAACATCTCCACAAACTGCACCAATGCCGCAATCACAAGGATAAATACAATTGTCTGCAAATATGTAATATCAAACGTTACAAGCACAAACCGATAAATTACCGCAGTCACACCCGAAGCGATTGTTATAACAAAAATAACCGCTCCACCCATTCCGACTGCCGTATTTACCTTTTTGGAAACGCCAAGAAACGGACACAATCCCAAAAACTGGCTCAAAACAACGTTGCTCACCAAAGAGGAGCTTATAAGCAAAACCAATAAATTCTTTACTACATCCAGCATTTTTTACTCCTCCTTTCCATTCTGAGCCGACTTCGCCGCATCCGCCACAGAACCCGACGGCGCGTTGACATCCACAAAGCGATGTGCGCATCCGCTATCCTCACAGGACGCACAGTCAAAGCTGCACCCTGACTGTATCTTATCCGCATTCTGTCCCTTTTCCTGCATTTTCCGTTTTACTCTGTTTTGCAGTGCTGTAAGCGCCGCCAAGACAAAAAACGCTCCCGGCGCCAGCACAAATATACTAATTGGCACATATTCAATCGGCTCGCTTCTTCCGATTGCCGAAGAAAGAACGGCGAGCACATTGTTGATCACAGGCACGCCAAACAGTTCTCCTGCACCGAGCAGCTCGCGCACCATGCCGATTGCCGTAAGCGCCACCGTAAAGCCAAGTCCCATTCCAAGTCCGTCAAAAAACGACGGTATCATCGAATTTTTCGACGCAAACGACTCTGCGCGCCCCAAGATGATACAGTTTACCACGATCAAGGGAATATAAATACCAAGCGCCGAGTAAAGGCTCGGGATAAAGCCCTCAAGCAATAATTCCGCCATTGTCACAAACGACGCCACAATTACGATAAATGCGGGAATTCTTACCCTGTTTGGTATCACGTGGCGCAGAATGGATATCAGGACATTGCTGAGCACAAGCACTGCCGTCGTCGTAAGCCCCATTCCAAGTCCGTTGATCGCAGACGTTGTAACCGCAAGTGTCGGACACATTCCAAGCATCAGCACAAAAGTCGGGTTTTCCTTCACAAGTCCGTTAAAAAATACATTGATACTTTTATCCTTCATTTGGAACACCTCCTACCCTATACGATCAGAAACCAGCAGCACATCACGAAAATATGTAAGTCCCGCATTGACGCCGTTCACCACAGCGTTTGTGGTGATTGTCGCTCCGCTGATTGCATCAATCTCACTGTCGTTTGTCGCACCGGACTTTGTGTATGTGAACTGTTCCACATTTTTATTCGCAAACTGCGGCACAAGCACATCGCCCGCCTTCATGCCAAGTCCTGCCGTCTCGGAAATGCTGAGCAGCGAAATGCCGTTTAACGTACCGTCCAGTGTTACGCCCATTGAAAACTGAATATCACCGCCGTACCCCTCATGGTCTGTAACTGTAATAACATAACCAAGCGTCTCGTCACCGTCAAGCGCACGCATCACTTCATCAATATCCACGCCGTCAATATTGCTGCTGACTGCAACTCCGTCCAAATCTGTCACAGTTTCAAACGTCTTTGCCTCCGCAAACACATTCGCACACGCCTCCTGCTTCGCCTTTGCTTTCTGCTGCGCAATCGGTTCTTTTGTCACATCGTAAACCACGCCCAAAAGCAATCCTGCCACAACCGTTATCGCAAAAAGGATCAGCGCATCTTTTATCATTGCTGATTTTTCGTTCATTTTTATGCACCCTCCTTTTTGATTTTTTTCTTACCAAACGCCGTAGGTCTTGTAACATTCTCAATCAATGGAACAAGCAGATTTCCTAAGATGATCGCATAGGAAACGCCCTCTGCCGAAGGTCCGAACAGTCGGAATATTCCCGTCATAACACCCAAAAATATTCCATATAGATATTGTCCCTTTGCCGTAATCGGTCGGGTTACATAATCTGTTGCCATAAAGAATGCACCGAGCATCAGACCGCCGCCCGCAAGCTGCGATACAATGTACTCCGCATCAAAGCCGCGTCCGCTAAAGAGCAGTATAAACACGACAAAGCTTGCAATGTATGACGCAGGCACTTTTAAGTCAATCACTTTCATTACAAGAAGAAATACCGCGCCGATTAAAATCGCAATCATGCTCGTTTCGCCGATTGTTCCTGCTGTCCGTCCGATCACCATATCCATCACATTCACACTCTCTCCTGCCTTAATTGCAGCAAGCGGTGTCGCACCGGTATAAGCGTCACAGTCAAAGTTTGTCATAATGGACGTAAATGAAATAAGCAGGAAACAGCGTGCTCCAAGTGCAGGATTCATAAAGTTCTGTCCCAATCCCCCGAAAAGCATTTTTACCACGATAATCGCAAATGCGCCACCGATAACGCCAATCCAAAGCGGTGCCTTAGGGGGCAGATTCAGCGCAAGCAAAAGTCCCGTCACCACTGCAGAAAAGTCACCGATTGTTACATTCTTTTTCATACCTCTGTCAAATATGTACTCTGCTAAAACCGTTGTCAACACAGTCACAATCACCAGAAAAAGCGCATGAACCCCAAAGTTCAATATGCCAAACAGGGTTGCGGGCAAAAGCGCGATCACGACATACAGCATGATACGAGATGTCGTATCCTTCGACCGCACATGCGGATTCGACGATACCTTAAAAATTGCATCCAAGTCATTGTTCACTTTATATCAAACCTCCATTCTACATTTGATGAAGAACGCCGCCTTTTGCGTTCTTCCGACATGAAACTTTAGTTTCATGTTTTTTTCCGACTGGCAAGCACATTTTTACGCATGGATTTGATCGCCTGCGTAAGGTGACGCTTTGCAGGACATACATAACTGCAGCATCCGCATTCCACGCACTCCATTCCGTCATTTGCCACAAACCCTTCCGCATCGTAATGTTGCGAAAGAACAGCAAGCTTTGTCGGTACAAGACGACTCGGACACGCCTCCACGCATCGTCCACAGTTGATGCACGGAGTCGGCTCAAGCGCCGATATCTCATCATGCGTCAGACACAAAAGCGCTGATGCTGTTTTGGTGGTAGGCACATTCAGATCAAAGAGCGCAAATCCCATCATGGGACCACCCGAAACAATCTTTTCGGGCGTACTCTTAAATCCGCCTGCCTCCGCAATCAAATCTTTATAATTCATGCCGATTCTGACATAGAAATTTCTCGGATCGTTCACAGCGTCACCTGTAACGGTGACAATTCTGTTCATCAGCGGTCTGCCCTCTTTTACGGCATGATAAACCGCAACAATCGTATCGACATTATCAACCACGCAGCCTGCATCCGCAGGAAGCATAGACGAATTGATTTCACGCCCCGTCGTCGCATAGATGATCTGCCGCTCCGCACCTTGCGGGTATTTTGTCTTTAACGCCATGACACTGATTTTCGGCTCGTTTTGCGTCAGCTCCGTTAAAATTTTGACACAATCAGGTTTATTATCTTCCACTGCAAGAATTCCCTGCGCATTGTCAAACAGCCGCAGAATAATCTTTAAGCCTTCCACAAGTTTTTCAGGTTCCTCTATCATTCGCCTGTAATCCGATGTCAGATACGGTTCACATTCCGCGCAGTTTGCAATCACATATTCAATTTTATCGGGCTCCTTCGGAGACAGCTTTACATGGGTCGGAAAGCCTGCGCCGCCCATTCCCACAACGCCTGCCTCTTTAATGAGTTCTATGATTTCTTTCTTTTCAAGCTTCTGCGCATCGTGTGGTGTATATTCCACCTCCTCGAAAAGACTGTCATTGTCAACAATGATCGAATTAATCATATCTCCCGTGACAACCCTTCTCGGCTCAATCGCTTTCACAGTGCCTGACACAGTAGCATAAATCGGCGCCGATACAAAGCCTCCCGCCTCCGCAATCTTCTGCCCTGCAAGCACTCTGTCACCCTTGTTTACGACAGGCACGGCAGGCGCTCCAATATGCTGGCTGAGGGGATAGACCATTTCGCCCGTTGGAGTAATTGTTTTCATTGGCTTGTCCTTTGACAGTTCTTTTCCGTCATATGGGTGGACTCCGCCGCCAAATGTGAGTTTTGCCATATTGATAAACTTGCTCCTTTCTCCATCTGCAAATTTTAATGTGAATTTATTCACAATATATTCTTATTTTCACGTTACTAAAATAACTATCTTTACTATACTATTTTTTTGCTATATTTTCACCTGTTTTCTTTGATATTTCGCAAATTTTTTGCTATACTTTTTTATGAACAGATTGAAAACCACAGATTTTCCAAAAGAAGGACTTCCACGAAAGGAAAAATCACATGAAATGCATACAGAAAAGTCTTGGAATTTTATCTCCACGCTACAAAATCGAAAATTTCTGTGTTCCGGCGCAGACATTATTTCTTGATATTGAAACCACGGGACTTTACGCAAAGAGTTCCGTCCTCTATATGATTGGCTGCGTATATTTAAGCGAGAAAGACGGTCCTGCGCACTGGCGTTCCATCCAATGGTTTTCCACCAACTATGATGACGAAGGAAATGTGCTCGATGCGTTTGTCAAATTTGCGGCGGACTATCGTTTTTTAATCCATTTTAACGGCAACAGCTTCGATATTCCTTATCTGCAAAACAAACTCGAACACTATCAACTGGAGCTTAATCTGAATCGTTTCGAGGGAATTGATATCTACAGACGCATATCGCCTTACAAACGTTTTCTGAGACTGCCCGACTGTAAACAAAAAACGCTCGAAGACTTTCTACACACCACAAAGCGCGACGACAAATACACTGGCGGAGAACTGATTGAAATTTATCACGACTATGTGCTGACACACAATGAGGACAGTGAGCGACTGCTGTTGCTTCACAACGAAGAAGATTTGAAAGGAATGCTCGAAATCGTTTCCGCACTCGCCATTCCCGATTTGTTTCATCT
>JAAUZZ010000015.1 GCA_014804345.1 Lachnospiraceae bacterium | reverse complement strand
TACCAAAGTGCAGGCAAACTATTACAGGGATATCAACCGGAAACAATGTCCCGAGATTATCATGAATTTAAAACTTCCCTCCCCGCTTCCCGTCGACATTTCATACGGCATAAACGATTGCTATTTTACCGGTCACGGCGAGGACGGCAAACTCAGAGTTCCCTTATATGAGGAAGAAATGAAGTATTTCTACTCAAACTACAAGGATTATTACTATCTCCCCGAGGANGATACCGCCATTCACAAATCNGTNGCATCNTTTGTCGATAAAAATTACAGAGAACAGGCAAANGCANNNAACTGTTACACGCGNAAGGCATCTTCTTATCTTCCGCAATGGGATACCGTCTTTACGCCATTCTTTAAGCGAAACTATGACGANAAAGANCTCTTCTTTGAGNTGACNGACGATTTAAAAACGCAGCGGGAATCATTTAATTTATATGCACACCATATCCTTGAAATGATGGTTTTAACAAAAAAATAGAAAGTNCGCCAAGCGAACTTTCTATTTTTATTTNCANTATTTATTCTTCACATAGAAGAACGAATTCTTCCTCTCATANCCGATTTCCTTATAATTCATAATCTGCTCGGTNCTTCCGATAAAGAGAATACCGCCATTCTTTAAAGAAGCGTTGTACTTTCTGAAAATCTCGTCCTTNGCCTCCTCCGTAAAGTAAATCAGCACATTTCTGCACACGATCAAGTCACACTTATCGGGATATGTATCTTTCAAAAGATTGTGCTGCTGGAACTGNACNCGNGCCTTNATNTCATCGGAAATCTTATANGACGGACCTACCTTGGTAAAATATTTCTTCTTAAACTCATCAGGNA
The DNA here is from genome assembly GCA_014804345.1 of Lachnospiraceae bacterium. GTDB lineage: Bacteria > Bacillota > Clostridia > Lachnospirales > Lachnospiraceae > COE1. The sequence continues at coordinate 49,941 of JAAUZZ010000015.1, read as the reverse complement.
CGGCCGCNATACTNTTGTCGTTGTACAANCCAAGCTTTGCCTTCTCGATTACCTGCTTATCAATATCCGTCGCCGTAATGGTAATCTGATTAAGCGGAATATGCTTTGAGAATGCCATGACAAGCGAATACGGCTCATCTCCCGTAGAACACGCNGCACTCCAAATCTTAAGTCTTGTTCCGAATTTNCTGATCAGCTCCGGAATNATCTGCTTATCCATCAACTGCCACTGCTCGGGATTTCTGTAAAATTCCGATACGTTAATCGTGAGATAATTTACAAAATCGTCAAAGACTGCCTTGTCATCACGAAGTTTCGCCACAAACTTATCATATCCTGTCACCTTGTGTTTNGCGATCAGTGTNTCAATACGACGNTTCATCTGTTTTTCCTTGTACGCATTCAAGTCAATCTTAGTGAGTGAAAAAACCTCTTTTTTGAAATATTCATAATCATATGNCATGAGTATTTCCCCCTTTGCTTTTTTCTTAAACAAANNTTNNTATANAAANTTTNTTATNCNNATTTTGTTAAAATATTCACATATNAACTNTAATAAATTGCNCCGNGAGCNTTCCGCTNCCAGAGCAATTTCATTCANTTGTNNCNTTCTGCCTATGATTATTCGGCAGTTTCTTCCGCTTCCTGCTTTGCAATCACTGCATCAATATCTACCGANACAACNTCCGCATCATCTTCTGCTGCCTTTTCCTCAANGGGCTCCTCTTTCACTTCGGGAGCAAGCAACGCCTTGATNCTAAGNCTGATTTTCTTACCCTCTTCNTTGAAGTCAACNACTTTCGCCGTAACCTCCTGACCTACCGACAATACATCTGCCGGTTTCTCGATATGCTCTCTNGCAATCTGAGAAACATGAAGGAGNGCGTCAATACCNGGCTCAAGCTCTACAAATGCGCCGAAATCCGTCATTCTNGCAACCTTACCGGTTACTTCGTTTCCTACCGCATACTTTTCAGANGCATTCTTCCAAGGATTTGAATCGTCAAACTTGAGCGATAATGCNACCTTTGTTCCNTCTATNTCNTTAATCAATACCTTCAGNGTTTCGCCAACCTTAAATACTTTTTTCGGGTTCTCAACGCGTCCCCAAGACATCTCCGAAATNTGGAGCAGTCCGTCAACGCCGCCGAGATCNATAAATGCNCCAAAGTCTGTNACATTCTTAACCGTACCNTCAACCACATCGCCNGNTTTAATCTTTTCAAACAGTTCTTTCTGCATCTCGAGTTTCTTCGCTACGATAAGCTGCTTGCGGTCACCGATATAACGTCTTCTCTTCGGNTTATACTCGCTNATCACAAACTCGATTTCCTGTCCCGCATACTTATTTAAGTCNTTTTCNTATACATCAGATACAAGACTNGCGGGAATAAAAATGCGNACTTCCTCAACAACAACGCTCAAGCCGCCATCCAATACCTGTGAAACTTTCGCNGTNAGCACTTCCTTGTTGTTGAAAGCCTCCTCGATTCTCTTGTTGCCTCTGTCGGCAGCAAGTCTTTTGTAGGTGAGAAGAACCTGTCCTTCTCCGTCATTTACTTTCAGAACCTTAACTTCCATCTTATCACCGGGTTTAATAACCGTGGTAAGGTCAACGTTTGGCTCATTGGTNTATTCGTTGCGTGTAAGAATACCGTCAGACTTGTAGCCGATGTTAAGGATTACTTCATCCGGTTTCACATCGATGACTGTACCTTCGATTACCTCTCCTGTATGAATAGTTTTTAAAGATTCTTCTAACATTTGTTCAAAAGTTAATTCTGACATAATTTTGAACCTCCTCAATTATTTTGTTTGGGGTAGANGCCCCNGCTGTGATGCCCACCAGTTCAACAGAATTAGGTAAATCTAATTTCAGGTCTGCCAGTGTTTGTATATAGTAAGTACTCTCGCATTCGCTTTTACACAACTCATACAANTTGCGTGTATTGGAACTGTGAGTACCACCTACCACAATCATAACGTCCGCNTTGGCNGCTAAATCAAGCGCCTCTTTCTGACGTTCCTCNGTNGCGTTACAAATAGTATTCGCAACAATTATATCATAACCTTTTTTTTGAAAAATTTCAACTAAATCTTGAAATTTCTTGTAATTAAATGTCGTTTGCGACACAATACACAATTTTTCNTNCGATTCCGCATGAAAATCCTGCGCTGTTTCGGCGTCTTCAATGACAACCGCAGGCGTTTTTGACCAGCCTTTTATNCCCTCAACTTCAGGGTGNCCGTCGTTTCCGATAATNATNATGNGCCNNCCTTTTGACGACTCCTTTTCCACAATCTCGTGAATGCGNTTTACAAACGGACAGGTCGCGTCTATNCANCCGATTCCCTTTTTCTCTATTAAATCNTAAATNTCNNTGGAAACGCCGTGTGAACGNATNACCACGCTCCCGCCGTCAAGTTCTTCCAANTCCTGTNTTGTGTTTAAGACNNGAACGCCCTTTTCTTCCANGTCCTTTACGACTTCCTCATTGTGTATGATCGGTCCGTAGGTNTATATTTNCCCCTCGCCGCCCATCTTCTCAATCTGCTCNTAAACNGTATCGACAGCGCGTTTCACTCCAAAACAAAANCCNGATGTTTTCGCAAGTACCACTTCCATCNGCNGNGCCTCCTGTCAATNACACATTTTGATGATCGCATCCGCNACTTGNTCNATGGTCATNTNCGANGAATCNAAAAGCGCTGCGTCATCTGCCTGCTTTAANGGAGANAGCTCCCTGTGCATATCCTGATAGTCGCGGTCTATAATGTCNTTTTCNATNACGTCAAGGTCNCACGCCTCNCCCTTAGCCTGTAACTCCTTATAACGNCTTTCGGCACGTACACGGCTGCTNGCAGTCANATATACTTTTACATCNGCATCAGGAAGAACGCANGTTCCGATATCNCTGCCNTCCATCACNACACTCTCTTTTTTTGCAAGCGCCTGNTGCAGTTCCACAAGTTTTTTGCGCACNGCTCCNTTNGTACTGCTTTTCGATGCNANTTTGCTNACTTCTTCCGTNCGNATCAGTCCATTCACATTTCTGCCNTTTAACCAGACGATCTGCTCGCCNTTTTCATAGCTTATCGTGACATCCACATGCTCTGCGGCNGCGGCAATCTTNTCCGAATCGTCNGCCGAAATNCCNTCCTCCAAAAAATACAGCNCCATCGCGCGATACATTGCGCCNGTATCCACATANACAAANCCCTTCTTTTTTGCGATCANCTTTGCGATCGTNCTTTTTCCGGCTCCCGCCGGACCATCGATTGCGATATTGTAACTCATTTTAGTTCCCCCATTTTATCTATTATTTCNANTTCCATAAATTTCATTCAGATTGTGCTGCCCATAATCGGACTGCNTATGATTGNGCTGCNCTCAAACCNGCAAGATANCCNGTAGACCACGCNATCTGNAANTTAAANCCNCCCGTNAGNGCATCAACGTCCAAAACNTCGCCCGCAAANTANAGCCCNTTNACAAGCTTCGATTCCATCGTAGACGGATTGACCTCGTTTACCGCTACACCGCCNTTTGTGANAATNGCCTCNTCNNANCCNCGNAGNCCCGTGATTGTAAGNTCCATGCGCTTTATCACAGATACAAACCNCTCCCGCTCCTGTTTTGTNATCTCATGGATTGCTTTGTCCGCCGCAATTGCCGAAAGCTGCGGCATNATGGGAACNAGCTTTGCGGGNAACAACGNNCCGAGNACATTTTTAAACTGCTTGTTTTTGTTCGCATCAAATTCACGCAGTACGCGCCGGTCAAGCTGTTCATAAGTCAGCGCAGGCTTTAAATCCACATAAAGCTTTGCCTCGTTATCGGTTTTATCCTTCAGCTTGTGTGCATACACGCTTGCCGCACTGAGCATCAACGGTCCGCTCACCCCATAATGGGTAAACAGAAACTCACCAAAGTCCGAATAAATCTCTTTGCCGTCAAGCACAACCGTTGCCTTTATATTCTTGAGCGATAGTCCCTGAAGTTCATAACACCAGCTCTCCTTGATTGCAAACGGCACAAGAGCCGGTGAAAGCGGGGTTATCGTGTGTCCGAAATCCTTCGCAAATCGATACCCGTCGCCTGTCGAACCCGTGAGCGCATATGATATTCCGCCTGTTGCCACGATAACGCTGTCTGCGCTTATTGTCTGTCTTTTATTCGACTGTTTATCCAAAAACTCTACAGAACATATTTTCGAAGTCCGTTGCGGTTTTTTTCCTTTTTTTTCTTCCGACGGTTCCAACTGCTCAACCGTTATCTTTTTCATCTCACTATTTAATCGTATGCTGACATGACACTCTTTTAACTTTTTTTCCAATGCCTTTATGATATCCGAGCTGTGATCCGATACGGGAAANACCCGCCCNCCGCGNTCNATTTTCAGCTTACACCCNTTCTCCTCAAAAAAGCGCATAACCGACTGATTATCAAATCCATAAATCGCNCTNTANAAAAACTTGGAATGCTCNAAAACATTNCGAAATAAATCTTCCACTTCACAGGCGTTTGTCACNTTNCANCGTCCCTTNCCNGTGATAAACAGCTTTTTTCCAAGNTTTTCNTTNTTTTCAATCAGCGTAACNTTTCCGCCCGCCTGCGCTGCCGCGNCTGCTGCCATCATNCCTGCCGCNCCGCCNCCNACAATCACTATATCAGCCATTTCCAATCCTTAACTACACCTGTTTTTTTCTTCTCTGCTCCATCTGTGTCTGAAGCGATGTATTCANCAAATCCTCATCAATAAAATTNATCTCGTCTTTCAAATATACCTGATAATTATCCCACGCATACTCGAGCGTTTCCAAATTCTGCTTCACCTCGTCCGGTCGTTTCANNCAGAGCGCCACNACAAGCGCATTGATCAAACTCAGCGGNGCCACAAGCGAATCCACGATCGACACCATATCGCTCCTTGCCATCAGATTACANGACGAGTACAGACACATCGGTGAATGGATCGTATCTGTAATCGTNATCACTTTCGCGTTTCTGTCATTTGCCATTTCCATCGCCTTGAGCGTACGCATCGAGTACCGNGGAAAGCTGATACCGATGATNGCATCTTTTTCATCGATNCGNAGCATCTGCTCAAATGTNTCCGAAATACTTGTTGAATCCAAAAGCACCACATCNGANCGNACCATATTCAAGTAAAAATGCAAAAACTCCGCAAGTGGTTTACAGCTCCTAAGACCGATAATATACACATGCTTTGCATTTAATATAATATCGACAGCAGCCTCAAATGCCTGCGGGTCTACATGATCTATCGTGTCATCNATTTTTTCGATATCTGCATTGAGCACCGANGTCAGAATTTCCGACTGCGTNCTCTTTCCGTATTTCGCNCCAATCTTCTGNACGGANTTGAGNTTATCCTTCACCCANTCCGCCAATGCTTCCTGAAACTCNGGATATCCTTCATAGTCCAGNGCATACGCAAAGCGCACCACNGTAGACTCACTGATTCCAACCGTTTTCCCGAGTTTTGCNGCCGTCATAAAAGCAGCCTGTTCGTAATGGTCTATNATGAACGTCGCAATCTTCTTGTGACTTTTGCTCATTCTGTTAAATTTATCGTTTATCCTTGATATCGTATCATATTTTACTTCCATTCCAAATTCCCGTTATGAACAGCTTTTATAAATATCACTCAAAAGTTCAGCCGTTTCCTCCTCCGTCAAATCATAGTCCCCTGTCAGCACCATGCACGCACATCCATGAATAAAAATCCATATTTTCATAAAAAGTCCGCTCGGATTTTTACATCCCGCGGCGGCGGCGCGGTTGATTTCTTTGCTCACAGCGCCCACCTTTCCATTTAAAAGTTCATAAAGACTTCTCTCTCCCCTGCCCTCTGACTGAAAAAGCAGTTGGAAAAGTTTTTTCTCATCTTTTGCATAGTTTATATAAACAAGACCAAGGTGAATAAACGGTGTTTCCACATCGGACTTAAAATTTTCATAATAATCACCGAATGAATCAATCGCTCTCTCGTAAATTTCTGTATAAAGCTCACTCATGTTCGAATATACTCTAAAGATCGGCTGGGTAGAACACCCAATCTGTGCCGCAAGCTTTCTTGCGGTAACGCTTTCAATACCGTCCACTCTCGCCAGTTCAAAAGCGGTATTCAATATTCTATCCTTTGTTATTAACTCTTTTCTCGCCATAGTTAAACATGCCTTTCTGAAAATATATTTTCAAAACAACATTTCATCTGTTGCGTTCGCTGCGCGGGGCGCACAGAGAATTCTGTAAACCACCGTAACGCCCATCGCATCGAACCAATTCTAACAAAATCCCAAATTATACGGGATACGCTCCGTTTTTCGTATCAGCCTGTGTCATATCGACTTTCTCCTGCTGTGCCTGACGATATTTGAAGAAGTCAGTTGCAACCTGCGGGAACAATGCATAAGACAATACATCTTCGTCCTGTTGTTTCCACTCTTTCATTTCTTCCTCAATCTTCTTCAACTCGTTCGGAAGCTTATCGGCAGGACGACATGTGATAATTGATGCTTTTTCCTCTGCGGAAAGTACCTTATCCTGTACTTCTTTATCAAACGGCTTAACAGTCTGACCGTACTCGCCGCGAAGAACTGCCTTGGTTTCCTTTGTTGCCATCTTATAACGCTCACCCATCAATACGTTAAATACAGCCTGTGTACCAACGATCTGTGAAGAAGGTGTAACAAGAGGCGGCTCACCCAAGTCTTTACGCACTCTCGGGATTTCCTGAAGCACATCGTAATATTTATCCTCTGCATTCTGTTCCTTTAACTGGCTTACCATGTTCGACAACATACCGCCCGGAACCTGATACATCAGTGTCTTGATATCAACACCGAGCACCTTCGGATTAAGAAGTCCGCTCTTTAAGCACTCCTCTCTGTAAGGTCTAAAGTAATCNGCAATCTTTGCAAGTACATTCTGATCATAGCCTGTATCGTAGGGTGTTCCCTTAAAGGTTTCTACCATAACTTCAGTAGCCGGCTGTGAAGTACCAAGCGCAAACGGTGAAATCGCACAGTCGATTACATCTACGCCTGCCTCTACTGCCTTTAAGTATGTCATAGATGCCACACCTGACGTGTAGTGTGTGTGAAGCTGTATCGGGAGCTTTGTAGCGGACTTCATAGCCTTGATCAGCTCCTCNGCCTTATAAGGCACCAAAAGNCCNGCCATGTCCTTGATACAGATGGAATCTGCACCCATTTCCTCGATATCTTTCGCCATCTTCATCCAATACTCAAGCGTATAAGCATCACCCAGTGTGTAAGAAAGCGCTATCTGAGCCTCACCGCGTCCTTCTCTTTTCTTAACCGCATTCGCTGCGTTTACTGCGCACTGTAAGTTTCTAAGGTCATTGAAGCAATCGAAAATTCTGATGATATCAATACCATTTGCAATTGACTTCTCAACGAACTCTGTTACCACGTCATCCGCATAATGACGATATCCTAAAATATTCTGACCTCTGAAAAGCATCTGCAGCTTTGTATTTTTAACCTTATCTCTGATCTTTCTGAGTCTTTCCCACGGATCCTCTTTCAGGAAACGAAGAGATGCGTCAAAAGTAGCGCCGCCCCAGCACTCTAATGAATGATATCCGACAGAGTCCATTGTTTCGAGAATGGGGAGCATAAACTCGGTCGGCATTCTTGTCGCTATTAAGGACTGATGCGAGTCACGCAGAACTGTTTCAGTAATCTTAATAGGCTTTTTAACTGTTTCTGACATTTCTGTTCCTCCTATCATTTTGTGTTCATACTTTATTTTACAAATTTACGCTGTGCATTCGTAAGTCCTTTGGATTTACTCATCGCGCTCTATGCATATGAAGTCGAATATCCATCTGTGCATATAAGTATGCCCATCTGCATATTCGTTTCATATGTGCACAGCTTTAAAATACTCCGAAAATCGCCATAAAGGTACCAGCTGCAACCGCAGTACCGATAACGCCGGCAACGTTAGGTCCCATCGCATGCATCAGCAGGAAGTTTGTAGGATCTGCCTCTGCACCGACCTTCTGTGATACACGTGCTGCCATAGGCACGGCAGAAACGCCCGCTGAACCAATCAGAGGATTTACCTTGCCCTTTGTGAAAATACACATCAGCTTACCAAACAGCACACCTGCTGCCGTACCAAACATGAACGCTACAAGACCTAAGACAACGATCTTGATCGTATCTACGTTTAAGAAAGCCTCAGCGCTTGTTGTCGCGCCTACCGATGTACCAAGTAAGATAACAACGATATACATAAGCGCGTTAGAAGCGGTATCTGTAAGCTGTCTTACCACGCCAGACTCTCTGAACAGATTTCCTAACATAAGCATACCAACGAGAGGCGCCGTAGTCGGAAGGATCATACATACAACAATTGTAACAATGATCGGGAAAAGAATCTTCTCAAGCTTGGATACCGGTCGAAGCTGAGCCATCTTAATCTTTCTTTCCTTCTCTGTTGTAAGAAGCTTCATGATGGGAGGCTGGATAATCGGCACGAGTGACATGTATGAATACGCTGCCACCGCGATTGGTCCGAGCAGTCCCGTCTGTCCAAGCTTACCGGCAAGGAAAATCGATGTCGGACCATCCGCGCCACCAATAATAGAAACTGCCGCTGCCGCCTTATCATTAAAACCAAGCGCGATTGCTCCGAAATATGCAGCAAAAATACCAAACTGCGCTGCCGCCCCGAGCAAAAAGCTCTTCGGATTTGCAATCAACGGTCCAAAGTCTGTCATTGCGCCTACGCCCATGAAAATAAGCGAAGGAAGAATTGCCCATTCATCAAGTAAATAGAAATAATACAGCAAACCGCCGGGTGTCCCGTCGCCACCAATCGGCGCAATAATGTCGGGATAAATATTAACCAGCAGCATACCGAACGCTATCGGTGTTAAAAGCAGCGGTTCATACTGCTTTGCGATAGCAAGATAAAGAAATATACAAGCCACAATAATCATGATCAAGTTTCCGCCGGTGATATTGAAAAACGCCGTCTGATGAATCAGATTATTGAGTGTATCTGCTATATATGACATTTTGTTGACCTCCTATTGTATTTTTTAACCACCTTAAACATCAAATTTAGTTCAAAGTTGCAAGTAAAGCACCTGCCTCAACAGAGTCGCCAACTGCCACATCAATGCTTGCTACAGTTCCGTCTTCGGGCGCTACGACGGGAATTTCCATCTTCATCGCCTCAACGATAACAACTGCATCGCCTCTCTTTACTGCCTGTCCTACGCTTGCCTCAATCTTAAATACCTTTCCTGCTGCACCTGCCTCTACCTTGATGCTTCCTGCGCCTGCTGCTGCCTTGGGAGCTGCTGCCGGTGCTGCTTTGGGAGCCGCCTTAGGCGCTGCCTTGGGAGCTGCTGCCGGTGCTGCGCCGCTTCCTGCGCCTTCCTCAACCACTACATCATATACGCTGCCGTTTACGGTAATTGTATAATTTTTCATTCCTAAATCCTCCTGTATTTATTACAATATATAACTCTTTTAATCTTTATTTTTTATGCTCTTTTCCAATTTCCTGTGTTTGCACGTCTGATGCTTCTCACTCTGAAACCGTCNGCGCTTGTTCCCTCATATGCCGCGATTGCTGCTGCGATTACCGCAACAAGCTCCGTATCGTCCGCAAGTTCTTCACTTACTGGTGCTGCAGGTGCCACTGCCACCGGTGCCGGCGTTGCAGGAACAGGCGTTGGTGNAGGAGCCTTTTTCTTTGCGAAATTCTCCTGAATTTTCGGAATAAAGGAGAACAATGAAATAATAAGACTTATCAGTATTAATACGACAAAGACTGTTCCCATACCAAGGACTGTATTAAGTGCCGCTTTAAGCATCAGAGAGCCCATGGTTTGGTCCATGTTGAGCGTGCATGATGTCATCTTAAGGTAAATATCGTTTGTGAAGATCAATTCCACAGAACCGTTTGCACTCTCACCGGTTACCGGAATGGTAACAGTAATGGTATCATCATCAATGTCCGATACAGGCTGTCCGGCTTCCTTGATGCTTGCCATATCCTCAAGACCTGATTCAAATGTACTGAACGCACTTCTGACTGCCTTACCCTCACATGAAATTGCAGATGTTCCGTTAGTATATCTTTCATACAGGGAACTAAACACATCTGCAAGTTCCACATTGTTATACTCGTCAACCATCCCCGGTTTATAATCCTGCGATGACACAAACGCTGTCATCATATCCACCACATTCTGTGCACGAAGCTCAGCTTCTTTTTGCTTTGCAAGCTGATTTGCCGATGNCGCCTCATCCTGTCCGCATGCTGTCAGTGCCAATACACAGGTAAGCATTAATACTGTCATTAAAAATTTTTTCGCGAAATTTTTCATATTAACGTTCACCCTTTCCTAGACCGTACCGTGTTTTTTGAAAGGACGGTCCTCTCTTTTTGTGAATAACATCTCGAATGCGCCGATAACATATTTTCTCGTGTCAGCTGCCTCGATGATCTGGTCTACATAACCTCTCTTTGCCGCGCCTGTCGCACTTGTCTGAAGCGCCGCATATTCTTCCGCCTTGCTCTTGATCACATCAGCACCTTGTCCTTCGTACATAATCTTTGCAGCAAGGTTTGCGTCCATAGAGCCGATTTCGGCATCGGGCCAGGCGATTGTGATGTCGGCTCCGATTGCTTTTGAGTTCATTGCTACATAAGCGCTTCCGATTGCCTTTCCAATGATCACGTTTACTTTCGGAACCGTCGCATTGGCAAAAGCGTACGTAAGTTTCGCCACTGCAGTTGCAATTCCTTTCTCACTGCTCACTGTCGCCTCATAGCCTTTCACGTTTGTCAATGAAAGTACAGGAATGTCAAACGCATCACAGAAATTGATAAAATCTGCAGCTTTGTAGCATCCCTTCGGTGAAAGCACTGCGTCAAATTTTTCAGCAGCTTCGCCGTTCTCATCGTAAACTTCNGTACGGTTTGCTACACAACCTACCGTCATACCGTTTAACTTGATAAAACCTGTTACCATATCTTTTGCATAATTTTCCTTAATTTCAAAGAAAACATTATTATCTGCAATCTGAGAAAGCGCAATCGATGTATCCCCTACACAGTTTGCGATATCCGCACATACTCTGTTGAGATCGTCCGTGCACTCGTCATAGGATGCTTCATCTTCATTGTTTGCGGGAAGCATNGTTACGAGATCCCTNATCTTTGCATAAATTGTCGCTTCGTCCGCAACCACATCGACAATACCGCTCTCACTGCTCTGGAACGCTGCCGATGAAGAATCACATTTTGCAATATTGTTTCCGTCAAGCGCATTTGGAGAATTGACAAAAAGCTTTGCCTTCTCCCCTTCCATAAACGTAAAATCCGTNAGTGTGGGGATCAGCGCAAGACCACCGCCACAACTTCCGAAGATAGCAGTAATCTGAGGAACNACACCGGATGCAAGCGTCTGCTTTAAATAAATCTCACCAAACGCATTCAGTGCATCTGTCGCCTCCTGAAGCCTCAAACCTGCCGAATCGATCAGACCAATGACAGGCGCGCCCGTCTTCATAGCCAGATCGTAAAGNTTCGTAATCTTCTTTGCGTGCATTTCGCCCACGGAACCGTTCAAAACAGCAGCGTCCTGACTGTACACATAAACAAGATTACCGTTGATGACTCCGTAGCCGGTAACAACACCGTCCGAAGGAGTATCTGTCTGTTTCAGATTGAAGTCTGTCGCTCTCGCAGTCACAAGGGCGCCGATTTCAACGAAACTGTTTTCATCAAGCAAAGATTCAATTCTTTTGCTTGCCAGACTTGAAGTAGAACTCATTTTTTGACCTCCNTTTTTATCTTAATTTTTAGTTTTGTAAAAACTCATTTTGCAATTTTTCATGCAAAAAACTACACTAGCTTAGTATAACATATATTATTCTTTCCGCCTAGTGAAATTTAATAAAAATTTTCAATTTTTCCCTTTTTCTTCCTGTCAGATGCTCCATTTGTCAAATATCATTTTAAAACACCACCGAAAGTCTATTGCCTCCTTCCCCTGTGTCGTGACGATATCAACCCGTTTCCACTCCTCATCTCCCACCATATAACTGATGTGCCCTACTGTCTGCCCTACNCTTACNGGCGCACTGAGNCCTTTTACTTTCTGAAGGGTGACGGTTATCTTTTCCTCACCGCTCATCAAAAGTCCGTCTACGCCGCCGGAGCTTTCCGGTGCATCAACAAGCTCCACCTTTACGATTTCCGCGCCGCCTATGGTTTCGCTCTTTGCCCCTGTTACCAGGATATCTTCAAACGCACGCTCGGGTATCTGCGCCTCGTCAAATTTTCGATAGTCATAGTTCGTTATGCCAAACTCCATGAGCGTGCGCGTGTCACTCCATTTATAGGTTTTNTGATTGGGCCAGCCGCACGCCAAAAGCGCCACNACAAAAGTCTTTCCGTCGCGCTCCAATGCCCCNACATAGCAATAACCCGCTTTATTGGTAAAGCCTGTTTTTCCCGAGAGNGCACCTGTCATCATGCCCAAAAAAGCATTGTGATTTGTGCAGCTAAAGCTTCTTTTTCCCGAAAGATCCGAAAAAGAATGCGAGGGTGTTCTTGTAATTTCAAGGAATTTTTCTTTCTGTGGTGATTCTTTGATACAATACGACATGACAAGCGCTAAATCCCTTGCCGTAGTAGAATGAAACTTGTCGCCGTCCGTAGCGTCAAGCCCGTTTGGTGTGATGTAATAAGTGTTTTCGCAGCCGATTTCGTCNGCCTTTTTGTTCATAAGCGCGGCAAANGCTTTCACGCTTCCCCCGACATGCTCCGCAATCGCGACTGCCGAATCGTTATGTGATTCCANCATCAGGGAATAGACCAAATCGTTTAGTCTGTAATTTTCTCCCTCTCTGATATTCAACTGCACATCCGGCATCGATGCCGCATATGATGATACTGTCACCGTGTCGTCAAGATTTGCATTCTCAAGCGTGACAATCAGCGTCATNATCTTGGTGGTGCTTGCCATTGCCATCTGTTCGTGCCCGTTTTTTTCATATAAGACACGCCCCGAGTCGGCGTCCATAAGCACTGCGGATTGCGCGTAAAGACTCATATTATCGGCATACACAACACATCCCGGAGTTTTATCTGACATGGATAGAAATATGCTGACCAAAACAAAGAGCGCCGTTAATTTCTTAATCATATTTCTACTTCCTTTTATAAAAGGTTTCATAAAAATATATTGAAAATCAAAGACAATTATGTATTATGCGCCNAGCTTTTTATTCAAATAGGTAATCAGCATGTCAATTCCGGGTGCATTTTCGCCGCCTCTNGGTATGATAATATCCGCATAGCGTTTTGAGGGCTCCACAAACTCCTCGTGCATCGGTTTTACCGTGTTTGTATACTGTTCCAGAATGGATTCGATGCTCCTTGCGCGTTCCTTCATATCTCTCTTGATACGCCGCATCAGCCGCTCGTCGGCATCCGTATCCACATAAATNTTAATGTCCATCAAATCGCGCANNGCACGATTTTCAAGAATTAAGATGCCCTCCATAATGATAACGGTTTTAGGCTCTATCCGTATTGTTTCCTTGGAACGGTTATGATTGCAATAATCATANGTCGGCATGTCAATCGGCTCTCCCGCNACCAGTTTTTTCACATCTTGCGCCATTTTGTCCGACTCAAACGAATCGGGGTGATCGTAATTTAATTTGCACCGCTCNTCAAAGGGCATATCATCATGTGCCTTATAGTANTTGTCGTGGCTTATGACGGCAATGTCATCTCCAAAGTATTCCCNCACTTTTTTNATAATGGTCGTCTTTCCCGACGCGGAACCTCCCGCCACNCCCAGCACACAAATTCTTCGTTTGCTGTCGCTTTTGACATTTTTCTCTTCCTGCATNGTTTTGTTTCTCCTGTTTTATGTAAACTAACTAAATATCTACTTTCANNTCNGCCTCTTCCTGCGCCTGTTTTTTAAAGTCCTCCATCTGCTCGGGCTCCAATGTCGGCAAATCGCCCAACGACTTTACGCCAAACGTTCTGAGAAACTCCTCNGTNGTTCCGAAAAGAAGCGGTCTTCCCGGCGCGTCGAGTCTGCCAAGCTCCTGTATCAGATTAAATTCCAAGAGTCNGTTCACAGCATGGTCGCAGCTTACGCCCCTGATCTTCTCAATCTCAAGTCTTGTCACNGGCTGCTTGTACGCAATGATTGAAAGCGTTTCCAAGAGCGTGTCCGACATTACATACTTTCTCGGCGCNTTCGCCACTTTGATCAGATACTCATACAGCGCNGGCTTNGTGCAAAGCTGAAAGGCATTTTCAAGCTCCGCGATGTAAATGCCNCTGTCACTCTTCTCATAANTATCGTTCATTTTGGCAATCACTTCGCGGATNACTTCCGCGTCTATNTCAAGCACATGCACAAGCTTGCTCATCTCCACNGAATCCCCCATTGCNAAGAGAACCGCTTCTATGACTGCCATNGTTTTCTTTATNTCNATNTTTTTNATATCCGTTTCTTTCACATCCGTATTTTTCTCGTCCAAANTTACAATCCCGCTCCTCTCAAAAATCACATTAAGCGGCAAGACTTGATGTGATGATGATATCCGCAAATGTCGTTTCCTGTTCAATGGAAATAATGCCCTGTTTCATCATTTCAAGCACAGCCATAAANGTTACGATAATNTCCATTTTGCTTCCCTGNTTTTCCAAAAGCTTTCGGAAACTGAAACGCTTGTGATTTTTTACAAACTCTTCTATGTAGACTTGTTTCTCCTCNAGGTTGATCTCATCTTTTTCAATCTTTCCGAAACGGCTTCTGATCGGGTCAATCTTGTCCTCCTGACGGCGCATCACNGATTTAAAAATCTCGTTGAGNTTTGCGAGATTGACATCGCCGACNAGCGTTTCGTAATCAATCGGGGCTTTATAATCTTGCACCTCTTTTGGCAGCATCGGTTTTTTATACCACGTNTTCGCCGCATCAACCTGCCTGTCCCGCAATTCAAACGCCATATACTTGTACATCTTATATTCCATNAGCTTTTGCACCAGTTCGGCTCTCGGATCCTNCTCCTCGCCGTCCTCATTGACCTCTTTCGGAAGAAGCATTCTGCACTTAATGTCCAGAAGCGTNGCCGCCATCACGAGAAACTCGCTCATGANATTCATGTTCTGNGTCTGCATCTTTTTGATATANTCAAGGTACTGCTCNGTNATNACCACNATCGGAATGTCGTATATATCAATCTTATTCTTCTCNATAAGGTGAAGCAACAGGTCAAGCGGACCTTCAAAAACCTCAAGTCTGACTGANAANCTCATNCAAAAACCCCCAATTCCATACAAATCTTTTTTATTTTACATGGAATCGGGGGAAAATTCAAGGCAAACTGTTATTCGNTNNNNGCGGCTTGAGNGTNACCTCATATAACTGCGCNGGATTGAAAAAACGAAGNGGNATCGTATGCGCGCCCANACCGCGTCCAAGCAGCATAAGAGCGCCNTTNTCTNGNAAAACGCCTCCGTCATATTTGGGAAACAGNCGATAGGANGGNGCAAGNACGCCGCCAANCCACGGAAGGCGCATGATGCCTCCGTGNACATGACCGGAAAGCGTTAAGTCCGCCCCCCATTTTGCATACTCGCTAAAATAATCNGGATTGTGNGCAATCANCAGATTNCATTTTGTTTTNTCNGGTTTTCCGATTGTATTCTCAAGGACGTTCTCCTCCATTTTTCTTAAGTGGAAATGGGCAAAGTATTCCAGCGCGAGCGCAAGTCCCGTTATTCTGATGTTGTACGCGGGAATTTCCACGCTCTCGTTTTCCAGCCAGACGATACCGGAATCCGTCAGACTTTTTTTCAAAAGCGCAAACTGTTCTCCAAATTTATCTTGCCGTTCCTTTATTTTCATCTCGTGATTGCCAAGTCCGTAGTATATCGTAAAATCACGGCTTAATGTTTTTACAAGCTCGATTCCCGGCGTCATATCTTCACTCGAATTTGCGGTTACAAGATCTCCCGCCACAATAATAAAATCGGGATTCATCTGTTTTATCGCCTTAATAAGTGGAGCATTCTTNTCTCCGTATACTTTATTGTGTACATCGGAAATCANCACAAATCTACAGTCTTTCNTGAGATTTTGCAGTTCAAACGTTTCCTTTACCACCTCAAAGCGNTTCCCNTCAATNAGACCGAGCGCAAGAAAAAACGCAAACAGAACCACCAATATCACTAAAATAATCAATNNTGTATTCCTTCCTTTTTATCCTAAATTANTNNATTTATANATATTTANTTTATATNAAATACTTTATAAACACTCTCTTTAAATAATCCTTATAATANGCTTTTTCCACGGTCTCCGCGGCAATGATCGCNACGCTNCCGATTTCTTTCTGATCTAATGTATAGACAATTTTTCCGACCTGTGTGCCCTTCTCAATCGGGGCAGTAAGCGTTTCCCGATACTCATAGTGNTTTTCAATCCTGCTAAAATCCGCGCCTGTCACNTCAAGATAATGAAATGCNCCTTTGGGCGTTATTTGTATTTCGTCAGCCTTTCCGCCCAAAANGANTANCGGCGTCAACTGNTCTCTGTTTTCGTCNGTNTAAAGCTTTGTCACGGCAAAACCATACTCNAGCATGTTCTTTGCCTCGNCAAAACGCACTTTGTGNTCGGGCGCTCCCATTACNACNGCAATCAGGTCAATGCCNTCNTTGCTTGCNGTCGCGCTGAAACAGTATTTTGCCGCGTTGGTCGAGCCGGTCTTTAATCCCGTCGTCCATTGATATTGTTTTAACAATTTATTCGTNCTGGACAGTGTAAAGTTNGAACTGCCCTGCCTTGTAACATGGGTAATATCTTCCATCCAGATTGTCGTGTANTTATANANTTGCGGGTAATGCGTGATCAACTCCCTTGACATGATCGCCACATCTCTTGCCGTCGTGTGATGTTCTTTATCCGAAGTCAGTCCGCAGCAGTCCGTAAAATGCGTGTTCGTCATTCCAAGCGATATTGCTTTTTCATTCATCTGATTCACGAATTCCGCCTCGCTGCCCGCGATATACTCCGCAATCGCGACAGACGCATCNTTTCCGCTTGCCACAGCGATACACTTGATCAGCGTATCGACGGTCTGTACCTCGCCCTCCTCCAAAAATACCTGTGANCCGCCCATTGATTTTGCGTAAGCGCTTGTCACCACGTCATCTTCAAGCTTGATNCTGCCCTTTTCAATCGCTTCAAANGTCAAAATAAGCGTCATNATNTTGGTGATACTGGCGGGACTTCTCACCTCATCGGGATTTTTTTCAAACAGGACCGTNCCCGTCGATGCCTCCATCAAAATCGCTGACGGAGAGGTCAGNTCAAGCGCCGCGCCCTCCGCNTATGCCGTATTTCCACATAAAAAAGTAACGATTATCACAAAAGAAAGTAATCTGCAAATGAAATGTTTCCAACCAACCATACCGATAAACATCCATTTTGTTTTCTTATATGAAATTTATGCTTATTTTATCCGTTATATGCAAAAAACGCAAGCCCTAAGCCTGCGTTTTTTATTCTATGGAAATATTAATTTTTTCCAACCAGTTTGTGATAAAGNCCCGAAATCTCTTCCCGCATTTCGCTATTCATTTTTACCGACATTGCAAANTGATATCCGAAATCAAAAACNCCCATCACGCAGATNAACGCNATCGTTTTGATTCCCCATTCAAACGGCCAACGGTCTACAAAGCTCATCACCTTGTCAAAAAGGAACGTAATGATCACAACCGCGTAAAGTCCCCACGCCAATGTACTCTCAAGGCAAACAATGCCTTTGTAATTGCAGAACTTTTCGTTGTAGTCCCACCATACCTCGCCGAACAGCTTCAGCATAAGNCTTGCCACCAGAAACTCAAATATTGTTGCAAGCAGTGCGCCTACTATGTAAAGAACTACCACATGTTTTGCAAGCGGGTGTAAAATAATGTACCCCAATGTGGCGCCCACCCCGTATATGGGGCAAAACGGACCTGTCATAAACCCTCTGTTTGTCAGTTTCTTGTTGCAAAACGACATATACATCGACTCAACCATCCAGCCGATAATGCTGAATAGAAAAAAACAGGCAATTAAATGATATAAGTCATATCCTGCAAGATAATAATTATTCAACCACATGTTGTTCCACTCCTTCTTCTTAAATCAAGCATATCCCCTAAATATACTTTCCTGTAAGTTATAAGTCAAAAAATCCTTGACATGCATAGCCAAGGATTTTGTTTTCATATAAAACGAATTAATTATATTTACGCTTTCTAGCTGCTTCCGACTTCTTCTTACGTTTTACGCTTGGCTTTTCGTAATGCTCTCTTTTACGAATCTCCTGCTGGATTCCGGCTTTCGCACAGCTTCTCTTAAATCTACGCAAAGCGCTATCCAAAGTCTCGTTTTCTTTTACGATAACATTTGACATACTATCACACCTAACCTCCCTCCAGCCCTATTATCGTGTGCCAGACTGTTCGGGTATACTTAATCGCACATATAAGATTATACCACATATTGCGCATACGTCAATAGTTTTTCAAAATTTTTGCAATAAACTTATTTTACCTGTCCCTCGAGCACTGCTTTCGCCTCTGCAATCGCCTGATCGATTCCTTCCGGATTCTTACCGCCCGCCTGTGCCATATTCGGACGACCGCCACCGCCGCCGCCTACAAGCGCGGCAATTCCTTTAATCAGATTGCCGGCATGTGCACCCTTTGCCATTGCGCCGTCTGTTGCCATTGCCACCAGATTGACCTTGCCGTTTGCACCCGATGCGAGAACAACCACACCCTCGCCAAGCTTTTCCTTCAACTGGTCGCCCAAGTCGCGCAGTCCGTTCATGTCCACGCCGTCTACTCTTGCCGCAAGCAGCTTTACGCCCTTTACATCCGTAACCTTATCCATCACATCGCCGAGCGCGTCTTTTGCCGCCTTGCTCTTTAACGACTCATTTTCGCTCTGGAGCGCCTTGATCTCCGCCATCATATGCTCAATTTTCTCGACAAGATTTGCCGGGGTTGCCTTTGCTGTCTTTGCAGCCTTTTCCAGCTCGTCCTCTATCTTTTTATAATAGGAAAGCACATTTTCCCCTGTCAAAGCCTCGATACGGCGCACACCNGCTGCCACACCGCTCTCCGACAAAATCTTAAATGCNGCAATCTCTCCNGTATTCTTNACATGNGTACCGCCGCAGAACTCCTTTGANAACTCGCCCATTGACACAATACGCACAGTTTCTCCNTACTTCTCNTCAAACAANGCCATAGCGCCTGTCTTTTTTGCCTCGTCCATCGTCATGATATCGGTTTGAACTTTGATGTTTTCCGCAATCTTNTCATTGACCATCTGCTCAACCTTNGCAAGTTCCTCCGCCGTCATCGCCTCAAAGTGGCTAAAGTCAAAACGCGTGCGCTCGTCNTCCTGATAAGAACCTTTCTGCTGTACATGCGTTCCGAGCACTTCACGAAGCGCTTTCTGCATCAAATGCGTCGCCGAATGATTCTTACACGTCTTTGCGCGATTCACNGGATCCACGCTGAGCACAGCATTNTCGCCCACTTTCAGCATTCCTTTCGTTACGGTACCGATATGCGCAATCCTGTTTCCTACCACTTTAATAGTATCTTTTACTTCAAAGACGGCATCTCCTACCGTGATGCTTCCCTTGTCGCCTACCTGACCACCCATTGTCGCATAAAACGGCGTCTTTGCCACAATGACCGCACCGGTCTGTCCGTCTGTNAGCGCATCTACAACTTCATCTTCTGTCGTNAGCGCCGTGATTGGCGTTTCCAGTGTCAGCTTATCATANCCCTCAAATTCACTTGTTATANTTTTGTCAATCTGNTCATAAATCGTCGCGTCNGCTCCCATATANTTNGAAACCTTACGCGCGTCATGCGCTTTCTTTCTCTGCTCGTCCATCGCAGTCTTAAAGCCATCCTCATCTACNGANATNCCCTTCTCCTCAAGAATCTCAATCGTAAGGTCGAGCGGGAATCCATAGGTATCATAAAGCTTAAACGCATCCGCACCAGAAAGCGTCTTTTCGCCTTTCTCGGCAAGCNCACGCTCCATGTCCGCAAGAATGGTAAGTCCCTGATCGATCGTCTTGTTAAACTTCTCCTCCTCCTGTAAAAGCACNTTGAAGATAAANTCCTTCTTCTCNTCNAGTTCNGGNTANCCGTCCTTTGAACAGTTAATGATAACATCCGCTATTTTTGTAGCAAACTTGCCCTCAATGCCNAGCAGNCTGCCGTGACGCGCCACACGTCTGATCAATCTTCTCAGCACATANCCTCTACCCTCNTTGGTCGGCATGATNCCATCCGAAATCATAAACGTAGCAGAGCGCATGTGATCCGTGATCAGACGAATCGACACATCTTTCTTCTCGTCCGTTTCATACGCAACGCCGGAAAGCTCACACACCTTGTCNCGGATTGCTTTCATCGTATCAATGTCAAACACAGTATCCACATCNTGNACAACCACGGCAAGACGCTCCAAGCCCATACCCGTATCGATATTTTTCTGAGCCANCTCCGTATAGTTTCCCTTGCCGTCACCGTCAAACTGCGTAAATACGTTGTTCCAGACCTCCATAAAACGGTCGCAGTCGCAGCCAACTTTACAGTCGGGCTTTCCACAGCCGTACTTGATTCCCCTGTCATAATAAATCTCAGAGCAAGGTCCGCACGGTCCCGCGCCGTGCTCCCAGAAGTTGTCGCACTCGCCCGTTTCGGGATCCCGATAAAAACGCGTTATCTTCTCCGCAGGNACNCCGATTTCCTTTGTCCATATGTCAAACGCTTCCTCATCCTCGCAGTAAATGGAAGGATAAAGCCTCTCNGNTTCCAAACCTACCACCTTCGTCAGAAACTCCCAGCTCCANGCAAGCGACTCACTCTTAAAATAATCTCCGAACGAGAAATTTCCGAGCATCTCAAAAAAGGTAAGATGTCTTGCTGTCTTTCCCACATTTTCAATATCACCTGTTCTGACGCATTTCTGGCATGTCGTCACGCGTTTTCTCGGCGGTATTTCCTGCCCCGTAAAATACGGCTTTAACGGCGCCATTCCCGAATTGATGATCANCAAGCTGTTATCATTNTGGGGCACTAAAGAAAAGCTCTTCATCGCCAAATGCTCTTTGCTCTCAAAAAATTCCAGAAACATTCTTCTAAGCTCATTTACTCCGTAGTTTTTCACGATTGATTCCTCCAAATCTATTTATTTATCTGCGCCGTTCGCACGCTGCGAAAGCAGCAACATTCCTTGTGCGAATGTGCGCATAAATATATTCCGCCTCTAGCTCTTTATTGTAGCAAGAATGCGGTCATTGTCAAGTTCTTTGCCCGCGCGCTTTGCAAACTCGCTNAGCANATCATCCACTGTCATGTCCTTTCGNACATCTCCCGACACATCAAGCACNATTCTNCCGCCNTCCATCATCAATGTGCGGTTGCCAAGTTCCAGCGCCTGATGCATGTTGTGNGTCACCATAAGGCACGTAATCTGCCGTTCGGCGACAATCTGTTTTGTCAAGTTCAACACTTTCTCTGCTGTAGCAGGATCAAGCGCCGCCGTGTGCTCATCCAATAACAATATCTTAGGCGTAACCATTGTCGCCATCAGAAGCGTCAACGCCTGTCGTTGTCCTCCCGATAACAGTCCTACAGGATTTTTCATTCTGTCCTCAAGTCCCATGTCCAACAGCGCCAAATGTTCCCGAAACTTCTTTTTNTCTGCTGCCTTAATTCTGCTAAAATAAGCATTNTTTGACGTTGAGGCGCGCAGATAGGCAAGNGCCATATTNTCCTCNATCGTCATATGCGGCGCCGTTCCCTTTAACGGATCCTGGAACAAATGCCCNATGACCTTACTTCGAACATACTCCTTGCGATATGTAATGTCTTCTCCGTCCAGCATGATCAGCCCTTTATCGACGAAAAAAGCGCCTGTTATCGCATTAAANAGCGTCGACTTCCCCGCGCCGTTACTTCCTACNATCGTTGCAAAATCTCCGCTTTTGAGTGTAAGCGAAACCTCATCAAGCGCACATTTTTCATTCACGGTGCCGGGATTAAACGTCTTGCTGACATTTTTCATGATCAGCATATTTTCACTCGTCATGACCCGTCACCTCCATCAGCTCCTTTATGTAACGCTGGTTCTGCTCCCGCGANACACGCCTTGCCTTGTAAAANGAGAANTTTGTCTTTAAATACGGAAAAGCNATCGCAATCGCCACGATCAGCGATGACACTAATTTCAGACATTCTGCCGGNACATTTAACCGCAACGCAATCGCNACAATAAANCGATACAGNCAGCTNCCTAAAATAACNCCNGCTATTCGTTTNAACATGCCGCCCTTACCNATCAGCGTTTCACCGATAATCAGNCTTGCAAGCGCAATCGTCACCATTCCNGTGCCAAGNTTAATGTCNCAGGANTTNTGATANTGTGCNAGCAATCCTCCCGAAAGCGCNGTCAANGCNTTTGCCACACAAAGTCCGATTGTGATCATCANCGACGTGTTAATNCTTGACGCCCGCACCATATCCGGATTGTCACCCGTAGCACGGATAGACANTCCAAGCCTTGTATTTAAGAATACGGACACNANNACNCCNATNACNATCACGATAANCGCNGCCACAATCAGCTTATACCAGCTTGTNGGCATNGNNGCTTTCGCCCATGTAAAAACNGAAGCGCAGTTAAACAGATTCAANTTTGACGCAAANCCCATAACNGCAATATTAATCGTATAAAGTCCCGTNTTTACAATGATNCCCGCAAGNATAGACTGNATNCCCATNTTTGTCTGCAAAAANGANGTNACGAAACCGGANCAAATCCCTGCCGCCATCGCCGCAAANAGCGCAAGCACAGGATGNCCCGCGAGNGTNACAGACGCNCACACGGCNCACCCAAGCGTAAANCANCCGTCNGTAGAAAGGTCTGCAATATTTAAAATAGAAAAAGAGATAAACAGCGCCAGCGCGACAAGCGCATAGATAAATCCAAGCTCAAGCGCGCTNTGCACAATNGATAACGTAATAATGGAGCCCATGCTTNNNTTTCCTTTTTATTCNAANTCTTGTGCNGTAACGGTTTCTCTCAGCTCTGATCCCATNCCCTCAAGAACGGAATAATCAAGGCCGATTGCTTCTGCCGTTTCNGTATTGATNGTNATNATACCNTCCGNAAGNGTCTTTACNGGCATTGTNGCAGGATCTNNNCCATTNACAAGNANATCNANTGCCATATCCGCNGTAACNGTNCCAAGNTTTTCNTANTTNACNCCANATCCNCANAANGCNCCNTTNAGNGCAAANGAATCNGCCCCTGTATANTGNGGAATNTTTGCATCNNTNAATTTCTCAAAAATNGCAAGNTCTGCCGTCATAATCGTNTTATCCTGCGGTGTAAATACNGCNTCTACCTGCTCNGCAACAAGCGCATCTGCNGCTGCCTGAATTTCCGCTGTNGTCGTACCNGTCTTTTCCACATATGNAATNCCNTTTGCATCACAATATGCCTTTGCNTCCGCAATGGACTGTAAAGAACCCGCCTGACTCTTATCATACAAAAGACCAACCTTATCCGTATCCGGATTAACTGCCATAATCAGTCCAAAAATCGCCTCTGTATCAATTGCGTCGGAAGTTCCTGTGATATTCGCTCCAGGTGCATCGTTTGATGCCACAAGTCCCGCGCCCACAGGGTCTGAAACCGCCGAAAATACAACCGGTATCTGATTATCCTCTGTCGCATTCTGCATAATCATTGCTGCCGGTGTCGCGATTGGAATAATAATATCAACCTCATCTGCCACCAAATCAGCCGCAATCTGGTTTAAAACAGTGGCATCCGCCTGACCATTGTGTGAATAATGTTCAAAATCATATGTAATTCCACTTGTTTCTCCGCTTATAATCAACATTGACTCAATTGATTTTCTAATCTGATTGAGTGACGCATCGTCAACATACTGCACGATTCCTACCTTGTATACCATGCCGTCTCCTGTCTGTGCCGGTTGCGTTTCTTCCAACGCACTCGCGTTTGCATTCGCGTTTGCCTGTTCCTGGGTCTGCGCCGGCGTCTGTCCTCCTTGCTGCGGCTGCGCTTCCTGATTTCCTGCGCTGCTGCTGTTTCCACAACCTGCAAGCGCTGCAGTCATTACTGCTGCCATAACGAATGATACTACTTTTCTTTTCATAATAATTCCTCCATTTTTTCATAATCCCTTAAAAACGGGCAGGTGTCGCCTGCCCAAATAAAACCTCTTTTGTTTTAGAATGTGAACTTATCCGCAAAATAAGCGTCCAGTTCCGCAATCGGAATACGAACCTGTTCCATCGAATCACGGAAACGAACCGTAACGGCATTATCCTGCTCCGACTCAAAATCGTATGTAATGCAGAACGGCGTTCCGATTTCATCCTGACGGCGGTATCTCTTACCGATATTTCCTCTGTCGTCAAACTCACAGTTGTACTTCTTCGAAAGCTGTGCGTAAATTTTTTCCGCACCCTCATTGAGCTTTTTGCTCAACGGAAGCACACCGATTTTCACTGGCGCGATCGCCGGATGGAAATGAAGCACGGTACGCACATCGCCCTCTCCGATCTCCTCTTCATCATATGCCGCGCAAAGGAATGCTAACACAACACGGTCTGCTCCAAGCGAAGGCTCTATAACATATGGTATGTATTTTTCTTTCTTTTCGTCATCAAAATATGACATATCCTGTCCCGATGTATTCTGGTGCTGCGTCAGGTCATAATCCGTTCTGTCCGCAATTCCCCAAAGCTCACCCCAGCCGATTGACGGGAACAGGAACTCGATATCCGTCGTACCCTTAGAATAGAAGCAAAGCTCCTCCGGCGCATGGTCGCGCAGACGCATCTCCTCTTCCTTGATTCCAAGACTCAACAGCCAGTCGCGGCAGAACCCTCTCCAATACTGGAACCACTCCAAATCCGTACCCGGTTCACAGAAGAACTCCAGTTCCATCTGCTCAAACTCTCTTGTACGGAACGTAAAGTTTCCGGGCGTAATCTCGTTTCTGAACGACTTACCGATCTGCCCGATGCCAAACGGAATTTTCTTTCTCGACGTTCTCTGCACATTCTTAAAGTTTACAAAGATACCCTGTGCCGTTTCGGGTCTTAAATAAACGGTATTCTTCGCATCTTCCGTCACGCCCTGAAATGTCTTAAACATCAGATTAAACTGACGGATATCCGTAAAATTGCGCTTGCCGCAGGTCGGGCATGCAATGTTCTTTTCCTCGATAAAATTCTTCATTTCTTCCTGCGAAAACGCGTCAATCGGCTTTTCAAGCGTCATACCGTTCTCACTTGCATAATCCTCAATCAGCTTGTCCGCGCGGAATCTTTCGTGACATTCCTTACAATCCATCAGCGGATCGGAAAAGCCGCCCAAGTGACCCGAAGCAACCCATGTCTGCGGATTCATCAAAATCGCGCAATCCACGCCTACATTGTAGGGATTTTCCATAATAAATTTCTGCCACCATGCGCGCTTTACATTATTTTTCAGCTCCACGCCCAAATTTCCGTAGTCCCAAGTATTTGCAAGTCCTCCGTAAATCTCAGATCCCGGATAAACAAAGCCTCTGCTTTTTGACAATGCTACAATTTTGTCTAATGTTTTTTCCATTTTCCTAACTATGCTCCTTTCTCTCATTGTCCTCTCTATTTAAACACAATGATTCCGTATCCTTCCGTCGTGCTGACATTGGCGCTGCGCTTTCCCGTTACAGTCACCCCGTCCCCGACATACAAAATTTCGTCATAACACTTGATATCAATAGGGTCATCGTCCGCATAACGCGCCAAGATCACAATATGATTGCTCCCCATGCCAAGCAGATCCGACTTCGTCACACTCGACTTGATACTATTGTCGGATACCGCATTTAGCGTCGTTTCCAAGCTGTAGCCCGCCGAATATGCGTCGGAAATCGTTCCCGCGAAAAAGCCCTCTGTATTGTTTTCGATACCGCTGCTGTCCAACCCCATCTCCGATGCATACATGTAATCAAGGAAGTAGTTGTTCCATCCGGCATATGCGGTCGAATCATTAAAAGTCATCTCAACAACCAGTTTCCCTTTGTTATTTTTTTCACAGTTTTTTAAATTAACCTGTGCCGCACCGGACAAATTTTGATATGCCGTTATCGACGTATCCAGCAGATTTTTAAGCCCGTCCTCACTATAGTCTGTCCCAAAATCCTCAACCAGCTTGCTTGCAATGCTTCCGTCTTTTTCCAGTGTGATCGTTGATGTCGTCGTACCATCCGCATCCTTCGTCTGATTGTCGCCGCATGCACAAAGCAAAAAAGCCAAAGCACATGCCATGATCATTGTTTTTTTCATACTGCCTCCCTGCGCATCATCCGGTTGGAATGTCCAAATGCCGAATTCCTGCGTTATATTATATACAACTTACTCCAGATTTTCAAGTATTTCAAGACTTTTAAAATCTTTGTCAAAAGTTCCTTTACATATTTTGCGGCAAAAACACTCCAGTTCCTGCAAAACTTCGGGTTTAACATCAAACGAAAAAAGCTTTTGCGAGGGCATGTTCCTTATGTATGTGACGGTATACGCCGCACTCTCCCCTAACTGATCGCTGTCTCTTATTCCGGGGAACTCACCGTTTAACATAATTGCCTTCAGCTCGAACACACATCTTACCAGTCTGTTCTCAAAGCGTTTTGATGCGAGCGCGCGAAGCGATTGATACAACAGCTTCAGCGCTTCCGTTTCATCATTGTTTTCTCTTGTATAATAATCGCATATCTCTAGAAAATACATTCCGTAATAGGCGCCGATGAAATCAGCCCGTAAATCCTCAAAATAATTGGAAATTTCAGCCTCTGACATCGTGTACGAGGTCTTCCCCTCAAAAAGCCTGAATTTTCCAAATGAAAAGGGATTTGTGGGCGCCATCAGACGATTTCCGGGTCGTCTGGAGCCTCTTGCAAAAGCGGAAATTTTGCCTCTCTCCTTTGTAAGCAGCACCACGCGCCTGTCATACTCGCCCATCGGCTCCGATTTGATCACAATCCCCGTAAGTATCACGAAATCCTGCATATCCGCGCTCCTGTAGTTTCTCTGTCCTGCCTGCGGCATTTTCTGTGCCTTGATATCCTTTGTAAGCCAAATAGTCGTTCACTTGTCCTGTCCGCATAAATCTGTTCCACTCGTCTTCGTACATTCTATTCCTTCCCTTTCTGTAAAAATAACGTCGCTTAGCAGCGACGTATTAAGAGAATGCTACGCATTCTCCCTAACGCCCACTACTGCTGTCGCAATTTTCTCTATACAGATAGGGTGTACTTCTCGGCAATTTTTATGCGCAAGTCTTACTCGTTTTCCCGTGCGTCATATCCGAAATTTTTGATCAAAAAATCGCTGTCACGCCAGTCTTTTTTTACCTTTACCCAGAGCTTTAAATTCACATGCTGGTCCAGCAAATCCTCAATTTCAGGGCGTGCAAGCGTTCCAATCTTCTTTAACATCTGTCCGCCTTTTCCGATGATAATACCCTTGTGAGAATCACGCTCGCATATAATAGTGGCATCAATTTCCACAAGTTTTTTCCCGTACTTCATGCCCTCTATTGTAACCGCCACACCGTGCGGAATCTCCTCATCAATGCTGCGCAACACCTTCTCGCGTATTAATTCCGCCACAATCTGGCGTGTCGGCTGATCGGTAACGGTATCCTCGTCATAAAACGCGGGACCGTACGGAAGATATTTCATAATCTGTTCAATGAGTACCTGTGTGTTATCGTTTTTCAGCGCGGAAACCGGTACCACCTCCGCAAAATCAAGCTGCTTTCTGTACGCGTCGATATATCCCAAAAGCTGCTCCCGCCTCACAGTGTCAATCTTGTTGACCACAAGGATGATCGGAGATTTGACACGCTTTAACTGCTCGATGATATGCTGCTCTCCCGCTCCGATATAATCTGTAGGCTCCACAAGCCAGAGCACTACATCGACATCTTTGAGGCTGCTTTGCGCCACATTGACCATATAATCGCCAAGCTTGTTTTTTGCCTTGTGAATGCCCGGTGTGTCCACAAACACAATCTGTCCCTCATCAGAGGTATAGACTGTTTGAATTTTGTTTCTCGTCGTCTGCGGCTTTTTTGAAGTGATCGCAATTTTCTGTCCGATCAGACAGTTCATCAGTGTGGACTTCCCCACATTTGGTCTTCCTATCAGCGCCACAAAGCCTGATTTATACGTTTCGTTCATTACAATAACCCTGCTCCCTTCAATGGAATAAGTTTTCCACTTCCATAAACAGTTCCCTGTTCTCCTCGATCGACTGACCGTTTCCCACCACACATACCGCATTTTGGCTCATGATCGCATCCACAAGCCCTGCAAGCTTTTGAATATCCTCCTGTGTGCAGCTAAGCAGTTCATCACGCTCCTTCTGTATATCTTCATACGAAAGATTCGTCAGATACGCGCTTGAGGAACGGCTTCCTTTGACCGAAGGAGTCATCGGCATGTCCATCTCACCGACCGCGCCGATAATATATTTTGTCATCGTGCGCTCATCGGCGGTAAACGCTCTTAAATAATCACCCGTCCTTTCAAAAACGTCAACCGTTTTTTTCAGATTCGGATCCCGGTAGGATACGATATAGCTGTCACCCGTTTTGCCAAAGTTACAAGAACACCCGTATGCGCCGCCTTTTACACGCACGTTGATCCACAAATAATCATACCCCAAAATTACCTTTAAGACCTTTAGTGCGCCCGTATAGGTGTAATCCGTACCCATTCTGTAATTTCCCGCCCGACACACATACTGGATCTGCGCCGACGTTGAAAACGCCTCGTTTTTCAGCTTTGGCGTAAGCTCGAAAAGCTCCTTTTTGACCGCCTCCGTAAACAGCGCATTCTTTAAATCAGGCAGAAAATGCGTCAGTTTTTCATAGCCCTCCTGTGTTGCAGTTAAATCCACCAACAGATTTTCCGGTCGGAAAATACATTTAATCAACGCGGAAAGCTTTTCGACAAGTTCTTCTTTACAGCTCTCAAAATCCGCCGTGAGTTTCTCCAGGAGCCGATAACACGGTATTCCACTTACAAGTTCGGAAACCGCTGCCGTTTCACTAAAATACGACATCGCCCGCACTGCCGCGAGAGAATGTCCTGCGGAAGTCATATTTCCCTGCATTCTTGACTTGAGTTCCTCTAAGATTTCAAGGATCCTATCCTCATCGGACAAGCTGGACTTGGTAATAATCTCTTGCAGAATATGAAGCGCCTCGCCGATTTCCTCATACATCGCCTTCGTTTTGACTTCAAAGGTCAATTTGTATTCATCCAGATTTTTCGCATTCACATAGGTGCTTACAGCGCTTACAATGCCCCCCGTATGGATATTCATCTCATTGTAGAGTTCTCCATAGGAATACGCCGCTGTATCCACATAGCCCAAAATATTTTTAAGAACTCCAATATACGAAAAAAGATCAGCCGGAACATTCGATGCGTCAAAAATCAGTTTGATATAGGCAATCCCGTTTGTCTTTACATCATGGAAAAGCGTTTTTGTGCCGTTTGCATCTCTAAGCTCGTTGACAAAAGGCTCCGACTTCTTTTTCATATCGTCTCGTGTCAGCATCGGAAGCTTTTCCAAAGCCTCCGGCGTATCCTCCGTTTCCTGAAACAGATGAAGCGCCTTTGTATCCGAAACAATTGTTTTAATTTCCGCGTCGCTTAAGCTGTCTTTGTAACGCGCAAGCTTGTCCGCAAGCGCACGCTCCCTCTCGGCAGTCAGCCCTTCCTTGGGAGAAACCACGACAACCGACTTATGTGGATTGTTGAGCAGATACGTTTCAATCAGCTTTTCATAATAATCCGTGTCAATCTTTTCCTTTAAGGTCTGAAACAGCGCGACTGCCTCTATTAAATCAAACGGCATAGCGTCATCATAAAGCCATGTTTCCAACATCTGCAGACCGTAGATCAGTCCCTTCGGGTACGCGCCGAAATCCGCTTCCCGATACCGAAATTCATAGTAGTTTAATCCGGCAAGCAGCGATTTTTTGTCAATGCCCTCTTTCACAAGACGCTTTAATTCGCTCTCGATTGTTTCCACAAACGCATCCTTTTGCGCATCGTTTGCATTTTTTGCTACAATCGAAAAATAGGGCTGATAAATGCCGTTATCATATACAGTATAGATTTCCGTGCCGATATTTTTATGAATGAGCGCCGTCTTTAGCGGCGCCGCCGACGCCGAACAGATTGCGTATTCCAAAATCTGCATCGCGTAGTAAAGTTCCTTGTCAAGGCTTGTACCAACCACTGTATTATAAGAAAGATACGTATTGTTCTCTAATGATTCCCCCTCCATGATCGGGTATTCCTTTTCCACGGACACGGGACTCGGAAACGGCTTTTGCGCGGCAACTGCCGAATCAATCGTAAGACGGTCAAACTTACTCAGATAGTGTTCGTCGATCCATTCCAGTTTCTCCGCCATATCCATATCCCCATACAAATAGAGATAACTGTTTGACGGATGATAGTATCTGCGGTGAAATTCCAAAAACTCTTCATAGGTAAGCTTCGGAATTACATCAGGATCTCCCCCCGACTCCACACCATATGCCGTATCGGGAAAGAGCGAATTGACAACCTCCCTGTCGTTAATCTCGTCCGGTGAAGAAAAAGCGCCCTTCATCTCGTTATAGACCACACCGTTTATCGTAATGGGGGCATTCTCGTCCTCCATTTCATAGTGCCAGCCTTCCTGTCTGAAAATTTTTTCTTCCTTATATATATTGGGATAAAATACGGCATCAAGATAGACATGCATCAAATTTTGAAAGTCCTTATCATTACAGCTTGCCACAGGATAAACGGTTTTGTCGCTGTAAGTCATCGCATTCAAAAAGGTGTTGAGCGACCCTTTCACAAGCTCCACAAACGGGTCTTTTAGAGGAAACTCCTTCGAGCCGCAAAGCACCGTGTGTTCTATAATGTGCGGCACCCCCGTAGAATCCGTTGGCGGTGTCCGAAAGCCGATATAGAAAACTTTGTTTTCATCGTCATTGCTCAATAGCGCTATCCGCGCTCCCGTTTTTTTATGCTTTAAAAGATAACTCATCGAACCGATATCCTCGATTTGCCGTTTCTCTATGATTTCATAGGATGTAAGATCCTCAATTTTTTTCACTTCCATACCTCCAATTACCCGATATTCATTACCATCAGCGCAAGTTTTGACACTGAAATATCCTCAATCATCGCCTCCTGCGCCTTCACCAAATCGCGATATTCCGCGCAAAATTGTTTTATGGGACACGCTTTATGTATCCATTTTTCCTTTTTTCTCCCGAGAAAGCTTTTTGCCTCCGTTTTGTAACACACCCGCACCGCAAGCTTTAGCTGTTCGAAGATACTGTACAGAAAAGATGCCGTATCAATTTCAAGGAGATGTTCTGCCATTTTTTGATCCAAATCCGTATCTTTCGCAATATGCACATTAATGATCGCTTTGAATTTAAAGGGCACATCGTCCCTTTTCATCATTTCAGTATAGGTCAATTCCCTGCCAAAATATACACTGCTCGTGTCCTGAATCACATATTTAAAATCGTCATTCTGCATTCATATCCTCCATGTATTACTCTGATTCAATATAATCAATGCGGTTTGCTGAAAATTCCAGTGCTTCGTTCACCTTGTCCTCCGAAACGCCAAGCTCGTCCGCCACCTCTTTTGCGCTGACCTTTCTAAGCAGACTCTCATAAAGCTCTTTTGCCTTATCGTTTACTTCATTTACCTGATTTAACACGTCTTCGTCAATCTTTCTGCTGTCCGAGTCGTTTCCGATATGCTCCTCCATCGCGTCCATGATCATTTTCACGAGAAACCCTTCGACTTCATCAATCTCCTCGACGCACGCAAGCATCGTGACCGCCATGGACAACGCCACATTACCCTCGCCGATCAAATCTTCAACCAAAACACCCTGCCCCGCATAAAGTCTTGATATTTCCACTACATTCGGAAGATAGATCTCCACAAGTTTTGCCTGCGCATCTTTGTCGCCGGCAAGCGCAGACATGGTAACTGCCCGTTTTTCGCCGTCCGTCACATGCGGCAGTTCTTTCAGCTCACCCAAATACATATCGAGGAAATTTCCGTCCTCGCTTGAAAGCGTTTCCTCCTCTATCGGCGCATCTATTCCGATATGATTTTTATTCAAATACTCATAAATCAGCGCAAACTGACTCTCGTCCAACTGCCACTTCTCAAACGCTTCCCGAATCTGTTCTTTCTTGAGCACATTTCCCTGAAGACGCGCTGTTTCCTTTAATTGCTCCAAACTTGCCGCAAATGCCTGTTGGTTGAAATCCATTCTGTTATTCTGCTCCTTCTTTTCTTTTCAAAATTGTTATCCGATACATCATCGAACATGTGTATGTGTGAAGAGATGGTCCTGACAATACTCATAATTTCCGTTGCATTTTGAACAGAAGCGAAACTCTGCATCGGGATTGTCCTCGCTGTTTTTGCCACAGACTGCACACTTATGCTTTGCCACAGACATCGGACGCGCTTTTTTGACTTCCTTTTGGAAATCATGTCTTCGTTTTACCTCACGCGGCATCATGCGTCGGATCCCGCTCCTTGTCATTAGGAAGAATACCGCAAAGTTCAAAAGCGATGACGCGATGACAACACGCTCAAAAATATTGCCCTGTATCATTCCCAATACAAGCATCGCAGCATACGCAACTCCCAACCATTTCACCTTAATCGGGATAATAAACATCAAAAGCACACGCACCTCGGGGAACGTTGCCGCAAACCCAAGGAAAATGGACATGTTTACATAATATGTGCTAAAGTAATACGATACTATGTTAAAATACCCGGCTGCTCCAATATTTACCATAATTTCAGGCTGCAGCGCATAGCTTAATGCCATAACCAGAAAACTTCCGAGCGCGGTAAAAATCATGCCCATAAAAATATAAACATTATAGTAAAACGTTCCCCACGTCCGCTCCAGATCGTTTCCCACAGAATAGTAAAAGTACAGCATTACAGCCGTCCATATAATGTCAAACCCACTCGGCGGAATAATGATCCATGTGACAAGCCGCCAAATCTGTCCGTGAACAATCAGATAAGGATTTAACGTCATAAAATCAATCAAAGCCGGATTGACAAAATAAATCACATAGCCCAATATATAGCCGAATATCAAATATTTGGAAAGATTTGGTATTGCGTATCTTCCGATTTTACGTTCGAGTTTATTAAAAAAGTTCATGCTCCGCCTCCATCGATATTTTTGCATTTTCCTTTCAAGTATAGCATTCATAAACCAAAATGTAAACCAATCTTATTTAGACTTCACTTTTTCTTAATTTTTTCTTCCTTATATTAATAATTACCGTAAATTTTCCATAAGATTTATGGAGATTTTTTCCAAATTTGCATATACTTTTCATGTTGAATTTTTGAAAATGCTGTCGTATAATAGCAAATGTATGTTTAACTGGTCAAAAAACAGACGCTTGTTTGTTTTTCATTTTTCAGAAAGGTATGGTATTTCATGAGTAAAAATTTCTATACACTTGGAATCGATATCGGTTCAACGACTGTTAAGATCGCTATCTTAGATTCCGCACACCATATATTATTTTCGGATTATCAAAGACATTATGCAAACATACGGGAAACGCTTTCGTCCCTTTTGCAGGACGCTTACGCAAAGCTCGGTGACATTGCGCTTCACCCTATGATCACAGGTTCGGGCGGACTCACGCTTGCAAACCATTTAGGCGTGCCGTTTGTACAGGAGGTTATTGCAGTTTCGACTTCACTTCAGGAGCTTGCGCCCAAAACCGATGTTGCAATCGAACTTGGCGGAGAAGATGCAAAGATCATCTATTTTGAGGGCGGAAACGTAGAGCAGCGCATGAACGGTATCTGCGCGGGCGGTACAGGCTCTTTCATTGACCAGATGGCATCGCTGATACAGACAGATGCATCAGGATTAAACGAATACGCAAAAAATTATCATTCTTTATATACGATTGCGGCACGCTGCGGCGTTTTCGCAAAAACCGATATCCAGCCGCTTATCAATGAGGGCGCGACAAAAGAAGACTTGTCGGCATCAATCTTTCAGGCTGTCGTAAACCAGACCATAAGCGGTCTTGCATGCGGAAAACCGATTCGCGGACATGTTGCCTTTTTGGGAGGACCGCTTCACTTTCTCTCGGAATTAAAGACAGCATTTATCCGCACACTGAAATTAGATGAGGAACATGTGATAGACACTGAAAACTCCCACCTTTTCGCGGCAATCGGCTCTGCGCTGAACGCAAAGGAAGACGTTTCGTTCTCAATGTCGGAAATGGTGGATAAGCTCTCCTCCGACATTAAAATGGAGTTTGAGGTTGCGCGTATGGAGCCTTTGTTTGCAAGCGAAAACGATTATGACAGCTTTTGCAAAAGACATGGTTCCAACCATGTTAAAAACGCGCGTCTTGAAGATTATCACGGCAAATGCTTTTTGGGTATCGATGCGGGAAGCACCACGACGAAAATTGCGGTTGTCGCAGAGGATGGTACGCTTTTGTACTCTTTCTACAGCAGCAACAATGCAAGTCCGCTGAATACAGCAATTGCGTCTATTCAGGAAATATACAGACTTCTTCCCGATGATGCGCAGATTGTCCGCTCATGCTCCACAGGCTACGGTGAAGCTTTATTTAAAGCGGCATTTATGCTCGACGAGGGTGAAGTGGAAACGGTCGCGCACTACTATGCTGCTGCATTCTTTAACCCTGATGTGGACTGTATCATTGACATCGGCGGTCAGGATATGAAGTGCATCAAGATCAAGAACCAGACCGTAGATTCCGTACAGCTCAACGAGGCATGTTCCTCCGGCTGCGGTTCCTTTATTGAAACTTTTGCGAAATCGCTTAATTACAGCGTACAGGACTTTGCGAAAGCCGCGCTTTTTGCAAAGCATCCAATCGACTTGGGAACACGCTGTACTGTGTTTATGAATTCCAAAGTAAAACAGGCGCAGAAAGAAGGCGCTGAGGTTTCGGACATCTCTGCGGGACTTGCCTATTCCGTTATCAAAAATGCTTTGTTTAAGGTTATTAAAGTATCCGATGCAAGCGAGCTTGGAAAAAATATCGTCGTTCAAGGCGGTACATTCTATAATGATGCAGTACTTCGAAGCTTTGAAAAAATCGCGGAATGCGAAGTTATAAGACCTGATATTGCTGGCATCATGGGCGCATTCGGCGCCGCTTTGATTGCAAGAGAACGCTATCAGGCAGCTCCCGATGTGGACTCGACAATGCTCTCCATTGAACAGATCAACGAACTGCAATTTACGACCTCACTCGTAAAATGCGGAGGCTGCACCAACTCCTGCCGACTTACCGTAAACAAATTTTCCGACGGCAGAAGCTACATATCCGGTAACCGCTGCGAACGCGGTCTTGGAAAAGCAAAGACAGAAAACAATGTACCGAATTTATTTGAATACAAACTGAAACGACTTTTCTCATATGAACCGCTTTCCGAAGCAGAAGCCGTACGTGGTACCGTAGGAATACCACGCGTATTAAATATGTATGAAAACTATCCGTTTTGGTTTACTTTCTTCACAAAGTTAAAATACAAAGTGGTGCTCTCCCCCGTTTCTAACCGAAAGATTTACGAGATGGGCATCGAATCCATTCCGAGCGAATCGGAATGTTACCCCGCAAAGCTCGCACACGGTCACATTGAGTGGCTGATCAAGCAAAATGTGGACTTTATCTTCTACCCTGCGCTATTTTACGAGCGAAACGAGTTTGACGAGGCGAACAACCACTACAACTGTCCTATCGTTACGTCCTACTCCGAAAATATTAAAAATAACGTAGAAGCAATCGGACGGGGGGAAGTCGTATTCAAGAATCCGTTTATGTCATTTCGGGAACCTGAGCTTATCCTGTGGTCACTGATACCCGAATTCCCGGAAATTTCACAGGATGAGTTGAAAACGGCTGTATATGAGGCATGGAACGAGCTTGACAATGTAAGACAGGACATGTTTCGAAAAGGCGAGGAAGTAATCGCCTACCTTGAGAAAAACAATGCACGCGGCATTGTGCTTGCAGGAAGACCGTACCATATTGATCCTGAGATCAACCATGGTATTCCTGAACTGATTAATTCCTACGGCATTGCCGTGCTTACCGAAGATTCGGTATCGCATCTTGCGAAACCCGAGCGTCCGCTTATCGTTTCCGACCAGTGGATGTATCACTCAAGACTTTATGCCGCAGCAAGCTATGTAAAAACAAGAGATGACCTTGACTTGATACAGCTTAATTCCTTCGGATGCGGTCTTGATGCGGTTACCACCGATCAAGTAAACGACATCCTCACGGATTCGGGAAAAATTTATACCTGCTTAAAAATCGACGAAGTGAACAATCTCGGTGCCGCCAGAATTCGTATCCGCTCTCTGCTTTCGGCGATTCGTGTACGTGAACAAAGAAAGCAAAAGCGCACAATCAACTCAAGCAGACTAAACAGGGTGATTTTCACAAAGGAGATGAGAAAGAATTATACCATTCTCTGTCCGCAGATGTCACCGATCCATTTTGATTTGCTCGAACCTACGTTCCGTATGTGTGGTTACAATCTCGTTGTATTGAACAATGACAACAAAGGCAGCGTCGATATGGGATTAAAGTATGTCAACAACGACGCATGTTATCCTTCCCTTTTGGTGGTCGGTCAGATTATGGAGGCAGTGCTCTCGGGACAATACGACACAGATAACCTCGCCGTAGTCATGTCACAGACGGGCGGTGGCTGTCGTGCCACAAACTATATCGGATTTATCCGGCGTGCGCTTGCAAAGGCGGGTTATGAGCATATTCCTGTTATTTCAATCAATCTTTCAAAGTTGGAGAGCAATCCGGGCTTTAAGCTTACGCCGATGCTTTTGCTCCGTGCCGTATACGCTGTAAACTTCGGGGACATCTTTATGCGCTGCGTATACAGAATGCGCCCTTACGAAGCCGTCCCCGGCTCCGTAAATGATGTGCATCAAAAATGGATCAAAAAGTGCAACGAATTTCTCGGACAGAAGTATCTCTCATACAATGTATACAAAAAGATGTGTCGCGAGATGATCGCCGAGTTTGATGCAATTCCCATATTGAATATTAAAAAGCCGCGTGTCGGCGTTGTTGGCGAAATCCTTGTGAAATTCTCTCCCGCCGCAAACAACAATCTCGTGGAACTGTTGGAGCATGAGGGTGCGGAAGCTGTTGTTCCCGACCTTATGGACTTCATGTACTACTGCTTTTACAATCAGCTCTACAAAGCGGAGCATCTTGGCACAAGCAAAAAAGGCGCAGCTATAAGCCGCCTTGGAATAACGGCAATTCAAAAATTGAGAAAACCCATGAGTGATGCATTTGCGGCAAGCACACACTTTATCCCGCCTGCCGATATCTACGAAACGGCAAAACACGCCGAAGAGATTGTATCGATTGGAAATCAGACAGGAGAAGGTTGGTTCCTCACAGGTGAGATGCTTGAGCTCATCAATACCGACACACCGAACATCGTATGCGCACAGCCTTTTGGCTGTCTGCCAAACCATGTTGTCGGCAAGGGCGTTATCAAGGAACTCAGACACCGTCATCCCGAGGCAAACATCGTAGCCATCGACTACGACCCCGGTGCATCGGAGGTCAACCAGCTTAACCGTATCAAGCTGATGCTCTCAACAGCTCAAAAGAATTTGAAAAAAGCAGAGGAGCAAACAGCTCAACTCAATAAAAAGACAGAAAAAAACAAATCCAACAGACCGATTGATACAGCATCACCTTCCGCTTCAAACGGAAAGAAGAAAGATACCGACAGCAAAACAGCTTAGTCTTGAAATGGAATCAAAATGAGGTTCGCCAACAGGCAAACCTCATTTTTTACGTTAACATTCTTAACTTTCCGTTATTTAATTGTAATATTTCCTTTTGCGTTTGCGTACTCATCTCCGATAATTCCGTTCAACGAGTTCACATAGGAAATCAATCCCTCTGCATCTACAACACCTGTGTCAATTACCTGTGAAGCCTTCGTAAATACATAGTATGTATCACCACCGTCTGCCATAAAGTTATTGACTGCGATATTGTATGTCGCATTCGGGTCAAATGCCTTTCCGCCTACCGTTTCAATCGCCACACGACTTCCGGGTGCAGCAGGTGCATAGTATGTCGATTCGGGATAAAGATCTCCCTGTGCATAGGGCACTGATGTATCAATTGTAAACTGAATGCCCGATACCTGCGGGAAACCACCAAGCGCGCCCGGACATGCATAACATGATGCCTCCAATGCCTCAAGCAGCTCGGAACCCTTTAATGTAACGATAGAGATTGTATTTCCAAACGGGAATACTTTATAGAGTGTATCCATAGAAATCTCACCCGGAAGAATGCTTTCTCTGATACCGCCGCCATTCTGAATTGCACCATCGATTACCATATCAAGATCATTTTCCGCCACATAAACTTCCGCCGTGTGCTTGTAAGCGTCTGTAGAGAAATTACCAAGGTTTGTTTCCATAGTGCGCACACCCGGCTCTCTCTCTCCGTTTAAGAGATTAGTGGTTGTTGCAAATGTTCCCGCATATGCAGCGTCTACAATGTCCTTAAAGCTCTTTACAAAAAGATCCATCTCGGGACATCCGCCAATTGCATACAAATCGTCAACAAGTTTCGCCTTTGTTGTCTTTCCATCATATACCACTACGCCGATTTTCTCTAAGTAGCTGCCTGTACTTACAATCTTTGTGCCATTCACATCAACTCCGCCGTCAATACGCGTATGACTATGACCGTCAACAAAAAGATCGATACCGTTTACATTTGCAGCCACGTCTACCGAACGTCTGCCCTCACTCTCTTCATCTACACCGAGATGTCCGACACAGATAATGTAATCGCAGTTTTTCGCCGTCAATTCATCGACCTGTGCCTGCGCACATGCATAAAGCTCCTCGTCGTCAAGAATATTGACATCTTTCACATTCTTCGGGCTTGCCTTTGTCCTTGCCTCGGGCGTGTCAAGTCCGAATACGCCAACAGTCATNTTGNCAAACGTAAANACNGCGTTGTCGCCAAAGTAAGGNTCGTTNGTTTCCTTNCTNANGATATTCGCATCAAGAATCGGGAATTGNGCCGCGTCTGCCATCGCTTTCANTTCATCAAATCCAAAATCAAACTCATGATTTCCGAGAGAAACNGCATCGTATCCCGCNGCATTNANAAAGTANACNGNGTCAAGACCATCATAATAATTTACAAGGTTTGTTCCCTGACTGAAATCACCTGCATCAAGCAGTAATACATTTGCGCCCTGCTTCTTGTAATANNTCTTCAGNGCTGTTACGGATGANATNCCAAGACTNTCCTCTGTCTTCTCATAACGTCCGTGCATGTCGTTNGTGTGGATTACGACAAGCTTTCCGGCAAGATCCTCCTTTGCCTCTGTCGTGCTCGCNGGNGCTAACACAAGCCCTGCNGTCATCGCAAGGGACAGNGCGCCTGCAAGAACACGTTTCAAAAATTTGTTCATACCATGAAACCTCCTTTGTTTTTTGAATATATGCTACAAAAAATTATAGCTCACAGTTATTNACGGTTCTCGGGAACGGAATGACATCCCTNATATTTCCCATNCCCGTAAGGTACATTACACAGCGCTCNAAACCAAGTCCNAAACCGGCATGTCTNGTGCTTCCGTAACGCCTCAAATCAAGATAGAAAGCATAATCCTCGGGCTTTAAACCGCACTCNNCCATTCTTCGNTCAAGNACATCAAGCTTGTCCTCTCTCTGACTGCCNCCGATAATCTCACCGATNCCCGGCACCAGNCAATCCATCGCCGCAACCGTCTTGCCGTCGTCATTTAATTTCATGTAAAATGCNTTGATTTCCTTGGGATAGTCCGTCACAAACACAGGTCTTCCGAAAAGCTGTTCNGTCAGATACCGCTCATGCTCNGTCTGCAGNTCACANCCCCACGATACCTTATACTCAAACTCNTCGTTATGCTTTTCAAGCTCCNCAATCGCATCNGTNTAAGTAATATGNCCAAACTCCGAATTTGCCACATGCTGCANNCGCTCAATNAGTCCCTTATCNACAAACTGATTAAAGAATGCCATCTCTTCNGGCGCCTTTTCCANCACATAGTTAATAATANATTTCAGCATNCTTTCCGCAAGCATCATATCGTCCTTCAAATCNGCAAACGCAATCTCCGGCTCAATCATCCANAACTCTGCCGCATGACGCGTNGTATTGGAATTCTCCGCGCGAAACGTCGGTCCGAANGTATAGANATTCTTAAANGCCATCGCNTACGTTTCANCNTTTAACTGACCGCTTACCGTAAGATTNGTCGNCTTATTGAAAAAGTCCTTCGAAAANTCAACCTGACCNTCCNCCATCGGGAGATTGTTNAAATCCAGTGTTGTCACCTGAAACATCTCTCCGGCGCCCTCNCAGTCGCTTCCNGTGATAATNGGTGTATGCACATANACAAAATCCCGCTCCTGAAAGAACTTNTGAATCGCNTATGCNCAGAGCGACCGTACCCGAAACACNGCCTGAAACGTATTNGTACGNGGTCTTAAGTGCGANATNGTCCGAAGNTACTCAAANCTNTGACGCTTTTTCTGAAGCGGATAATCNGGTGTGGAATCTCCCTCNATCTCTACTTTTGTCGCCTGTATCTCAAACGGCTGCTTTGCGTCGGGCGTNAGCGTCACAATNCCGGTTGTAATTACCGCCGCNCCNACATTCAGCTTTGANANTCCCGCAAAATTGTCCAGTTTATCNCTGTAAACNACCTGNANCGGCTCAAAAAAGGTACCGTCNTTGATAACNAAAAATCCAAATGTCTTGGAATCCCGTTTNCTCCGAAGCCANCCGCCGATNGTTACCTCCTTATCTGCNTACTCCTCATANTNATGATATAATTCACGTATGTTTATCATTTCAATATCCTTCCCTTTCTCAGTATTAATCAAACGTCGACACGCTTCGCGAGTCGCCTTATTGAATCAAATGTCGGCATGCTTCGCGAGCCGCCTTATGAAATAAAAAAGTCCTTACATACTTGCTATCCATTATACCCTTTTTGGGCTNTATACGCAATTATGTTTGGACTTTTTTTCCATATTTTTTTACAGGCGGCACAATNCTTACTGTGCCGCCTGCGTCTGCGCCATCTGTATGATGTCGTTAATTTCAAGTCCCGACTTTTGCACNACNAGCCTCAACTCGTTTAGCTCCTCCATTTTCTGCATCTCCAAAAGATCGTTCAATTCTNCACGCTCTTTTTTTACTCTNGCAGTCAATGCNTCAATCAGNTCTTCTTTTTGTGCAATCTTTTCCTGTAATGATTTTTTTACTCCTCTTGCCATATCTTACTCCTTATGATCTATNCNTTTNNGATTTTATTGGATATGTANTATTTATATGGACAAGAACGGAAAAATATTCATATTTTCCTATATTTTAACAATTCGCNCTCTTTTCAANAAATAAATCAATTTGATCTTTCACATCCGAAGGCTCCAGCGTTTTTGATAAATAGCCGTCAGGCTTCAATGCCAATACCTTTTGAATGCTCTCCTTGTCAACTCTGCTGGTNAGGAAAATAACAGGGATATCGGCAAAATCCTGCTCTGCGCGNATCATTCCCAATACCTCTCTNCCATCACAGACAGGCATTTCATAATCCAGCANAACCAAATCCGGTCTGTTTAACATNATCGCNCTGATTGCAGANAATCCCGAATTTGCCGTCATAACCTCNTAATCAACACTAAGCAGCTCTTCCATCGCACGCAGNACAAACTCCGAATCATCTACCAGAAGAATTTTCTTCTTTTCGCTTCCCTTTCCCAGATCCAAATATTTTTGAATTTCAAACATNGCATTGTCCGTGTGNATNGCAACTCCGCCATCNCCNTGNAACAGATGCGGNGCNGTNAAGCAATACGCAAAGTAACCTGCTCCCGTNTCAAACANAAGNCTNATCTGCGGATTCTGNTNCTCAAATACCTGTTCAAACTGTTCGTACGTCAAAAGCTGTTCATCTATCATCTCATCCGTATCCGCAAACGGCAAATGCTGNCGAATGCGNTCTACCANCTGCCGCGCCGTNTATCTTGTGGCATTCATCAGCATNACACTNACTTCTTCGGACTGTGTATCCATNANGCCTCCGATTGTTCTNACNATCAGTTTNTCCTCAAAAATNANACTGATCTCCCACTTTTCGCCTTCCTTTGTCGCATAGATCANACGATAATAAATACCGTTTCCGAATTTCTCTCCNCCATAGCATTCACTNACCACTCGCGGATTTANCCGGAACATATTCTGCAGATTCTGCATAAGCATATCTTTCATTGCNGCCTGTTCCTCATCCGGCAAAAGTCCTGTCCATTTGCTGACCGTTTTTCCCGTAATCGCATGATCCTCAAGCAGCGTATGACCNATCAGCCANCCGGCNCAAACGCCGATGAAATGGTTCACCGAGTCCACCGANTAATTTGTCCGGATAAGCTCACTCTCAAGCGCCGGAAGCGTTTTTTCGCGAAAACTGACATGAATCCGTTTATGCGTTTCAAGCCCCGCATAACCGATTGATGCCATATATTCCTCTTCCTCCGCAAAATGCTGCAATGCATGATCCCGGAAATACTTTATCGCCTCCTGGCATACCCATTTGCTCTTTTCCTCTTCATTTCCGTAAGCAAACAGCTTGTTCAGGATGCTAAACAGCTTTTTATGTTCTCTGTCGATAACCTCCACGCCAAGATTAAATCGATCCTGCCATACTATTTGATTGCCCATGTCATTTTCTCCTTTGCCATATTCTCAAGCTCATTCCCATCATTTGGCTTCGCACTCTGCGTCAATTATAACATAATTGCTTCGCAATTATGTTAATTCTATGCCCATTCGGCGTGTATAATGTCTATCGACATTATAACACACAAAACTTGGAAACTTCAATCGAACTTTACCAGTTAATCCATATTTATCCGTTATCGAGTTTTCACAGGATCAACTATCCAATACGTTTCTAAATCATTTCCTACAAATCATATGGAGTTACTTGGTATACGTAATAATTCAACCAATTCGTATAGAGATTATTGCTATGTGACCGCCACTGCAGCCCCGGTTTGTTTTCGGGATTGTCGTCAGGATAATAATTGATCGGGATATGTATCGGAAGTCCTTTGCCCAAATCTCTTTTATACTCTGCGTCAAGCGTATATCTGTCATATTCGGGATGCCCGTTTACAAATATCTTTTTTCCTTCTTCTGCATATGCCAAAAAAACACCCGCCTCGTCCGATTCCGCAAGCACAGTAATCGCGTCACATTGATGAATTTCACTTGCGGGCGTTTCGGTATGGCGGCTGTGCGGGGCAAGGAAATAGTCGTCAAAACCGCGCACTAACGGCACTTTTCGATTCTGCACCTTATGTGAGTAAATACCGAAAAGCTTTTCCGGAAGCTTTCGCTTTTGAATGCCGTAATAATGATAGAATCCCGCCTGAGCGCCCCAACAAATATGGAGTGTCGATGTTACATGCTCCTGCGACCAATCCATAATGGCGCAAATCTCGTCCCAATAGTCAACCGCTTCAAAATCCATATCCTCCACAGGCGCGCCTGTGATGATCATTCCGTCAAAGCGTTTTGTTTTGATTTCATCAAAAGTCGTATAAAAGCGGTTTAAATGGTTTGCGGACGTGTTGAGCGACACATGGCTTGTCACCATCAGAAACGTCACATCAACTTGCAGCGGCGTATTGGAAAGCGCCCGCAAAAGCTGCAGTTCCGTATCTTGCTTGATCGGCATCAAATTGAGGACGCACACCTGCAGCGGTCTAATATCTTGATGCATCGCGCGCGTTTCGTCCATAACAAATATATTTTCGTGCTCTAAAATTTCTTTCGCAGGTAATTCACTTTGCACCTTAATCGGCATTTTACTTTCCCTCCGTATCTACTTTTTCAGACATGTCAAAGCTGCATATCAAGATAATCAGCCATAAACTGCTCCTCTGTGACAATCGGCACATTCAGCTCTTTTGCCTTTTTATTTTTGGAAGACGCTGAAGTAATATCATTATTGATAAGGCAGACAGTCTTTGCAGAAACGCTTCCCGCTACCTTTCCGCCCTTTTTCTCAATCAGGTCTTTCAATTCATTTCTGCTGCCAAAATGCGCAAGCGTCCCCGTCACCACAAACGTTTTTCCCGCAAGCGTCTGATTGTCCTTGTCTATCTCTTCTTTTTGGATCGTAATCTCTTTTAATAAATTTTCAAACGCTGCACTGTTTTTTTCGATTGCAAAATAATCCACAAACGCTTTTCCGATGACCTCTCCAATGCCGTCGATTGCGCTTAAATCCTCTGCGCTCGCCTTTCGCATGTCATCCGGATTATAATCATAAAACCGACAGATCACTTTCGCATTTGCAAGACCAATATTGGATATGCCAAGGCTGTATATCAAATTTGGGAGCGCTACTTCTCTCGCTGCATCGATACT
This sequence comes from Lachnospiraceae bacterium, assembly GCA_014804345.1. Taxonomy (GTDB): domain Bacteria; phylum Bacillota; class Clostridia; order Lachnospirales; family Lachnospiraceae; genus COE1. Next base: position 5,110 of record JAAUZZ010000015.1, on the reverse strand, counting down.
CTCTATCAGATTATTATAAGACTTCTCGCCAAAGCCCTCCATCGTTATAATCTCATCACAGTGCTTCTCCAAATGAAAAATATCGCTGTACTGATGAATAAACCCTTTTGCAATAAACTTTTCAAGCGTTGCCTCTGAAAGTCCGTCGATGCTCATCGCGTCACGCCCCACAAAATGGGTAAAAGCCTTAATTTTTTTTGCTTCACAGTCGGGATTGGTACAATATAGCGACTGCACCTCATTGACTGCACGCAGCTCGGTATCCCCGCCGCATACGGGACAGTGTTTCGGTATCTCCACGCTGTCACTGTTTGTTAAATTTTCATCAATCTGCGGAATAATCATATTTGCCTTATAAACAGTTATCCGGTCTCCGATTCCGAGCTTTAATCCTTTCAAAATGCTGATATTGTGAACCGATGCGCGGCTTACCGTCGTGCCCTCAAGTTCCACAGGCTCAAAAATCGCCACTGGATTGATCAGTCCCGTGCGGCTTGGACTCCACTCAATCTCCTTTAGCGTTGTTTCCCGTATCTCGTCGGCCCACTTAAACGCAATTGAGTCCCTCGGAAACTTCGAGGTACTGCCCAAGGAGCGTCCGTATGCAATATCATCATAAATTAACACCAGTCCGTCAGAAGGCACGCCGTATGTCTTTATCCGTTCCTCATAATCCGCTACCGAAACGATAATATTTTCTCTGTTCACACGCAGATACGGCACTACATCAAATCCCTGCTGTGCCAAAAACAAAAACTGCTTTTCGCGCGAATTTTGAAAATCATAAGCCTCACCGTTTTCCTCGGCACGCACCAGCGAAAATGCATAAAATCGGACATTCCGTTCGGCTGTTATCTGATTGTTTAGCTGTCTTACAGAGCCGGAACAGAGATTACGCGGATTTTTATATTTCGCATCGATCTCTTCAATGCGACTGTTGATCTTCTCGAAATCCTCATAAGTAATGACTGCCTCTCCCCGCAATATAAGTTCACCCTGATACTTTATTTTTAGGGGAATATTTTTAAACACTTTCGCGTTGTTTGTGATGACCTCGCCCACCGTTCCGTTTCCGCGCGTAACAGCCTTTAAAAGCGCTCCGTCCCGGTAAGTAAGCACGATCGTAAGTCCGTCGAGCTTCCAGCTTAAAAGTCCCTCTTTGTCGCCAAGCCAGCTCACAAGTTCCTCCCGCTCCTTCGTCTTCCCAAGCGAAAGCATCGGAATTTCATGCGCCTCTTTCGGCAGCTCATCAACCGCCTCATATCCCACGCTCACGGTAGGGCTTCCCGCAAGCGTCATGCCTGTTTCCTCCTCAAGTGACACAAGCTCATCATAAAGCGCATCATACGCGCGGTTACTCATAATCTCCCGATCCTGCGCATAATATGCTTTTGATGCCTCATTGAGCTTTTCTATAAGCTCCTTCATTCTATGTACGGCTTCTTTATTCCCTTCCATTTTACGATCATACTCCTTTTTGTCCAGTTTCCATGTTACAAAGTCTATACAGGCTTGAGAGCTCCTCGCCTTTCAGCTCCCGATATTCTCCCGTTTTCAGTCCCTTAAGTTCGATATTCATAATCCTTACGCGCGTAAGCTGCTTTACTTTATATCCAAGGCTTTCGCACATTCTTCTGATCTGCCTGTTAAGCCCCTGTGTGAGTATAATTCGAAAAGTATATTTTCCTATCTTTTCGATCACGCAAGGTCTGGTCGTTTCGTCCAGTTCTTTTAAATACACGCCCTTTGCCATATCCTCAAGAAAACGATCCGTAATCTCTTTATCGACCTTTACCGTATATTCCTTTTCGTGGCGGTTCGCCCCTTTCATCATTCTCTGAATAAGCTCTCCGTCATTTGTCATGATCATCAGCCCGTCCGATTCTTTATCAAGCCGCCCTGCATAAGTCAGCCGCACAGGGTACGAAACCGCTTCAATAATCGTCTTCTTGGCATGTCTGTCTTTCTCGGTGCAAGTCACGCCGACAGGCTTATTGTAAGCTAACACGACCTTCGCTGATACCGGTCTTGCAGACTTTTTATCCACCTCCACAAGATCCGTTTCCGATACCTGCATTCCGCTCACGGCAAGCTGTCCGTTTACCCGCACTCTTCCGCTTTCTATCAGCTTATCCGCCTCCCTGCGCGAACAGATGCCGCACTCTGCAAGGTATTTATTCAGTCTGGTCATATCAAAAATCCTCTTTTACAAAAATTTTTTCAGCCGCGCTATCGTCTTTTCCTCAAAGGTCATAAACTCCTTTGCAATTTCCATCGATGTATTGCCGTAATTTTGGTGATGGTTGATGGACTTCCACATACCGGTCAGACCGCGATTACTGTGTTGTATCACAAGCTCCGCAAGTTTTCCTGTGCTGCAATTCGTAAGCGTGCTCATATGAATGCCGCCCGCAAGAAGCATATCCTCCGCAGCGCTTGGATTATATCCGCCTAATTCCTCATTGTTAAGCCTGTCTGTCGCCTTATTTTGTATCACAGAGTACATCAGCTTTTCTTTTGCAAGTTCCTGTGAAAATTCCGTATTACGCGTTTTCTCCGACACGATCCCGATTGCCTTGATCGCCATATCCGCGTTCTTCTGCACTGCCTTTAAGATTTCCCTGTCATCACTGTTCATAGATGCCTCCCTTTATTCAGCGTTTTAATAATCCTTTCGGTTCCATTATTCCCGCCTTTTTAAAGGGATATACAAAGCCCATGCAGCCGTTTCGACCACATGGGTTTCATACATTTCCAAAAACTACTCGAAAAATTCTGCCTTTACATAGCCTGTCATATTGTTATACTTAATTCTGTACCATTCTCCCAAGTCTTCCAAAAGATCATAGGAATGATCCGCCTGCGCCACGCCGAGCTTTTCCGAATCCTGACTTGCCTTGCTTCTGACATTGACATTCGTTTTTGCTTTCACGGAACCGATTACCGTACCCTCTGCTTCCGTAGAAATAACTTCAAGATAATCACTCTTGATATATGCCTCATTGCCTTCATAGATAATCTTACTCCAACCGTTTATCCGCTCTTCAATTCGCGTAAGTTCCGTTCCGGGCGATACCTTTCCGATACGGTCCGCTTCCTCGCTGTCTGACTTACGGACATTGACTGTATCAGTCGTTCTGACAAGCTGGTTGACTGCCTGATTTTGCGGCTGCTCCTCTGCCTCCGGCTGCTGCGTTGTCTGCGTTTCAACGTTTTCCTGCTCATCCGTTTCGTTTTCTTCGTTTTGTCCCTCGAGCTGCGCAAGCGCCACGCCAACAGAGCGTTTTACTTTATCCGGCAGTTCTTCCATAAAAGTATTGAGCGCTTCATCAGCCAGCACTGCCTCCTTATATCTGACATCAATCCTGTTATAGAGGTCGACTACATCATCCTGATTTGTCACCAGTTTAAACGCCGCCTCCACATTCTCCTCCATGTCACCGTCTATTTTGAGACTGCCGTCTTCCGCCGTATAGACATGGAACGCATTCAATCCCGGCGCCATCGTATCAATACCGATAACCTTTGTATCATAAGATACATAAACAAAATAGGAATTTTCGGCGATTGCCGGCTTTGTATAACAGGTAACATTTAAGTAATCATCGATAAAATCACTTCTCTTTTCGTAGGTTATCAGCGTTGTTTCATCGTTGTAATCGCTGAGCGCCACGATCGTATCCATGTCGCCGTCTGCCAATGCCTTAAAATATCTGCTCATCAACTCATTCACATCGTCATATGCGTTCTCCTGTAAGGGTTCATCGGTAAGCTGTGCCAGATTCGCATTTGACGGATCTGCGTTGCCTTTGCCCTTTGACGCAAAAACAGAGATAATAACCGCGATAACAAGCACACAGGCAGCCACAGGCAACAGGATCTTAAGCCCGCTTACCGCCATTGTCTTTGCCTGATCAGATGATAATTTTGTATCTTTTAACATGGAAGCAAAAGATGCATTTGTGTTTTTGACAGGGGGCTTTCGCAGCGCGATTTGAGGCTCCTTCTTCGGCGCGTTCCCGCTTCCTTTTTTTTCTTCTTTGACAGAACTTTCTTTTGCAGCAGTATCCTCTTCTACTGCGGCATCCTTCTTTACCGCATCTTTTGGATCGCTTACCGCTTTCACATTCTTTGGACTTTGGTTTTTTGTTTCATTTATATTCACATTACTTTTCTTTTTATTTTTTTTCTTGTTCATATATCCTCCCGTCCATTACATCATGATTCATCCTGCTTAATCATGATTTTAGCACATTCACGGAGTGTCCGCTTTCGCAGCCGCTCCGTTCACTGTTGTCAGAACTGTAATACATGCAAATGCACCCGACAGGAATCGAACCTGCATTAAAGGCGTCGGAGGCCTTCGTTCTATCCATTAGACTACGGGTGCAATCTTTTAAATGATAGCACATTTCTCTCATTTTGTCTACAAAGGAAGACAAGTATTAAGAAAACTTTTCCTCCAGTTCGTCAAGAAGAGAAACTTGCGTCTGTAACGCCTGAAAAGATTGTGCGTCATTTTTTTCAAGTTCATCAAGAAATGTAAAAAGCTTATCGCGCAGTTTAAAGTGCTCACGCGCGTCCACGCGGTAGGAATTTGCGATGCGTGCAATTTTTTCATAGTATTTCGCAATCTGCCTTTCATTCTCTTTTTTTAAGGCATTCTGCAAAAGCTCTATATTATCAACCTCCGGTGAACCGGTAATCTCCGTAAAGGTATTTGCGCCAATCGCATAATACGCTTCGCCAATCTGATAAATAAAGCTCTTTTTTTCATACAGGCTTTCTCCAAAAGCGCTCACGGCAATTCTCCTTCCCGCTTTTTACATTCGATAAACGAAACATCATTATTTTACCATTCTTTTCGGCATTTGTCACGACTTTTTGAGGCTTTTCATATATTCCTTTACCTCAGCGTCCGGATTGAGCGATTCTCTAATCTTCTGAATCGCCTTATTATATGTCCATTTATCCGTCCGGCAGTCGTTTACGAGCATCTCGTTCACTTCATACGGAAAACAGACAAATGCCTCGGCAAGAAGCCATGCCGCTGCCATCTGCGCGTAATATCCCTGAGAAAATGGGCGGTTTAAGGTTGATAAAATTTTAT
>JAAUZZ010000014.1 GCA_014804345.1 Lachnospiraceae bacterium | reverse complement strand
TTTTTTTTTTTTTTATAAATAACATCTTCTATTGTAGTAATTGAAATATCCTCTGCATTCTCATACGCCGTTCCGTTCAGCGCATTATATAAGGACAGCATATCCTCCTTGTATTCTTCCGATCCAAATCGGAGACGAAACAATCGATCTTTATACTTCTTATTCACCTTTATATCTGACATCTGTTATACTCTCCTTTATTATAGCAATTATCCCAAAAACATTCAATCGAATATATGTTCTTATTTACATATTTAATATAACATATGTTCGATTTGTTGTCAACAAAAAAGCCATAAAGTTTTAATCTTTCGGCAAGACTTTACGCCTTTTAAATTCCTCCGGCGCTATGCAGACAATATCGGCAAATACGATATACACAACAAAAGGTGTAAAGCCTTTCAACAAGACTTTACACCTTTTCAACTGCTTTAATAATCTTACTTAATTAAACTTCAGATAAAGCACACCCTCGCCGGTTTCTAAATTAAACAAATTCGTATCCTGTATATCATCGACATATTTTACGTTAAACAGCCGACCCTCTATCTTCTGCCACTTCATTTTCGTAATCGCCGTTCGGATACGGTACTCTGCGCTTCCCCTGTAGTATACCTGGTAAATCTGGAACTGCGGACAGCTCGTCTGCAAGTGCCAATAGGTCTCTTTACCATTCGGACTGGGAGCATCCCAGCCGCTTTCCGTCACTGCGACTTCTTTCCACTCTCCGTTCACCTTCTGGTCAACATACGCATTCATATGAAACTGCTGCTTCCACAGACAGAACGCGGTAGGCGCCAGTTTGACAGCAATTTCATCTCCCGGTATCCAGTCCTGCGTAGTGCTTCCGCCCTGTAAGTGGATCGGAGAAGCTTCCGTCATATTCGCCAATGTAACGGACGTATCCTTCGTCTTCCACTGACGCGCGTCGCCGACCTCAAGGTTAATCGTAATCTTCGGCACGTCAAACGTCCACGACCACTGCTCCTTAGAAGCCTTAATCTTATTGTAGAGATCATGCTCCTGTTGAATCATCGAAGCATCCCACGCATGATACTTTTTCATAATCTCATCGCCATTCCACAGCCGGAAGCCTTCCTCTTTCCAGCCCCTTCCGTCTTCCAGAAGCGTTTCGTCAAGCGGCCAGTAAATCAGCTTCTCATCCTTGCTGAACACAACATTGATAATCTCAAGGTCGTAATCATACTGCGGCAAAAATACAACCGACTCTTTCGTGCCGACAAATCTTGCAATTTGCGGGCTCTGATCATCTAACAGATAATACGGCGTCCACTTTTCATCACCCTTAATGCGGTAACGGAAGAAACTGCGCTGAGACGAACTATATGCCCAATCCGTGAAGCCATCACGCATATTCGGGATATTCTCAACGAACGTAAATTCGTCCGCTCTCTGGAAACCGTCATCTACAAACTCATATTCTCCATATGTATTTGCGTACTTCTTTCCGGACTTGTTGTACTTCACATAATCCGCAGACGCCTCATCCTTGCCGTTATTTCCGCGCGCATGAAGCGAATATGCGCGGAGTTTGCTGCCATACGGGATCGCCTCTTTCAGCTTAAACGACACAGTCGCTTTATGGTCTGTTTCGTTCACGGAAGTCTTAATCGAACTTGCATCAATATAATCCGGCCATTCGTTCAAAGGCTTCTCAACGCCCTTCATCACCAACTTCCACTCCATCGGGGACGGCTCAATATATTTACCGTGACCGTCCTGCTCCCATCGGCACACACTGCCCTTGTCATCCTTTTGGATATCGTAGTATTCCGTGCCGTCCTTGCCGCGTCCTGTCGGCAACGCATTAAACGTCAAAGTGCCATCTTTCTTATTGATCGTGCTGATTTTTCCGCCATTTGTAAGCCCTACAGTCACATTATCAACACGCCTTATGGCAAGTTCAAAATCATATGTCGCAACCTCTACTTTATTCGTATTATATCCCGCAACATGAACCTTAATGCGTCCATCCTGGTTGCCCTTCTCGTCCTCGCCAATCAAAAATCCCAAATACCATATACCCGGGCTTGTGCTTGTCGTTCTTCTTCCCAGATACGGATTGCCGCCATCATAAAGCGCAAGCTGCGTGCTGCTGCTAGTCTTGGTACTGTTATCGATGGTCGCAGTCATACTGTCAACATCACCACCGTTTACATAAATCGGAACCACCAATTCTTTTTTGTCTGCTTCCTTAGTCGTGGTAAATTCCTTGCTGTTAGAGCCCTGCCCCGGTTCAACGATTACCACCTGCGTCGGCGTTTCGATTGTCATCTCACCGGAAATCGTGACGCTCGCCTCTACACCTTCCTTATATAAAGTATTCTCCTTGTTCTCTCCGCCCGGATGAAGCGCCTCGATGGTCACCTTAAGCTGATAACCCTTTGGAAGCCCTGTAGTGGTGCCTTTTGCCGCTAAAGAAATATCAATCTCGGGAACCTGCTCAATAGTCCAGTTGCCGCTATTATATACCGCGCGCGCAGGCTTCACAGCGATTACGTCGTAAATTTTCGTTCCATTAACCGATACAGAAGAGGTATATTTTCCTGTAATTGTTCCATTATCGCTCGCGCTGGTGCCCGCCATACAAACTACGGACTCCGTAAGCTTATAACCACTACTGTTAGTCAACTCCCATGTAATCCGCGAAGAAAGCGCTTTGCTGACCGCATCTGAGTCCTGCTTGCGCGTCCCGTCCTCATTAAACCGAATCAACTGATTCTTCATCACAGCCTTCATGTTGTTGATATCGGCGTCATCAACATTATACCGCGCTCTGAAATCATAGGTCGGAAGCTCCATAGGCTTGCCCTTCTTATCAAGCCAGGGATTCTTGGGTATTTCAATCGAAACCACATCGATTCTGCACACATGCACGGTAATCGTTGTCGTCTCATACTTAGGCCCAAGGGTTCCATCCTCTTTTTCTTCCATCCCCACTTTCACCTTCGCGTCAATCGTAAAGGTATACGGATCCGACTGTAGAGTACTAGTTTTTTTACCATCGGCGCCTATTACATATGCACCGCAGCCTTTCTCATCCTTTCCGAGCGTAATCGCAACCCTATCGTTCTCCGCATCATAATTGGCAATGGTTCCGTCCGTATTCGACCCGCTACGCAAATCTGACGCATCATGATAATCAAACTCCACATCGCTCGAAATTCCGCCCTTCATGTCAATCTTAACATATCCGGTTTCCTTCGGCTCCAGTGTAATCTCAAGCCCTTGCTTCATCTTCGTCGGTCTCGGCTCAAGCGTATCCTCACCATAATAAATATTCACAGGATCAATGCCCAATCCGTCATAATAATCCGAATTTGCCTTATTCACGCCGGACGCATGTTTTGATGTCGCTCTGACAGTAAGCTTCAGACCTGCCGGCATCGCTTTCTTTGCCTTGATTGCAAACGAGGGAACCAATGTATCTTCCTTCGTTGATATAACCTCAAAATAATCATCAAACTGAGCCGTCTTATCCGCTCCGTTTATCTCCAAAACATAACTCCAGGTAGCCGCCTGCGCCGTCTTGTAATTTTGATCAAAATCGTATGCAACGCGCTTTGCAAGTTCATTTCCGCCAACCGAAGCCGAAAACGTATAAACCGTTCCCTCTGTTTCGTACATTCCGCCTTTTGAATTTTTCGTATCAATCGAATGCGTCACCTGTACGCTATCCACTCTTCTGATGAGCACATTGCAGGAAGCCGTCGCCTTGTAATTGCCATCCTCGTCCTTATCCTTTGTACGGACAGTGATCGTTTCCGATGTGGAGGTTGTTCCGACAGGAACTCTCACTTCCGCATAATCAAGCGTCAGTGAAACTGTATCCAGTCCTCCCCAGGATACCCAATCAAGACCTTCCGTAAGCTGTCCCGCCACAATAAGCGGAATCCTGTATGTTTCACCCGGAACAAGCACAATTTCGCTATCCTCAAACATAAGGGCAACCGCGTCCGCATGGGACACATATACAGCGCCCTCAACCGCGTCATTTCGCGAAGTCATCGTGTATTCCATCGGAATCCTTCTGTTCGTGCTCTTGTCCTCAACCGTCATATTTAACTTAATCGTCTTACTCTTCTTAAAGTCCGTGGTATCCGCAGTAAAAGCAACGATATTGTTTGCCATGATCTCCACGCCCGTAAGCGATGAACCGTCCGCCTGAAACTCCTGATACATCAGCGTACTGTTCAATTCATCGTACGTCATGGTATACTGAATATCTTCGTTTGTCACGATCGACAGTTCCGTAAATCCGTCAGCCTGCATCTTTGGTGACGAATCCGAATTCACCATTGGATCCTCACCGTTTTCAAGAAACTGCTGTCCGCTCTCACCGTATACGACACTGCATGCGTCCTTCACCATATTTCCGATATTGTTCGCCGCAAGCTGCGCCTCCTGCTGAATACCGGTTTCCGAAATACCCTTTTTGTATGTACGCGTACTCATCACGACCACAGTGCCGATCACTCCCGCCACAAGCGCGAGGATTGCAACCGCACAGAGCACTTCCACAAAGGACATTCCCCGATTATCCCTGCGTGCCTTTCCACGCAGCATGTTCCACATCTTTTTCATTTAAAACCATGCTCCTTTCTTAAACTGCAACTGCTATGGAGTTGTTGATGTGGTGATATTTCCGGTCAGTGTCTCGAGTTTCACATACCACACCTTACCTGCTCTTGATATTCGAAATCCTGTATAATAATCGCTTCCGCCATTTGCTGTCTTCTTCATTGCGCCGCTTCCCGAGTCATACCGCAGCCGTATCTCATTTCCCGGCGTCAATTCTATGTAACCACCTGTACCGATCTGATATTCAACCGTCACACCCTTTGCGCCTACCACGCTGTCGCGTGACGAACGGACCTCGGTACCGTCGTCCTCAACCCGAATCAGCGTATCCTCCGTAACCGTGAGCCTTTCGTCCGCTTCCTTTTTCACAATNNTCTCGTTGCGGTATTTTCCCATCGTTGTCGTCCGCCCGTGTGAAATCGCGCCCGCAAGCTTCTTCGCNCACTCTTGCGCCGGCTTACCGTTCGACATGGAAAAGCCATAGCCCGCTACCGCCGAGATTGCCGAGATAAGCGCCAGCACAATCACAAGCTCCACCAGAGAAAAGCCGCGGTTATCGCTATTAAATTGTTTCATAAGCTATGGTTTCCTCCTTTCCTTTACGGTACTTTGTTACCAATATTGATCGTATCATATACGCCATCATTGCTGTATTCATAATCCGCCTTACGCCAGTTGACATAAGACACATAATCCGTAAATGCAATTTTTTCCCGTTCAACCAAATCCGTCGTTCCCGAAAAACTCTCTGCCGACCAGTCCACGGCAGGCGGCTCCAGACAAATATCTGTATACAAAAAGGTCGTGTAATTGCCCACAGTGTATTTTACCTGGACGCCCTTAAGCGCAAACTTCTGTAACTTCTCTCCCGAAGGACCTGTCGTTTCATAGACACCGTAATCATAAACCTTGTAAAAACTTGCGGCCTCCGCGGCATATGCCCCTGTCATCACGGACTGCACTGCGCCAAGCTTGCTGCCCGAAGCAGTTTCGCGGTCTTGCCACNTTGTCTTAAGCGTATCCATAAATACCTCTTGAAAATACGCCTTGCGCTGCGCCGCGTCCATGCGCAGGAAATTACGAACTGTTTTATTATATGCCTCAACGTATGCTGTCTGCACATCCTTTACCATAATGCTTTTCAGCTCATCAAGGGCTTTCTCCGCTCCGTAAAAACTCTGTTTATTTTGGTAATCCGTCTGTTTTTGCTGAAAGTTCATTGCCGCGACATAAAGCATCGTCGTTGCCAAAATCGAGATAAAAGTTGTGATAACCAACACGGAAATCAACGCCGCACCCTTATTATTCAATTTTAATCTCCTCATAAGCCATCACACCTTTCTATTTCCTATCCTTTTTCTTATTCAGCGAATTTATATCCTTACACAAATTTGCCAACTAAAAAATCTCTGATTTTTTAGTTTATCCTCTCGTTCATCGTGCTTTCCAACGTCGTAACCGTCCGCCCGTTTTGCGTTATCTCAAGCCTAAGTTTGTAAGAAAGCGCTTCCACCTCGGAAAAATGCTCCATAAGCTCCGTCGTATCCGGACCCACCGCTTTTGTATAGCTGACCGCCTTCTCATACGTTCCCGTAATGCTCGGCGCCGTCGTCGAACTGCCGTCAGCAATATTATCGTCAAAATTNTGGAATACCGTAAATCCCGATGCCGAATTGGTAATATTGACATTCGCCTTATANCCGTTCTCCTTNATCTTCATCTGANTNTCANTGATNTCCGCCGCACGCTGCTTCAAGAGAAAGCACTGAAAATTCGGAATACCNGCTTGATTGTTGATCACNATTGTATCNCAGCCCGGATCGAGATTGTACTGCGGATAATAGTAGACAAACAGTCTGTCCAATCCCGCTGCTGTCGGATTTTTNTAAAAATNCCCATNNGNANCANTGNCNNCATTGCCATCAAGGNTNAGGTCAATCTCAAACTCCANAAATCCNCTNNCCGGATANCGNATCGTCGTATCCGGTTCATGTTCGACGATNGCATTCGGACTCGNTGNNGGTGTCNNCNNNNCNTATTCGTCGTCCGGCATNGATGNATCCTCNGCCCGNACATAGTACGGAAANCCTTCCATATAATAACTGTAGGACATCTTCGGTCTCACTTCATACTCGCTCGAACCNTTATCAACAATNTCAATCGTCAGCTTTTTCTCATGCAGCNTGACNTAATNTTCCGCAAAGAAANAGCCNGNAGCCGNNTCAAAAATCTTATNAATCTCATCNTTGATCGTNATAATATTGCCNCCCNATTTAAAGACCGCGTCGGAATAGTGTGCCGCAAAATAATTTGCCAAATCCGACTGCTGATTGTTTCTGAAATCTTCTTTCGCCTTTTGCAGCGCACTTGAATCAATCGACCGATCGCCCTTATAAATCGCGTCACGNGTCGTTTCCATATTGTCCGGCACCATAATCTTCTCGATGCTGTTCGGCGTTGCCGTAATCTTTACGTCGTAAAGCTGGTCGTTATCTGCCTTCATGTCCTNAATATAGAACTGATATTCGTCGGCAATTTCCGTTCCCAACGGGATTGGCGTCGTCGTGTAGCGATACCCGGAATTCCCGTCAACCGCTTCGTAATTCACGCCCTCAATTCCTGCCACGCCGCTTATTGTGCCTCCGGAAAAACGATCCTTGAGCGACTCCAAATCGTATCCCTTAAACGTTTCCATGATGCTCTCCGCCGTCAGCGTCATCTCCTGGCGGTTTCGCGCCTTTTTGTTGTATGCCATCGACGTTGTCAGAGACTGAAGCACAGGCACGGAAACAAGTCCGAGAATCGTAATTGCAATAATGACCTCGACAAGCGACATGCCCCGCTNNTCCTTATGTAGTTTTATCATCCGTTCCAACAAATTTACATTCTTCCTACTTCGCATCCCGATAACTATGCTCCTTTTTCACGCTAATTAGCTCAGCCTCCGCCTAATCCGCCTTCTTCATCCATCATTTCATCTAACATATCAAGCGCCATCTGCCTTGCGATNTCCTCCGATCTGAACGGATCTTNTGTACCCTTAATGTACGGTGTAATATCCGGCGCCACATATTCCTTGTCGATTCCCGCAACACTGTAGAAATTAATATCAATATTTCCCTCCAATACGCCGAACTCTTCATTCTTTGTATACACAATATTGTTAATCCCGATACGGTTGTCGGACTCGTAAACCTGTTTGATGACCTCTTTCAGATGCGGATATGTCGTTTCATTGACATAGACNGCCTGCTTTTGTTTAAAGACCAGACCCTCGCCAAGCAGCCCCTCCAGTTCCACAGCCTGGGTAAGATAAGGCTCTACTGTATACACTGCTTCTGTATCCTCCATGTTGATTGCATCAAAGTCGATCAAATTGTTCTTTTGCACATTAACTGCGAGCATGATCGCATCTTCCTCGCGTGCGTCCGAAGGATACTGATCCAGGATTGCATTAACCTCCATCTCCATNTCGTCAATCTCAATCTGGTACTGCTCTATATTGGTATTGTAATCCTCCAGCTCGTTTACAATCTTTCGAAGTTCCTCATTGGATGCCGTAAGCTCTGTCGTCCGCTCCGAGTANTCCGTATATACAAACACATACACTGCCACAAGNGCAAGCACGCCCACAAGCGTCACGCCCAAAAATGTTTTCTGGGTAAAGTATGTTTTCAGCGGTTTATACTCTCTTTGCTTTTTTTCTTTCTTCTCTTTTTTTGTTTTAACTTTCTTTCCCTTTGCCATGCCGGTCCTCATCCTCCATTATTCTTGTAGTTAAAACGAACAAGTCGTTNGTGAAAAATTTATTTTCACGTTTTATTCTGTCGTTTCCGCTGCCGCATCTGCGCCTTCGGGCGCTGGAGGCTGTAAAGCAGGCACAGGCGCTTGCAAAGCTTCCACTTTATATGTACACGTTACCGTAAAATTGATCGTCTTCACTTCATTTCCCTGAACTGTTTCCACAATGATGTCCTCCAGNGTNTCTTCCGTAACTTCCTCAATCAGACTCTCAACCTTNACGTCTTCAAGCGATTCAAACTCACGCAGCATCTGGATAATACCCGCTGCCGTTTCCTTATCGCCCACACGGATCGTCATAACGCACTCTGCATCATCCGAAGAAAAATCGGTCAGTTCAACATCCTCCGGCAGATTCATCTCAAGTTCCTCAAGGAANTCGATAATGCCGTCGTTAAAGTGCTCCGTAAGACGGTTGCCGTAGCGAACCTGATCAATNAAATCCTTCAGTCCGAGATACTGGTCATGCACCACGCGCGCCGGCTCNAACTGCTGCTGCCGTGTCTGCAAAGACCGCTGCTCGGCAAGCGCCGTATTGTACGGGGTNATCGAAGCATAGCAAAGTCCGCCCGCCGCAACGCCGAACAGTAAAATCATCAAAAAGCACGCCGAAAGATAGTTTGTTTCGTGACGCTCNTTTACCTTCTCCGCATCAAATCCAACACTCTGCACGCCCGCGCCGATTGCCGCCGCAAACAAATTGACATGCGCATCCGCCATGCTCTTTGTCGCCGCCGCGCTGCGCACATTGTCAAGCAGACGGCACTGCGCGCCTGTCTGACGCTCCAGCATATTCAGCAGTGTATCCGAGCGGGAACCNTCGCCCATCAAGAACACCTGCTGCACTTTATTATCGTCATCGTTGGATGCATAAAAGTCCATCATTCTGGTGACCGTACCNGTCAACATCATGAAGTTGTCTTCCTCGCTTGCCTCCCCGCTGCTTCCGAGTCCGATCGAATAGTTCACGGTACGCTGTATCATCATCGTACCTTGATGTAAGATTGTGATTATGGCGTATTCCGGTTCCGCCTTAACTGCCATGATCGCAGCCGCGCCCGCACTCTGCTTTGCCGCCTGTATCACGGAATTACCGACATAGTCAATATCCATAATCTGCAGACGCAGCGCCGCCGCCAGACGCTCGTACGGNACAAAAAGCTCACGNTCNGCCGCCATCACAAGCACTTTATGTCTGCCCGCGTTATCACCATCGTAATAACTCTGTATCACGCTATGCGCAAGCTTATATTCATCCAGCTCAATCGGGAAATATTCGTTCGAGTTAGACTCGATAAACGCGCCGATCTGATGTTCCTTTACAACAGGGGTTGTAATCTCACGGCTGATAATCTTTCCCGAAAAAACGGTAAAGATCACGCGCTTAGCACGCATCTTATTTTTCCTTATCGTTTCGGAAATCGCCGCACGCAACGGCTCCATCTTTGTCGGATCAAGATAACCGTCCTTGATTGCGCCCTCGGGTGTCGCAACATCAGCACATTTGTAAACCTTTGGTTTTTTTGCCTGAAAATCCATCTCGACAATGCGAATTGACGCAACGCCGATTTCAATGCTCAATACTTTTGCCATTTTCTTTTCCTCCGTTGTTCGCATATTTCCGCGAGCAATGAGCCAAGCGCCGTGCTTGCACGAGCATTTGGCGAATGCCGCGAGAGTCATTGACTGTTGGGCATCTTTCCTATATTCCGGTATCTGTCTTCGTTTCGACATCGAAACATAAGAAAACTGTCCTTACTGAAATCACATTATATCATTATATATAGAACCCAAGATACCAGTCCAATAACTGCTCTCCCCAGAGCGCCGCGATAAAAATCCCCATCGACAGATACGGCCCCATTGCAAGCACATGCTCCGCCTTGGAAACCTTCATGCGGATCACATGGATCACAGAACCAAGAATACAGCCAATCACAAGGGCAAGTACAATCTGTTTCCAGCCAAGCAGCAGTCCCGCCGCCGCCATCAGCTTAATATCACCGCCGCCGATGCCTCTGCCCTTTGTAACAATGTAGATCAGATACAAGGGGGCGCTGACCGCAAAAAAGCCGATCGCATATTCTGTCCAGTTCGATAAGTCTGTCAGTACACGTATCAGCCCAAGCGCCGCGATAATCAAGTTAAACCCAAACGGGATTTCATATGTACGAAAGTCTATGACGGAAAGCGCAAGAAGCGCACTTGCAAGGACACAGTACAATGCTGTTTCGATGCTGACGCCACAGACAAAAAATATGGTAAGCCACAGGAACCCGTTCAGCGCCTCGATCACGGGGTACTGAACGGATATCCTTGCCTTACATTTACGACACTTCCCTCCCAGGACCAGCCAGCTAAAGAGCGGTATGAGATCATACCATTTCAGCTGGTAGCCACAGCTCATACAGTGGCTTCTAGTCGTGACTATATTTTCTTTTTTCGGCAACCGATAGATGCATACGTTGAGGAAACTACCGATTGTGATACCATATAAGAATATAATGATTGCAAAAAGTATAGTTGAGAACATGGGAAGTGTCCTTTCATGCCTTATAAATAACTTTCTCTAAATCAATTAGGGAAGGTTATTTGTAATCGTAACTGCTCCGGTTGTTGAATTAACATTAACTGTTATAGTAACAGATGGAAATGTCTGCTTATTGGTAAGGTTAGGCGGTGTTGTGCTCATTCCCGCATTCGTAAGTGCATCCGCTGCTGCACCTGTAGCAGCTGCTGTACCTGTTCTCTGAAGTGTAATAGTCTCACCATTAGTGAATGTACTTGTAGCGTCCGGATCAACAGCCCATACCTGCAAAGCGCTTTCGATTGATGTTACGTTGTCTCTGTCTGTTGACACTCTTGACTTCTCAACATACTTTAAGTACTGAGGAGCAAGAACACCGATCAGAACTGCCATGATGGCGATAACAATGATTAACTCTACAAGAGAGAAACCTTTGTTATTAAGTTTTGTTTCCTTTAAATTAGCCATTGGAATCACTTCTCCTTTTTCATAATATATTGTTTTTGTAGATCCACGTTTATTATGTATACATGCTGTCGTTTGTCCATCACCATATGCGCCGCCCCCTCTAAGATGTCAACACCCCACTGCAAGCAACGGAGTATTGACCCTCGCGGTATTCGCCAAATGCTCATGCAAGCATGACGCTTGGCTCATTACTCGCGGAAATAAAGTGAGTGTTTCCTCCCGTAATAAACATCAGACAACACGTAACCGTGATCTTGTAACTACATTATACTATTTCCTATTTCAAATTGCAATTTTTTTACGGTTTATTTATGTACTTTTATGCACTTTTATGTATTTTATTTCCTTTTTTTATGAAATTTCTCTAAACTTTTATCTCCTCACCTCCTGTTTTCATACTATGTAAACTGATTATGTAATATGCTTATGTTATCTTAACTTTTTATGCGGATTGATGTAGTGTTAAGAATGAGAAACACTGTAGGCGAACAAACAAAAGCCCCCACAAAAAGTGAGAGCCTGTCGAAATTAAACTTTCCCCGTTTTTTTCAAGAGGTTTACTTCTTCAAGTGGAAGTTTCGTAATCTCTGCAATTTCTTCAAGTGTATCTTTCCCACGGATAATCAGACGAAGCGCAAATTCCTTTGTCGTTTCCAATGCTGTTTCGTTCCGCATTTCTTCTAACATCTGGCACATAGCCGACACCCCTTCCTTTTCTTCCTTAAAATAACGCACCCTGTCAGCCAATACCCGATAATTCATGTCACTTGGATCCGTACATGAAAAATCATGCATAAGCTTTCCTAAGGCGGTTTCATCTTTAATCTGAGCATTTACATAGATAATATGCGCATCATCGCCAAAAAGATTACCGGTTTCTTCCACAAAACGATTTACATGATAAAGAGGGAGCCCGGCTTTCATAATATCATTTTCGGTAATAAAAATAATGAACGTTTCCGGTAACTTTTCATATTCCTCTCCGGGTTCCATAACGTTCGCATCAAGCAAACTGGAATGATATCTTGCGCGCTTTGACGCTGCACCTCGGTCACTCCGCTGAACCTCAATATTGAATGTACGCCCGGAATCATCAACAGCAAATACATCAAACCTTGCAGAGCGTCCTTGAAGATTTTTCATGTTATACTGGGAATGTACCTCGAACGCTTTCAAATCATCTTTCCCTAAAATGATACGCAGCAGCAATTCCACACATTCCGTATCTTCAAAAACTTTAGTCAAAAAATCATCATCCAATAAGCGAAAATTTTTCAGACGCTTAAGATCCTCTTCATGTTTCTGACTATAATGCAATTCGTTGACAGTATCCACAACGTCACCAATCCTTTTCCTATTTGTACCGTTATTGAATTAATTATACTCTGAAATCCCTGTTAAGGCAACCGGATTATTTTGAATTACGTTATCCCTACAACCATATCATCATTCCGCAGCACATGCTTCTCACCAAACAACAGATTGCCGTAAAATTTTTCCAGAAAGCCAAAATCCGTATCAACTTTTTTCGCAAAATCCACGTAATTCGAACGCACCAGAGCATTCCTGTAATATTTTGAATGTTCCTTGAACATATCGTTGTTTACGGAAAATCCGATGCTATTAAGATACAATTCCATAAACACGGCAGTCGTTCTTGTGTTGCCCTCTCCAAATGGGTGCACTTGCCATATGGACGAAGAAAACGCACACAATCGCTGAATAATTTGCTCCTTACTCATTTTCGAATATTTCTGCTGTTTTTCCGTTTCAAAATCGTATTGCAAAATATCCTGAATTTCAAAATAATTTGCATACTTGACCGTATCTCCATGCAAAACCGGTTCCGCTTTAGTAATATTATACTGACGGAATTGTCCTGCAAAATCATATATTCCTTCGAACAAATACCGATGAATCGATTTTAATGCCGTAGGAATCAAAGACACTGTTCCAACCGACAACAATTCAACAATCCGCGCCGAAACAATATCGCATTCCATTGTTTCTGTCCGCTCCGGCTCCGAGGTTTCTCTGTAATACTCGCCAAGTTTTTCTTGGACAGTTTGTATCGGCAGTTCTCCGTTTATATTCTGCTCGGACAGTTCATACAGATATTTTGAAGGCTTTAACCCGTCAACATCCTGTAATCCGATCGCAGCATTCCAATACGCACGTTGCTTTTTCGGATCATGCTGATATTCTTTTACCTGATACTCTTCCATGTTGTTTTCCTTTCTTTTACAGCCAATCATTCCAAAACTTTTCCACCCGCCCCGAAATCGTATCAACGCTCACGACCTCATAGCTTGCCCATTCCCGCGGGAACATGCGGCGGTATTGGTACTCTAAAAACCGCTCGTCCAAAAGCGCTACGATGCCAACATCCTCTGCCGTACGGATCACGCGCCCCGCTGACTGCAGTACCTTGTTCATGCCCGGATAGCGGTACGCATAGTCAAAACCGTTATCGCCCCGCTCGTCAAAATACTGTTTCAAGAGCTCCCGCTCGCAGCCAACCTGCGGTATTCCCGTTCCCACAATCACAGCGCCAATCAATGAGTCATGTTTTAAGTCAATACCCTCCGAAAAAATGCCGCCCATCACGCAAAAACCAATCAGAATCCCGTCGCTCTCCTCCTCGATCTCAAATGCGATGTTCTCCTCTAGATCACAATTCGCATTCCCCTGAAAGCGCATCAAAAACTCCTCGCGCTTTGCCTCGCTCATGTAGTCCCCCTGCACGATGCACTCCATGCACTCCCCGTCAAAATAATCTTCCATAAAACAATCGTACACACGTTCCAAAAACACATGCGACGGCAGAAAAACCATATAATTCCCGTGCCGCTGCCGCACCACCTCATAAATATAGCNCGCNATCCGCCGAAANTCNTCCGCACTTCGCCGNGTGTATTTGCTTGTGACATCGCTCGCAAGAAACAGCGCCTTTTTCTCCTCCTGAAANGTGGATTTNGCNTACACCTCATANTCCTGCGGCTCNCCGCCNAGCAGNCNTTTATAATATTGTATCGGCAAAAGCGTCGCGGAAAACAGAATNCTGCTTCTCCCCTTTTGCATNCATTCCTTTAAATTCTCGGACGGNTNCANGCAAAANAGCTTGAGCATAAAGTCGCCGTCGTCCATTAGCTGACTGTACACCACATAATTGTCGTCCATGATTTCATACATATTCAAAAAATGAGAAACCTCAAAATAAAATTCCAAAATCTCATCTTTATTCGGAAAACTGTCGTGCTCGTCCAGAAAATCATCNATCGCCGAATAAACGCGCATAAGGGCATTGACAAAACCGTCAATCCCCTCCTCTTTTTGATAATCCTCGCACTGCCGTTTCATCGCAAGCAGTTCTTTATTGCATTTGTCCAAAAGCTTTGCCACCTTCGGCGATGCGTCCTTGATCAAACGCTTAACCGCCAGAAACGCGTTCTTAAACAACGCCGCGCTGTACATCTCTCTGCCCCTGTCCAAAAGGTTGTGCGACTCGTCGATCAAAAACACATAATCCTGTGTATTATTTTCCGCAAAAAAACGTTTTAGATACACACGCGGATCAAACACATAGTTGTAGTCACAGATCACAGCGTCGGAAAAAAGACTCATATCCAGACTCAGCTCAAAAGGACATACCATATGTTTTTGTGCATACTCAATTACCGTTTCCCTCGTAAAATTGTCCGCGTGCAGCAACAGGTCGTACATCGCGTCGTTGACTCTGTCATAATGCCCTTTCGCATAGGGACACGCATCCGGATTGCACTCCGCTTCACCTTCCATTTCGTTTTCCTTCAAAAAGCAGATCTTATCCCGCGCCGTCAACGTCACGGTTTTGATGCGAAGACCGTTTTGCTGCAACAGTCCGAAACACTCCTGTGCAACTGTGCGCGTGATGGTTTTTGCTGTGAGATAAAAAATCTTTTCCGCCATCCCTACGCCCATCGCCTTCACAGTCGGAAATACGGTCGATATCGTCTTTCCAACGCCTGTCGGCGCCTCCAGAAACAGCTTTCTTCTGTGATAAATCGTCTGATACACATAGGATACAAGGTCTTTTTGTCCCTCTCTGTAGTCAAACGGAAAGGCAAGCGCTTCAATCGACGCCGTCCGCTCTTTTTCCCATGCAAAGCGGAAATCNGCCCATTTTTTGTATTCTGTTAAAAGTTTGTCAAACCAGTCCTTCAGCGCGTCAAACGCGTACTCTTCCTCGAAATATTTCGTTTCCTCCGACTCGATATTGCAGTAAGTGACGCGGACGCCGATTTCGGAAAGCCCGTTCTCCCGCGCGTAAATATACGCATAACACTTTGCCTGTGCAAGATGCACGCCGACAGGCTTTGTGATGCGCCGCAAGTCCTTGTAAGTCCCCTTAATCTCGTCTATCACGACCTTTTCCGACGTTTCCGCTCCGTCATGATTTCCATAGTTAAAATCTATGATGCCGTCTGCCCGTCCCTCAACCGCGATATCGTAATCTCCCGCGTTCCAGACAATTTTCAGACCAACCTCGGCATGATACTCACTCCCCATCGAGCGCTGTATCATGCGGTGGATACGGCTGCCCTCCTGCATCGCGTTATCCGCGCCTACCGTTCTTCGGTTGTCAATGCTTCCCTCACGGAGGATAAACTCAACAAGCTGCCTGACCGATACATGTATCTCCATTCTCTTCACCCTTTTTNTCACGCGGCATTTTACGGACGAATCAATTACCGTTTTCCGTCATATCGCAATGTTCGCATGGAATTTAAGATTGCGAGCACGGCAACGCCCACATCGGCAAACACTGCCTCCCACATATTCGCCAGACCAAGCGCGCCCAAAATCAGTACCAACGCTTTTACGGCAAGCGCGAACACGATATTCTGCTTAACAATTTGCAGTGTTTTTCTCGCAATTCTTACCACTGTGGCAATTTTTCGCACATCATCNTCCATCAGCACCACNTCNGCCGCCTCAATCGCCGCATCGGAACCCATGCTGCCCATCGCAAATCCGATATCCGCCCTTGCNAGCACGGGCGCNTCATTGATGCCGTCCCCCACAAACGCAAGGCGTTCCTTCTCACTGCGNTTCNCTANCANTTCCTCCACACGCGCCACCTTNTCTGCCGGCAAAAGCTCTGCATGAAATTCGTCGATGCCAAGACTTTTCGAGACCGCTTCCGCTGCCGCCGTCCTGTCGCCTGTCAGCATAACGCACTTTTTCACGCCAACCTTTTTCATATCTGCGATTGCCTCACGCGCGCCGTCCTTTACGCTGTCCGAAATGACTACCGCGCCGACGTATGCATTTTCACATGCCACATAACAAACTGTACCATTTTCCGCGTCAGATGTATAGTCTGTTTTGTCGATTCCCTTTGCCTGCATCAGTTTTTCGTTTCCGACAAATACTTGTTTTTTGTCCACCAGCACGCTGATTCCGTGTCCTGCCTGTTCCTCTGCCTCCTCCACACGGCTTAAGTCAACATCTTTTCCCGTCCGCTCAAGGTATGCCGTTTTAATNGAACCGGCAATCGGGTGATTGGAATACCCCTCCGCATGTGCCGCAAGTTCCAAGAGGGTTTCCTGTGAAAAACCGTTTTCCGCGTAAAGCCCTGATACCTTAAACTCGCCTTTTGTAAGCGTTCCCGTCTTGTCAAACACAATCGTTGTCATCTCCGCAACCGCTTCGAGATAATTACCGCCCTTGACCAGCACACCGATTCTTGACGCTGCGCCAATCCCGCCGAAAAAGCCAAGCGGCACGGAAATCACAAGCGCACACGGGCACGAGATAACAAGGAAAATACACGCTCTATGGATCCACTCGCTCCATCCTCCGCCCAAGACAAGCGGCGGCAGGATTGCCAAAATGACCGCGGCAATCGTAACCACAGGCGTATAATATTTTGCAAATTTTGTGATAAAATTCTCCACCTTTGCTTTTTTCGAACTTGCGTTCTCAACAAGNTCCAGTATTTTGGATACGGTCGAATCGTCAAATTCTTTCGTTGTGCGCACCTTTAAGGTACCGTTTCCGTTGACGCATCCACTGATGATCTCGTCACCCTCCACAGCCCTTCTGGGTACCGATTCTCCTGTGAGCGCCGCCGTGTCGATCAGCGACTCTCCTTCTATGACAATGCCGTCAAGCGGCACACGCTCGCCGGGCTTGATCACGATAATACTGCCCACTTCCACGTCGTCCGGATCCACCTGTGTGAGCGTTCCGTTTTCCTCAATGTTTGCGTACTCGGGACAGATATCCATCATATCGGAAATGGACTGGCGTGATTTGCCCACAGCGTAGCTTTGGAAAAGCTCACCCACCTGATAAAAGAGCATTACTGCTGCCGCTTCCGAAAAATCCTGTGCGCCGAACGCGCCAAACGTTGCGATCATCATCAGAAAATTTTCGTCAAAAATCTGTCCGTGTCTGATGTTTCTTGCCGCCTTTAAGATAATGTCATATCCGATAATCAGATACGGCACAGCAAACAGTACAAATTCTATCCATATATTCTCCGGCAGTACGCCCATTTGTTCACAGATCATTAACGCCGCCAATAACACAAATGCAATGATGATGCGCATCAGCATCTTTTTTTGCTTTTTGGTCATACCGTTTCTCCTCCTCACGTTCAACCGATATCAAAAAGCCCTAAGCCCATATGATATTGGCTTAGGGCTTATCGGTTTACATCAAAATCTTGCAATCCGGCTCTACTTTTGCGCAGACTGACTTTACTTCCTCCATAATGGCATCAAACTTNTCATCCGCTGCCTCAATCGTCATCTTCTGTGCCAAAAAGCTTACCGACGCATCGCTCACGCCGTCAATCTTTTTGATCGCCTCCTCCATTTTTGCCGCGCAGTTTGCGCAATCCAAATCTTCCAGTTTAAATTTCTTTTTCATATTGTTTCATTCCTTTCTTATTTTTTCNGTATTCAATCTTCCTCGACATGATCACGCCCCTGCGCAATGATGCTGCGCACATGATCGTCAGCAAGCGAATAAAAAATCGACTTTCCCTCGCGCCTGTTTGACACAAGCTTTGACTGTTTCAACACTTTAAGCTGATGAGAAATTGCCGACTGTGTCATGTTTAAAATCTCCGCAAGGTCGCAGACGCAGACCTCCGACTCAAACAGCACAAACAGGATTTTCAATCTGGTAGAGTCCCCAAAGATCTTGAACAAATCCGACAAATCGGAAATCTCCTCCTCCTTGGGCATCTTCTCATTTACCTTCTGTAAAAGCTCGCTATGTACAACGTGCTCCTCACAACACTCTACTTCATACGTGTTTTTTTCCGCCACTGTTTCACCGCCTTTTTTGATTTTAAAACATATAAACATATGAACAACTATTCATATGTTTATCATAAAACAGCGCCTGACATTTGTCAAGCGCTGCCTAAAAAATTTATTTACTTTCTTATAATATGTCTAAATCCGAAATCTGCCCATCAAATCAACCATCGACTCAACCTGCGTTTTTAGCTCTGTGCCAATCGCTGCGGTTTCCTGTGACGTCGCGGAATTGTTATCCACAAGTCCCGCAATCACATTGATTCCGTCGGTAATCTTCGTAATATCTTCCACCTCTGTCTTTAAGCTTTCAACAATGCCCTCAATTCGTGATGACGTTTCCTCCGCACCCATCTGAACATCTTCCATACAGACAGANGACTCTTTCGCAATCTGCATTCCTTTTTCAACNGCNCTTGTTGTCCTTTCAATCAGCTCCCTGGTCTGTCCTGCCGCCTCAAGTGATGCCTCCGCAAGCTTTTTCACCTGCTCTGCCACAACGGCAAACCCTTTGCCTGCCTCNCCTGCCCTTGCGGATTCGATCGAGGCGTTCAAAGAAAGCATATCAATCTCGTCGGCAAGATCNGANATNGCGGTTGTCACCTCGGTAATCTGCCTTGAGCACTCGTTGATCTCATTCATTGCACCGTCCAGCTCACTCAGCTTTTCGTTTGCCGCAACGAGCGTGGAACTTGCCAGATTGGAGATTTTTACAGCCTCCTCCGCNGCTTTTTCATTGTAGCTGATGCCTTCCTGAAGCTGTGATACCANCATAACCATATCCGANACTTCACATGCCTGCGACGTACACGCATTTGCCAAATCGTCCGCNGCATTNGCAAGCTGTCCCGANCCGGTATCAATCTCCTGTGTNGCTNTCGATATATCGCCNAGCGCCNCTTTCATTTCCTCAATGATCTGTTTGAGTGACTCCTCTATCTGAACATATTCGCCTACATATTCNCGCTCAATNGACACCTTATANTTNCCNTGTCCCATCTGCTCAAGCGCAAAGCCGATTTCCTCTATGATGCCGACAAGNCTGTTTTTCATGGTGGTGATATCCTNCACCATTTGTCCAACCTCGCTGTCNTCTGCCNCNAGATCGAGATCGGTATGCANATCNCCGACNGCAAGCGCTTTCATCTGCTCCGATACCTTGATAATCGGACCAAGCAGCTCCTTGTTTGCAAATCTTACCGTTTTTGTNCACTGCCTTGCCATATTGATAAAGCTGATCAGAAATAGCGCCGCGCATAACATCTGCAAAACGAGCATTACGTTCTTTCTGCTACTTAATCTGTCCTGTACCTCTATGATTAAAGTATCCGTAAGGTCACTGATCTTTGCCGCCGTAAGGTTATATTCCTCGCCAAACACCATATCGGAAGCCGCTTTTAAGTCACCCGCAGAAACCGCCGCCATAGCGCTTTCCTCAAGAGGCACCAAACCGTTTGAGAGCGATGCAATCTCGTTTAACGTTTCCCATTCTTTATCCGTAAGGTTATTGGATTCCAAACCTTCCCATGCAATGTCCCTGTTTTTGTCAACCTCCAACTCTTGCTGATACGCTTCGTAATACTGCGCGTCGCCCGTAACGGCATACGAGCGGACGGCTGTTGTCAACGCCTTGGAACCCAGACGATACTGATTCAGATACATGGTACAGTCAATCTGATTCTTTGACTCCAATGCAAAGTTGATCATTGACAGAAAGAACAAAACCAAAAGGACTATACCAATCACAAGCGATACATTTGTTTCTTTCGCAATCTTATTAAGCCGCGCAATTTGACTGTTTTTACCAAATACCGGCTTCTGATCCTGCGTTACATCATTGGTATCATTATTTTCCATTTTATGCCCTCCGTAAAGCGCCCGTTTTACACAATATGTCAAATTTTTATGTAATCCAAAGCATTTTTTTAGTAAATCTAACTATAATTATACTTTATATTGGGATTTTGGTCAACAATTATTCTATTTGACTATTTATTATCAATCAAAATGCTTCCCGTTCCCCGCTGCATGATCGATCTTATCCTGTGTCAAAAAAGAAGCGCGCTTCACTGCATCCGTTCCAAACCGTTCCCGTATATTATCCATAGTGCGGTCCAGCTTTTCGCGCTTTTCATAATCCGCATTATCAAAAAGCGTCATCTGTCTGCCGTCGGCGGCACGATTCACATGGCTTGTCTGTATACCCAAAAGCCGTATCGGTCTTCCGTCCCAAAGCTCCTCAAATAAGCGAACGGCGGTTTCGTAAATCTCATCGGTCACATTCGTTGCATGCATCAGTTCGCACTGATGCGACGCCTTGGAAAGGTCGTTGTACTTAATATTGACGGCAACTACCTCCGCCCGCGCATCATCTCTTCGAAGCCTTCTGCCCACCGTTTCCGCCAGAGACATCAGCACCATTCCCGCAGTAGCCTCATCGGTTACATCAAAGGCAATCGTCGTTGCATTTCCGTAGCTTTTCGTGTCAGCAGGTTCCGCCTCTACCACGGACACTCCCTCGCCGTTTGCAAACTTCCAAATCACTTCTCCCTGTTTTTTGAGCGATGCCCGAAGCATGTTCACATCGGCGTTTGCAAGCTCCCCGATTGTGTGTATCCCCAGCGTATGAAGCGTTTTCTCCGTAGAGCGTCCGACCAGAAACAACTCCCCAACCGGCAGTTTCCACATCTTCTCTTTGATTTCGTGCGGAAAAAGTGTGTGTACGAGATTTGGCTTCTTAAAATCACTCGCCATTTTCGCCAAAAGCTTATTGGTGGAAATCCCTACATTCACAGTAAAGCCAAGCTCCCGATAAATTTCGTCCTTGATCCGCGTCGCCGCCTCCACAGGTTTCCCGAACAGCTTTTCCGTCCCCGTCATATCAATAAAACACTCATCGATGCTGCACTGCTCGATCGTGTCGGAATATCGCTCCAATATGGAGAGAAACGCCTTGGAATACTGCCTGTAAATCTCATGGCGCGACGGCACGAGCACAAGATTTGGACATTTTTTGAGCGCGTCCGTTATCGGCTCCCCCGTCTTTATTCCGTACTTTTTTGCCGGGACAGACTTTGCAAGGATAATACCGCGCCGCTTTGACCGATCACCGCCCACCGCGGAGGGAATCGTGCGCAAATCTACCGTTATCTCCGGAAAACGCTCCGGATTTTTTAATCTGTCCACTGCCTCCCATGACAGGAAGGCGCTGTTTACATCGATATGAAAGATCAACTTCTCCGCCATCATTTCTCTCCACTGATATATGTCTTTTTGAGATGCCTTCTCACCCGATACGCTACCATGCCGATCACTGTGCCCGCTGCCGCGCCTGCAATCATTAAAACCGGCATATAAGAAAGCGGCGCAATGCTTTCCACCACGAACACTGCCACGGCAAGCTGACCGAGATTGTGGCTGACGCCACCCGCGATACTTACCCCGATTATCGAAAAGCCCTTTCTTTTTTTGACCGCAAGCATCACCAAAAAACTTACGATGCCACCCGCCATGCTGTAAATCAACATCGACAGATTGCCAAACATAAATGACACAAGTGTCACTTTTAATACAAGCACAGTAAATACCCAGCCCTCAGGCATAAAATAAAGTCCCGTCAGAACTACAAGATTTGCAAGTCCAAGCTTTATTCCGGGAATTCCAAACGAAAATGGAATCAGCGTTTCAATATAAGCAAAAATCATGGAAAGCGCTGTCAGCATCGCGCAGTATGCTATCTTTTTCGAATGCGTCATTTTCTCTCAAACTCTCCTAAATCACTGTGTGACCGCGTCAATCTCGCCCTCCGCGCCTGAAACACGCACGACAAGACGATGCGGCAGACAGATGATGTTCTCATTTGCTTTGGAAATCGGTTTGTAAGTCATACAATATTTATCGGGACAGTCGGCGGACTCCATGTAGGCGCTGCCGCCTTTTATAATAATCCTGTTGTGTCCAAATTCATTTTCCACATCAATCGTTTTGTCCGTAAAAAGAGAGTATGTCCCAAATGTTTCACCGTCCACGGATACGGTAATCTCTGTCCCGTTCGCGCCGCCTGCAAGCCGCATAAAAAACGCTATCACAACTGCTGCCGCTATGATACACAGCAGCAAAATTAAATCCTTTTTTCTCATTGATCAGTAGGATATGATCTCATATCCATCCTCCGTCACAAGCACCTGTATCTCCCACTGCGCCGAATCCGTTCCGTCCTCGGTATAGACCGTCCAGCCATCCTCCTCTGATATCTTAATCTCCGCACGTCCCATGTTGATCATCGGCTCTATTGTAAACATCATTCCGGGCGCCATGAGCATCCCCGTATCTTTCGGACACACATAGCTCACCCACGGATCCTCGTGGAAATCAAGCCCGATGCCGTGTCCTCCGATCTGTCTTACCACAGAGTAACCGTTTTCCATCGCAAATGCGTTGATTGCCGCCCCCATATCGCCGATTTTTCTCCACGGCTGCACATATTGCAAACCGACATCAAGGCTCTGCTTCGTAACTTCCACAAGACGCTTTCTTTCAGCCGATACTTCTCCGATGCAGTACATGCGCGAGGAATCCGAGTAATACCCTTGATAAATGGTCGACGCGTCGACATTGATGATATCGCCCTCTTTGAGCGCCTCATCATGCGATGGAATTCCATGACACACCACATTATTGATTGACGTGCACACACTCTTTGGAAAACCTTGAAAATTCAGCGTTGCCGCTATCGCACCATGTCTTTTGGTGATATTGCACACCCAGTCGTCAATCTCCTGCGTTGTGACGCCCGCCTTGATATGTGCTCCGATATAATCCAGAATTTCGATGTTGATCTTTGCGCTCTCCCGTATTTTCTCTACCTGCTCCGGCGATTTAATAATGCGTCTTGGCGGAACAAGNATTTTTTTCAANCGNTACTCATCNAGCCTTGNNTCAAAATCACAGTGGCATTTTTTATANTTTTTNCCACTCCCNCACCANCAGTCGTCATTTCTTCCTAATTTCACTTCCGTTTCCACTTGAAACGNNTTATTTTCCATGATTCTNTTTCCCATTTTGNTANCNANCCTCACAAGTTCAAAATCTATCNCACCAAGTCAAACAAACTCATCTGATTTGACTCGGGNATATCGCCGAGCANNCCCAGATCGCCCATCAGATCAATNACNGTTTTCGACACCTTTGTNCTGCTTCTGAAATCATCNTTTGATAAAAACGGACCGTCTTTTGCCGCTTCCATCACNGCATCNGCCGCTTTCTCNCCAAGTCCGTCNATACTGCTTAAAGACGGCATGATCTTTCCGTCNATNATCTGGAAATTCCGCGAATGCGCNCGGAAAATNTCAATCGGCNCAAACTCAAATCCCCTTGCNTACATCTCCTGNACGATCCTCATATCCCGCAGNGCGTCCTGCTCTTTATTGGTTAGTGTATCCGAACGNTTTTTNTAATCTGCCAGNATNCGCTCCAAATGCTCTCTGCCCTGACACATNATCTCATACGAAAACGCCGATGCGCGAATGCTGAAAAACGCNCAGTAATACGCAAGCGGATAGTTTACCTTNCAATACGCGATNCGCCAGCCCATCATNACATACGCCGCCGCATGTGCCTTTGGGAACATATACTGTATCTTTTCGCACGACCAGACATACCAGTCCGGAACGTCATGCGCAAGCATATCNGCTTTCCACTCCGNCCANTCCTTGCACTTTCCCTTTGCGACNGTTCCCTTNCGCACAGCCTCCATAATCTTAAAGGACTCCTCCGAATCAAGNCCCATNCCNATCANNTANGTCATAATNTCNTCACGCGTACAGATTGCCGTGGANATCGTTGCCTTTCCNTCCTGNATCAGCGTCTGGGCATTNCCAAGCCAAACATCAGTTCCNTGCGCCANNCCCGCNATNCGGACAAGATCCGAAAAATACTTCGGCTGCGTATCNATTACCATCTGCATNGCAAANTCCGTACCAAANTCCGGTATTCCNANACACCCAAGCTTACAGCCGCCNATATCCTCGGGCGCAATCTTNAGTGCGGATGTGCTTTGAAACAGCGACATCACATCCTTATCATCGAGCGGGATCTGCGTCGGGTCAAGCCCCGTCAAATCCTCAAGCATCTTAATCATCGTCGGATCGTCGTGCCCGAGAATATCAAGTTTTAACAGATTGTGGTCAATCGANTGATAATCAAAATGCGTNGTGATCGTNTCGGTCGTCATATCATTTGCGGGNTGCTGTACCGGCGTAAANGAGTTGATATCTTCCCCNAGCGGAAGCACAATGATGCCNCCCGGATGCTGTCCNGTCGTTCTTCTNACGCCCACNCAGCCCTCCACAATGCGNTTAATCTCNCTTGTCCGCTTATGTTTTCCGCGCTCCTCATAATAATTTTTCACATATCCNAACGCCGTCTTATCTGCCAGCGTACCNATCGTCCCCGCNCGATANGTCTGACCCGCGCCAAAAATAACCTCCGTATATTTATGTGCCTTACTCTGATACTCNCCCGAAAAGTTNAAGTCAATATCCGGCTCCTTGTTTCCCTTAAAACCGAGGAACGTTTCAAACGGGATATCAAAACCGTCCTTCATNAGCTTTTCGCCGCATTNNGGACAATNTTTATCCGGCATGTCACAGCCNGCCATNCCCGCAAATTTCTTGACCTCGTCCGAATAAAAATCGCTGTAATGACACTTCTTGCAATAATANTGCGGNCTGAGCGGATTGACCTCCGTNATTCCCGCCATCGTCGCCACAAAAGANGANCCGACCGANCCTCTTGAACCNACNAGATATCCGTCCTCCACGGANTTCCACACCAGCTTCTGCGCAATGATATACATNACGGCNAACCCGTTNCTGATAATNGAATTNAGCTCNCTTTCCAGCCTTGCCTCCACGATATCGGGCAAATCTTTTCCATACATTTCATGTGCCTTTCGATAACAGATGTCACGAAGCTGCTGGTCGCTGTTTTCAATGACAGGCGGACATTTATCCGGGCGCACAGGTGCGATTTTGTCACACATATCCGCAATCCGATTTGTGTTCGTCACCACAATCTCTTCCGCTTTCTCACTTCCGAGATAGTAGGCAAACTCGTCAATCATCTCCTCTGTGGTGCGCAGATAAAGCGGCGCCTGTTCGTCCGCATCTTTAAAGCCCTTTCCCGTCATGATGATACGACGGTACACCTCGTCCTGCGGATCCAGAAAATGCACATCGCAGGTGGCAACCACAGGCTTGTGAAACTGCTCGCCCAGCTTCACCACTTTTTTGTTCAACGCAATCAGATCGTCCTCGGAGTTGATATCGCGATGCCGCTCNGACGCAATCATAAAGCGGTTATTTCCAATCGGCTGTATCTCCAGATANTCGTAAAACCGCACAATATNCGCAANCTGCTCCTCGCTCTTNCCATCAAGAAGCGCCTGAAANAGTTCNCCCGCCTCACACGCGCTGCCGATGATNAGNCCCTCCCGATTTTGTTCNATNAGACTCTTTGGAATCAGNGGTCTTTTATAAAAATATTTTAAATGCGATTCNGAAATCAGCTTATACAGATTNATCCTTCCCGTCTGATTCTTGGCAAGNATGATCACATGATTTGAATGCAGCTTACGCACAGCGTCGACNCTCTGCTTTCCCAACTCGTTCAATGCCGCGAGCGTTTCNATCGAGTCTTTTTTTAACATTGATACAAATTTAACGAAGATTTCTGCNGTACACTCGGCATCGTCAACTGCNCTATGATGGTTTTCCAACGAGATTTTAAGCGTCTTTGCCACAGCGTCAAGCGTATACTTTGCCTGTGCCGTAAGGAGCGTCCGCGCCATTCCCACAGTATCCACATAGGTAAAATCAGCCGCAAGCTGNTGCCTTTTTGCATTCTCTTTGATAAAGCTTACGTCAAATCCGGCATTGTGGGCAACCAGCGCCGCATCTCCCACAAACGCNAAAAACTTCGGCAACACTTCCTCAATGGTTTCCGCNTCCATNACCATNCTGTCATTGATGCCCGTAAGATTTTCGATTTCAAACGGNATCGGNGTCTCGGGATTGACAAANGTTGAGAAACGCNCGGTAATCTCACCCGCTACGACTTTCACAGCGCCGATTTCGATGATNCGGTTGCTCACNGGTGAAAANCCNGTCGTTTCNATATCAAACACGACATACGCGTCATCGAGCGTCTGTCCTTTCCCGTTCGTNACAATCTCCTTGGAATCATCTACCAGATATCCCTCCACNCCATAGATAATNTTAAAATCCTCGTCGGGCGATANNCTGTGGTTTGCGTCGGGAAATGCCTGTACACAGCCGTGGTCGGTAATCGCAATNGCCTTGTGTCCCCATTTTTTCGCACGCTTTATGATATCCTTTACATCGGNAACGCCGTCCATATCGCTCATCTTCGTGTGACAGTGCAGTTCCACGCGTTTCTTGACGCTGTTGTCCATGCGCGTTGTCGTAAANTCGGGAATTTTCATCATGCCGGTTANNGTTCCGATNGTAAGNTCCCTGTCAAATGAATCGTTTACCGTGACGCCCNTTATCTTCAAAAAAGCGCCCTCTTTTAACTCTTTCATAAGCTCNTCAAGCTGCTCNTTATGCACAAACATCTTNACCTTGATGGTATCCGTAAAGTCCGTTATCTCAAAAATAACGATGNTTCGCTCGTTTCTGATCTCACGCTTATCAAGCGTACGCACCTGTCCGCGGATCACNACCTCNCCCATCTCGCCCTCGATCTCCGCAATGNTGATTGCCTCATCCTCAATATCACGNCCGTAAATNACATTGGGATTGTCGGAACGCTTGAGCNGTCTNTGTCTTTGNGNCTGTGTTTTTGCGGCTTTGNCAGGTGTTTNCGCNANTGCCTTCGGTTCGCTTTNGNGCGGGANACTGCTCTTTANNGCTGNNTNTTCAACTGCATTCTTTTCCACTGCNANATCTGNCNTCNCGGCAGNNTTTTCNGCNCTGTCTCCCNCCGCGNCAANNCGGCTTGATATATGTTCNACNATCTTTTGAATGCGCTGTTCNTCNTCTTNCTTATATTTTCCCGTCACAGCCTGNTTATACGAAGTGATAAACCGCACTGCGAAACCGCANCGCTCATTGAGCGTTTTATCCAAAATNCCAATCAGCTCGTCCTCCTTGGACTTTGCGATCACGCNGTCCTCAAGAACGAGCTCCATTGTATTTTCGTCGGGAAACGAAANATCCGCCTGACGAAACATCGTATAAAGCATATGCTCGNACGCTTTTAATTCAAGCAGAATACTTTCCCGATAAAGCTCCATCAGCTTTGCNGGCGTATACTGTTCCGACANCACAAAACGTTCNTACACTTTTATGATNATCGGNTCACGCGGAAAAAACTGTTTTTTGATTTCCTNCTCCACGCTGTAGATATGCTCTTTCTCAATCAGATGTGCACTTCTTATGTAAATGCGCAGCAAATCCTTTCGTTTCGTCGCCGTGATTTTCTCNACCATGACCTGTTCATACAAATCATGNAANANACCNTCCAGCTTTAAATTCGGAAATGCCTCAAAAAATTTCTTTTCCATTTATCNTCGTTCCCACGTTTCTTAGTNTTTTTCCCACGCGTCAAGTTCNGCCTTTANCGNTGCCANAAGCNCCTCCTCCGGCNCTTTTCTTANNATCTCACCNTTTTTGATCAAAAGTCCCTCACCGATGCCGCCNGCAATGCCGATATCCGCTTCCTTCGCTTCTCCCGGTCCGTTCACGGCACAGCCCATNACTGCCACCTTGATATCAAGGTCATAGCCCTGAACCATGTTCTCCACCTGATTNGCAAGTCCGATCAAATCAATGTTTGTTCTGCCGCANGTCGGNCACGATACTACTTCAANGCCGCCCTTNCNAAGACCAAGTGTNCGAAGAATTAATTTGGCNCTCTTGATNTCCTCCACAGGATCTCCGGTCAGNGATACCCNGATCGTATCGCCGATNCCCTGATNCAAAATNATNCCNAGACCTACNGCCGACTTGATATTTCCGCTTGTCACTGTGCCCGACTCCGTAATGCCCACATGNAGCGGATACNTNGTCTGATNCGCAAGGATTTCATGCGCTCTGACNCACATCATCACGTCCGAAGACTTGATGCTGATCACCAGATTATCATAGCCTANGTCCTCAATGATACCGACCTTGTCAAGCGCACTCTCCACAATGCCTTCCGCCGTAACGCCGTGATATTTCTCCACAAGCTCCTTTTCCAGCGAACCGCTGTTCACTCCGACGCGNATCGGAATATTGCGCTCCTTTGCGACGCGCACNACTTCGGCAACCTTGTCGCGGCTGCCNATATTTCCGGGATTGATNCGAATTTTGTCCGCACCGTTTTCCATCGCCGCGATTGCCATTTTATAATCAAAATGAATGTCCGCCACCAGCGGAATCGTAATCTCTTTCTTAATCTGCGCGACTGCCTTTGCCGAANCAAGGTCGGGCACGGTACANCGNATAATTTCACACCCTGCCTCCTCAAGACGTTTAATCTGNGCAACCGTCGCTTTCACGTCACTCGTCTTTGTATTTGTCATCGACTGTATCAGAATTGGGTTTCCGCCNCCGATAACCTTATTTCCAATCTGAATTACTTTTGTATGCTCTCGAACCATCTTTTCCTCCAATATTNGGGATTATTTNGCNAAAATNCGCGCAATATCATTNTAAAGNACAAACACCATCAGCAGCATCAGCAGTACAAAGCCGACAAAATGCACGATGCCCTCNTTTTCGGGNGGCACGGGCTTTCCNCGCACCACCTCCACAAACATAAACAGCAGTCGTCCGCCNTCCAGCGCCGGAAGCGGCAGCAAATTCATCACNCCCANATTCACNCTCAAAAGCACGGCAAAATTGATCATGGTGAGTATCACAGATGAAATTCCATACGGTTTTACTGTGTCTATCGTTTCATCAATTGTTACCGCAATTCCAACAGGNCCCGACAGATCATTTGCGGAAAGCTTCCCCTGTACAAGCATAATCAGACTTTTTATGGTTGCCTTTAACCAGTAGCGCACTTCAAGCGCACTGTACTTAATCAAGTCAAATCCCTTACATTCTATTGTTTCGCCAATGGTAAATCCAATATAATATCTGTTGTCCGCCTCACTGAACTTTGGCAAAATTGTCGCCGTATACTTTTCATTGCCACGCCGATACGCAATCTCCATCGGCTCGCCTTGGTTCAACGCAGAAGCAATGGTTACCTCTCCCTGAAGATATACCCGCTCNCCGTCAACATGCGTGATGACATCCCCTTTCATAAGCCCGGCTTCCTGTGCGGGATACCCCTCGGTAATCGAATATACCACGGGAAGAACCTCCCCTGAAAATCCGACCACGATCAACGAGAGCAAAAAGGCAAGAATGATATTAAAAAACGGTCCCGCAAACACAGTCGCAATACGCCCCCAGACATTGACCTCGTTAAACGCCTTACCCTGTGCCTCCGTTTCCGGCGCCGTTTTTGCCTCCTCTTCGTTCTGATCCTTCTTATCCCCGGAGTATACGCCGTCCTCGCCCTCAAACACACACGCTCCGCCAATCGGCAGAAGTTTCAGGACATATCTTGTTCCGCCTTTATTGAACTTCACGATCGACGGTCCCATACCGATTGAAAACTCAACCACCCTGATCCCGTTTAACTTTGCAATCAAAAAGTGTCCCATCTCATGCGAAATAACGACCACGCCAAATACAAGTATAAATACAATTATTGTCACTAACATTCTTTATTCTCTGCTCCAATCAAAATTTCGTATTAATAAGCTCATAAGTTTCCTGCTCACTCGCAAGAATCTCCTCCACGTTAGGAGCTTCTAACCGCTTGTGGGCATTCATACACATCTCGATAATCTCCGGAATTTGGAGAAACTGTATCTTTTTCTCTAAGAACAGGCTTACTGCTTTCTCGTTCGCCGCGTTAAACACCGTGGGGACGCTTCCGCCCTCTCTTGCGGCGCGCATCGCAAGCTTTAATCCCGTAAACGTTTCCATATCGGGCTTTTCAAACGTAATGCTTCCAAGTTCATAAAAGTNGACNCGCTTTCCCTTCATNGGTCGTCTGTCCGGATAAAACAGCGCGTACTGTATCGGCAGNTTCATATCCGNCGTGCCAAGCTGCGCCATNATTCCACCGTCAACATACTCCACCATCGANTGAATAATGCTCTGCGGATGCACAACNACCTGTATNTTNTCCAAATCCACATCAAAAAGCCACTTNGCCTCCATCACCTCAAGTCCTTTGTTGACAAGCGTTGCGGAGTCAATCGTAATCTTGTGTCCCATCGACCAGTTTGGATGATTCAGCGCATCCTCAAGCTGTACGGTTTCAAGCTCCTNCCTCGTTTTTCCNCGNAACGGACCGCCCGANGCCGTTATCANNANNTTNCTGACACGCTCCCTGTTTTCTCCCNGCATCGACTGGAANATNGCGCTGTGCTCNCTGTCAACNGGAAGNATNGACACNCCCATCTTTTTTGCAAGCGGCATAATAATATGCCCCGCCGTCACAAGCGTTTCCTTATTGGCAAGCGCGATATCCTTATGCTTGTTGATTGCCGCAATCGTCGGTCTGATNCCGATCATGCCCACAATTGCCGTCACAAGAATTTCCGACTCTTCCATCTCCGCGATTTGAATNAGTCCGTCCATGCCGCACACAATCTCTACCTGCATATCCGCAAGCCGTTCNTTTAGTTTCTTCCATGCGCTCTCGCTCTGTATACAAACAAGCCTNGGCTGAAATTCGCGCACNTGTTTCTCCAATANATCAACATTGGAACCTGCCGAAAGTCCNACNACCTNAAGGTCGGGATTNTCCCGCACAATCTCAAGCGTCTGCGTACCNATTGAGCCGGTAGAGCCAAGTATCGCAATCTTTTTCACTTTTGTATCCTCCATNTATNCTGTCTTTATATTAATATTGTCGCATCTTCAGTAATATAATCAAAAAATATGTGATCGGTGCNGTAAAAATCACACTGTCAAAGCGNTCCATAATNCCGCCGTGTCCCGGTATCANTTTTCCNTAATCNTTGATNTCATGGTTTCTTTTNATTGCCGANGCCGCCANATCGCCCACCTGNGAGATTACNGAGCCAACGCCGCCNACAATCGCAAGAACAATGANAAAATTNTCCGTACCGAGCGTATTATCCAGATATGCGCCAAACANNGCGCCGACAACNGCCGCGCCNACAATACCNCCTACTGCGCCTTCAATTGACTTCTTGGGNCTAAGCACNGGCGCAAGCTTGTGTTTTCCGATCATCACNCCCACAAGATACGCAAANGTATCGGAAATCCACGAACTGATAAAAATCATCCATACCAGATAAATNCCGTTNTCNAGCTGCCTNGTTAAAAANACAAACGACAGCATCACNGGCNCGTATATNANNGCAAAATAGGTATTCATCACNTGATTGGCATGATANTTTGANAANCCAAANACATACACAAACATCANTGCNATCANCATCAAAAGAATNAGNTCNATACTATACGTCGTATCCTGAACAAAATANGTGACAGCATAATANAGNGTNATGCAAAAAATCCCCATCCACTCAAGNGCNTTGNTNCGACTGCCCACCCGNACACCACATGCCTTTGTCAGTTCAAAAAAACCAATGATGGAGATTNCATACAGTGTNANCGCAAGTATGATNCCACCCGGAANGATTGTTGCAAGCGCCNCGATNACAAGCACNACTGCGCTGANGGTTCGCTCTTTACTGATTTTTCCAAGAATGTTTTTCGCCATTTANTCCTCCTTAACAAGTCCGAATCTTCTGTCCCTGTTACNATATGCCAAAACTGCCTTTTCAAGCTCCTCTTTGTTAAAATCCGGCCACGGCACGGNCGTAAAATAAAACTCCGCATACGCAAGCTGCCAAAGCANATANTTTGAAATACGCTGCTCNCCNGAGGTTCGTATCATCAAATCCGGGTCNGGCAAGCCTGCCGTGTCAAGTTCCGAAGCNATNNNCTCCTCGTCAATCTCNTCGGGAGANAGCTCCCCTGATGCNACCTTTTGNGACAATTTTTTTACNGCCCTTGTGATNTCATCNCGGCTGCCGTAATTNATCGCAATCTGAAANTGAAGNCCCGTGTTGTCCTTNGTTGCCGCCTCAAGCTCCTCAATGCTCTCTCTGATATCTTCCTCAAGCCTTGATTTATCTCCAAGAACTCTGACGCACATATTGTTTTTCTGTGCGCGTTTCAGGCTGTTTTTCATATAATCGCGCAGCAGCTTCATCAAAGTTTCCACTTCTTTTTCCGGCCGGCTCCAGTTTTCCGTTGAAAACGCATACACGGTAAGGTAGTTTATCCCCATATTGTAAGCGTCCTCGCAGATTGCCTCCACAGTTTTTGCCCCCTGAATATGACCGGCAGTGCGTGGAAGTCCTTTCGCCTTTGCCCACCGTCCGTTTCCGTCAAGAATGATCGCCACATGATTTGGCACGTTCCTCTCCATCGTTCTCCATCTCCATCCTCTTCGTTTTCAAAATCAAAGAGGGCGCATCTCTACCATAATGTAATGCACGCCCCCTATATTTTATAAAACTTTTTCTTCGTTATACGGTAAGGATTTCCTTTGCCTTGTCATCAACCGCCTTGTCAACGTCTTTGATGTACTTGTCGGTTATCTTCTGAACCGAATCCTCCAAATCCTTGATTTCATCTTCCGAAATTTCAGTCTTTGCAAGCTTTTTTAAGGAATCGTTTGCATCACGTCTGATATTTCTGATTGCAACCTTGCACTCCTCACCTTTCTTTTTGACATCTTTTACAAGCTCTTTTCTGCGCTCCTCCGTAAGCTCCGGAAACACAAGTCGGATAACTGCTCCGTCATTGCTCGGTGTAATACCGATATCAGACGCCATAATTGCTTTTTCAATTTCTTTGATCAAGCTCTTTTCCCACGGCGCAATCTGTAT
Source organism: Lachnospiraceae bacterium (assembly GCA_014804345.1). Lineage (GTDB taxonomy): Bacteria > Bacillota > Clostridia > Lachnospirales > Lachnospiraceae > COE1. The sequence goes on along the minus strand of JAAUZZ010000014.1, from coordinate 5,946 downwards.
CATTCTCGCTTCGGGTACCGTTATATTGCCCACTTGCTGAATCGGTGTCGGTGTACCGTAATAATCCACCTTGAGTTTATCAAGCACATGCGGATTTGCGCGTCCCGCACGTATTGTCTGATAATCCGATAAGAGAAAGCCAAATGCTTTCTGCATCTTTTCATCATATGTTTTTACTCTTTCATCCATATTTCGTCCTCCTGATTGATACTTACACGGTAATAACCGTTCCGTTTGAATTTCCCTTTACCGTATTGATAATACTGTTTTCACCGTTCAGTCCAAAGATTGTCATCGGCATTTTATTTTCCATGCAAAGCGCTGCCGCCGCCAAGTCCATGACACCAAGCTGCTTTTCGACAACCTCTTTGATTGGAATCGTATCATATTTTTTCGCATCTTTATTGAGCTTAGGATCCGAATCATACACCCCGTCAACCGCGCGTGCCGACAATATCATGTCCGCCTCAATCTCCACAGCCCGCAACACTGTTCCCATATCCGTCGAAAAATAGGGATGCCCGATACCGCCCGCAAAGAATACAACCTTTCCTTTATGAAGCGCCTCCAATGCCTTATCTTTTGAGAAAAGCTCTGTGAAAGCGGCACATTGAAACGGTGTAAAAACTTCCGTATCCATACCGACAAATCGAAAGATTTCCGACGTGTAAATACAGTTCATGACCGTCGCCAACATTCCGATCTGATCTGCCTTTGTACGGTCAATCGTTTCACTGGTTCTTCCTCTCCAGAAATTTCCTCCGCCAATGACAATTCCCACTTGCACTCCACTGTCGGTAATCTCTTTGACCTGACGCGCCACCGACATCACTGTCTGCTCGTCAAAGCCTGTTTTCTTCTCTCCTGCAAGCGCCTCACCGCTCAATTTCAGTAAAATTCTTTTCATGATGCCGCTCCATCTTTAATAAAATAACTATCGTTATTACTGTTGTTTTCTGTTCTTCTTAACATCGTTAAAGAACGAAGTCGGGCTGACATCTGCGTAGCACTGTGAGCACATACCCTCGATAACGGCGCCATTGTTAATCTGTACAGATTTCGATTTAATGTTGCCCATCACAATCGCCGATGTATCCAAAATAACGGGACCGTGCACATCAATATCGCCCTTTACGGCTCCCGCAATCACTGCACTTGTCGCAAAGATGTTTCCGATCACAACGGAACTTTGTCCAATCTTGACACTTCCCTTACTCTTAATCTCACCATTAATCTGCGCAGACTCCGCATAAATCTCGGCTGCCGACGAATTACCCGTGATACCGCCCGTTACATTGAGTTTTCCAAGGATCTCAATATTACCCGTAATATTTCCGATCAAATCCATATTGCCGCTGCTTGTCACATCACCCGTGATGTTCATGCCCGCAGTGATCACTGCCGTATCCGTTGATGCCGCCACGCTGGACTCTAAGCCAGGCTGTGCCTCTTCCTGTGGTGCAGAGTCCATAAATGTCTGCTCCTCTATATTTTGTTCTACCTCGTTTAATAATTCTTCCATTTCCATTTCCGCATCCGCCTCACTTATCTCATTCTTTTCTTCTTCGACAGGCACATCGGCGCCCGCATCTGCCGCTGTTTCCTCTATTATAGGCATGTCCGCATCAGGTACGGCTTCCGGCTCTTCCTCCGCAACATCTGTCTGCTGCGTTTCGCTCAAATCCTCGGACACTGCTTCAGATACTGCTTCCTCCGACGGCACATCAGGCTCCGCGCTGAGCGCTGCGGCCTCCTTTTCCAACATCGCTTCGAGATCCTCGAAGTCTCCCTCAGAAACATTGCCAAACAAGTCCTCTGATGAAGTGGACATATCCGCATCAAGACCAATATCGCCCACCGGCTCGTCAACATTCATATCCGTTACTGTCTGTGATAAATCCTGCTTTAAATCTTGGAAAAAACCCATTGTATAATCTCCTTCACTTTTATTATTCTAAAGCGCTTATGCGCTACTTCAGCGTATGTGCTGCACTCTTACCGTATCCTCCGAAATCGGTAACAGTACCGTGTCCTCCGACTGTAATATCGTTTCTATGATCGTCGGAAGCGCATCCACAGTAGAATTTTTTTCGGCTGCGTCATGCATCAAAACCACTGCATTATTATATTTGTCAATATTGCCCAAAACATTCGACGCAATTTGGTTTGCGCTCCTATATGTTCCCGATGCGTCACCGCTTGAAACATTCCAGTCATAATACACCATGTTCTCACTGTCAAGATAATCGATCAGTGTATGCATATCCACCTTGCTGATTGTGTTGCTGCTTCCTCCGGGAAACCGCACGATATTGCACTCGACACCCGTAAGTTCATACAAAAAGGTGCGCAGTTCACCTAGATCTTGCTTGTACGCATCAAGTGAACTGTATATATCCTTATACACATGACTGTACGAATGCATCGCCAAGGTATGTCCCTCATCAACGATACGCTTATACTGGTCGGTATAATTCTCCTTACCCACCACAAAAAAAGTTGCCTTGACATCATACTCTTTTAGAATATCGAGTATCCTGTCGGTATTGGGACTCGGACCGTCATCAAAGGTAAGATAAACTCTCTTGATTCCTTCACTTCTGCTTTCAGTTTCGCCCCAGACAATTTGGTTTTCGATTGCCGCCGCTGCCACAATATCCGCCGCCTCATCCTCATCTATGTCTTCGCCACTGATATCGGAAACAGCATTGCTCTGTGCATCGACCGCCGTATATTGACCGGTTTCCTGAAGCGTCATAAGCTTTGCGTTGATGTTTCCCACTTCTTTATTTAAGTTGATCACCAATACTAAAAGTACCGTGCAGATGCACAACACCATAAACGTCACTATCAGCAGAACGGTATTCCCTATATTGCCTGTATTTTTGCTGTCAACAACATATTCTTCTGTTATATCCTCTTCAAGCGCTGTGCTTTCCTGTTCTACGCTCTCCTGCTCCTGTGACATTTACGCCCCTTTCGTTTTCCATGGCCACACTCAAAAAATAAGTGGACATAATACATTACATTACAACTATACCGATTATAACACACAATGTATCAATAAGAAAAGACATTTTTTCAAATTCTTTCTCCTTCATAAAATTTCTTCTTGATAATGTGCGCGTTCCCCGCCGATATACTTCGGTCTGGTGCGCGCGCATACAATGTGAGCTCCGCCAATCAGCGGATCTGCTATCCTTAACGGCACAGCCACATCTCTAAGATGCATTCCGATAAGCGTGTCCCCGATATCAATTCCCGCATGTGCCCGTATATGCTCTACTGCCACAGGATTTGGCATATGCTTCCATGCCGCGGTGGAAAACGAACCGCCCGCCTTTGGCATCGGCATTACGTTCACAATCTCATAACCGTACTTCTGCGCTGCCTCCTCCTCCATGATAAGCGCCCTGTTTAAGTGCTCGCAGCACTGTGTCGCCACATAGAGTCCCTGTCGTTTCAATTCCTCATACATCGCCAAAAAAACAGCCTCGCCAAGCTCCGCGCTCGAATGCGAACCTATACGCTCGGACGAGATTTCACTTGTGGAGCAGCCTATCACGACAAGATTTCCCTCTTTTAATCCTGCTTGCTCCAAAAATTCTTTAACCACTCTCTTGGCGTCTGAAATTTCACGTTCAAACATTTTTATAACCATGCTCCTTCCTATTTATCCGTCCCCGATTAAACTTACCATACTCTATGGCAGAATGCAAGTTCGATTCTATAGAATTTCTATAAAGTTATAGTTTCACATTACTGTTCACTCCGTTCCAGTAACAGGTAAAAATCCATGCAAAATCACCTTCGGTGATGGATTTTTACTTGGATGCGGTACGTTTTCTCACGTGGCTTGTAAAGCCATAATTTGCAGTAAATGCTAATTCCTGTCTGAACAGTAACAGTTTCGCCTATACCATTGACAAATATTCCAAATGCGTATATTATTATTTTAGTGTTTCTAATAAGGACAACTATTTCATTGTAACAAAAAGGAGTTATATTATGCCAAAGTTAAACGAAAACTACTTAAATCTAAAAGAAAGCTATCTTTTCTCGGAGATTGCGCATCGCGTAAACAATTACACTGCGGCAAATCCCGACAAAAAAGTAATCCGCCTTGGAATCGGCGATGTCACGCTTCCGATCGGCTCTGAAGTGATCGCACAGCTTCATGAGGGTGTGGACGCACTTGCAAAAGCGGAAACGTTTAAAGGATATGGACCTGAACAAGGCTATGCGTTTCTACGCGAAGCGATTGTTGATTATTACAAGCGAAACGGCGTTACCATCGCCGCAGATGAAGTATTTGTTTCCGACGGGGCAAAAAGCGACACTGGAAACATCACGGATCTTTTTGCCAAAGACAACGTGATCCTGATTCCCGATCCTGTTTATCCGGTCTATGTCGACACCAATATCATGAACGGCAGAAATATCACATACTTGGACGCGACAGCTGAGAACAATTTCCTTCCTATGCCCGATAAAAATGTCCATGCAGATATTATCTACATATGTTCCCCAAATAATCCCACGGGCGCCGCTTACAACAAAGCGCAATTAAAAGAATGGGTGGATTACGCGCTTGCAAACGATGCTATTATCCTCTACGATTCGGCTTACGAATGCTTTATCACAGACGAAACGTTGCCAAGAAGCATTTTTGCCATAGAGGGCGCAAAAAACTGTGCGATTGAATTTTGTTCTCTCTCCAAGACTGCGGGCTTTACGGGAACGCGCTGCGGATACACCATCATTCCAAAAGCGCTGAAATTCAACGCGTCAAACGGCGCCGAACTATCCCTGAACGCTATGTGGAACCGCCGTCAAACAACGAAATTCAACGGTGTATCTTACATTGTTCAAAAAGGCGCCGCTGCCGCTTTCTCCGTCGAGGGCATGGCGCAATGCAAAGAAAACATTCAATACTATCAAGAAAACGCACGCATTATCGCTGACGCGCTTGCCAAGAAAAACATCCGTTATTTTGGCGGCGTCAATTCCCCATATATCTGGTTTGAATGTCCTAATGATATGGATTCATGGGATTTCTTTGACTACCTCTTAAATAACGCACAGGTAGTCGGAACGCCCGGCGCCGGTTTCGGAAAAAACGGTCAAAAGTTTTTCCGCCTTACGTCTTTTGGCAATCGTGAAAATACAATCGAAGCGATGGAACGAATTGACAAGCTGCTTTAAATTTATATATCCACTAAAAAAATCCCTGTAAATTTACGGGGATTTTTTAGGCTCTAATCTTACTCTGCAAGACGCATCCTGCTTATATTTACAACAAATATTTGTAATGGCCGGACTGACATCTTATCAAACGTATCCTATACTGTCTTAAGCGATAGTAACGTTTGCTGCTCTGAGCTTAGCGCTGTTCTTCGGGTCCTGCTCGATGTCAAAGACTACCTTCTGACCTTCCTCAAGAGTTTTGTATCCATCTGTGTTGATCGCTGAGAAATGTACGAATACATCTTCTCCTGTACCTTCATTTGTGATGAAACCGTAACCCTTTTGAGCGTTAAACCACTTTACTGTACCGTTGTTCATTTTTAGAACCTCCATTATAAATATTTGCGTATTCGTCTTTATTCCTAAAAAGCTGAAGTTATAAAAACTCTTTCAAAAAAATAGCTCACCCTGCAATCCAAATGGAATAATTGGCAGAATGAGTCAGCAAATAGTTCTAAATGAATACTAGGGTGATTATATCATGCTTATAGTATAAAGTCAAGTAAATTTCGTAAAACAATAAAATAATAGCGAAGGGGGGACTTGAACCCTCGACACCACGGGTATGAACCGTGTGCTCTAGCCAGCTGAGCTACTTCGCCATTTTACATATTGAGATTGTTCCCTCAAAACCGAACACAGAAATCCTTTCTTCGATCTCTATTCCTTTTACAACTTCCCTTTCCTTAACTGCCTGCC
>JAAUZZ010000013.1 GCA_014804345.1 Lachnospiraceae bacterium | reverse complement strand
GATTGGATCAGGGTCTTTTATTCCGGGTTTTGAAGAAGGATTGATTGGCGTGATGCCGGGAGAGACGGCGGAGTTAAATTTGTCGTTTCCGGAGGATTATCGCTCGTCGGAACATGCGGGAAAAGAGGTTGTCTTTACGGTCAAGGTAAACAGTATCGCCTATTCCGTGGAATATGCAGATGCAACGGATGAGGACTTAAAACGGCTCGGACTTTCCTACGGCAGCAAGGAAGAGCTTTGGGAGGCGGCAAAGACGGAGCTTGAGCAGAACGCAGAGGATACGTTTGAGGCAAACAAAACAAGCGCTATTTTAAATCAGTGTTTAAGTGAGAGCACGATCAAAGAAGTTCCCGAGTATCTTGTGGAGGAGGAGATCCAAAACTATGAGATATACATGGAGTCCATGTGTCAAATGTATTATGGCATGGGCTTTGAAGATTATTTAACGCAGTCACAGGGGATTACGCTCGCCGATTTTGAGGAGGATATCCGTTCGGACTGTGAACAGACAGTGAGGCAGTATTTGCTGGTAGAGGCGCTTGCAAGGGCAGAAGGAATTGAAATTACAGACGAAATGATACAGGAACATGCGGCGGAGGATATTGAGGGGTATGAAGGATATACAGTGGACACGTACCTTGACGAGGTTGGATATACCACATATCGAATGTTTGTTCTGCAAGAAGCGCTTGTGGAGCGGCTGCTCGAGATTGTTTCGGTAGAACCGACTTCAGCGCAGTAAGTAAACGCAAGCTCGGCAGCTTGCGTTAATCACACTATGGTTGGCGCAATTTTCCATAGGATAAAAAGGGGTTGAATAATGAATGCGAAGGAAGAAAGGGTTTGGATACATTGTATCTGCGGTCTTGTGCGCGTCCATGCTGTTGGGCGGTATTGAGTTTGGAGCAGGACGAGAAATTCCTGTATATGCGGCGAAGAAGGATGACCTGAGGCGGCAGAATGAAGAGGACGAGAAAAATTTAGGCGATCTTGAGGAACAGGTTGATGAACTTTCCGGAGAACAGGAGGGAATTGACAGCGAGATTGCGGCGCTGAGCAATGAAATTTCGGAGATTATGGCAAGCATCAGCCTTTTGGAGGACGAGATCGCGGTCAAGAAGGACGAAATTGTGCAGGCAAAGCTGGATCTGGAAGAGGCGGTAAAGGTAGAGCGCGCCCAGTATGAAGGTATGAAAGTGCGCATTAAGGAGATGTATGAGAGCGGCGACAGCAATTACCTCGATGTTATCTTTAGCGCAACGTCAATGGAGAGTCTGCTGAACAAGGCGGATTATGTGGAGAAGCTTCATGAGTATGACAGGAAGATGTTCACAAACTATCAGATCGCAAGGCAGAATGTGGAGGAATTAAAAGAAGCGCTTGAGATAGAGGAGTCGGAGCTCGAGGCGGCGCAGGAAGGGCTTGAGGAGGAAATGGCAAGCGTCGAGGAAGCGCGGGCGGAGCTTGAGGCGATCAGCGCCGACTATGCGATGCAGATTAGCAAGGCAAAGCAGCAGGCGGAAGTTTATAAGACACAGATCCGACAGCGAAACGCGCAGATCAAGCAGATTGAAGAGGCGGAACGGAAAGCGGCGGAGGAAGCCGCAAGGAAAAAGGCGGAAGAAGAAAAGAAGAAAAATCAGTCGAACGCGAGCCAGAGCACGACAACGTCGAAACCTTCCGGAACGGCTACGGTAAATAAAGACGAGATCATGGCGGCAAACGGAAGCGCAAAGGGCAAAGAAATTGCAATCTATGCGTGCGGGTTTGTGGGAAATCCTTATGTGGCAGGCGGGACAAGCCTTACAAACGGCGCGGACTGTTCGGGCTTTACACAATCAGTATACAAGGCGTTTGGATACAGTATTCCCCGAAGTTCTACTTCGCAGCGCACTGCGGGAACACAGGTAAGCTATGCGGAGGCGCAGCCGGGTGATATCATCTGCTATCCCGGTCATGTGGCGCTCTACATCGGAAACGGGAAAATCGTACATGCAAGTTCGGCAAAAACAGGCATCAAGATCAGCAATGCACTTTACCGTGAAATCATCTGTGTTAGGCGGATTGTGTAGGTATTAATGATTTTTGTATCTATTCCTATAAAATTTTACACTTTTTTGTTTCATTTTGAAGAGATATAGTGTACAATAATATAAAAGTACAGTAACACGCTTTTTATAAAAATAAGGAACATATGTTCGAATGCATATGTTATAAGGGAAGAAAATGGAAAAAGCAAATATTACAGAGTATAAATCTGCACCGGGAAAGTATATTGCGTATTACGGAAGGGCAGTCATCAAAGACAATTATGAATTTATGAATGGGGACGAGGCGTTTTATCATTTTATCGGAAAGAACTCCGGGTACTCGCTGTTAAATCTCCTTCATCCCGATGATGTGGAGGACTTTAAAGAAGTTACAAAGGAACTGAAAAACGGACGTCAGTGTACGATTGTGCGCATAAAAGACGCAGATGACGATTATAGGCTGTTATATTTGGAGCTTGAGTTAAACGGAAAATGTTACGGTGACTTTCAGTCCTTTGATTTGGAGTTTTGTAGTTTTATGGAACTCAAAGACAGATACATAAAGTACATGGAGCTTGTCAAAAAGTACCGTGAGTTTATGGGACTTTCCCCCAATATGTTCTTTGAGTACAACGATAAGACAGATCAACTCAACATATACAGGTATGCCAACGTGAAAAGCATTCCCGTGCTCAAAAAGAGTCTCGAGGAGATTCGGCAGAGTACTGATGTATCGGGTGAGTTTGAAATATTTTGCGATTTTCTGAAAAGAGGTGTGGATCGATTTAACGCATCGTTTGAAGCAAGTCTTCTGGCGGAAGGTTCTCAGGGACGTTATCAGGTTAATGGCGCGACGTTATATGACAACGGTGTGCGCACAATGACTGTGGGACTGATCCGCAATATCGACGCCAAGGAAAAGAAGAGTTATTATATGACCGAAAATGCATATGATCCCGGTACCGGTCTTTTCAATAAGAGGGCGATTCAGGAGTACGCCGTGGAAAAGACGAAAGAGGGAAAAGAGTTGTATCTTGCCATGATAGATGTGGACGACTTTAAAAATGTGAATGACCGCTTTGGACACATGTTTGGCGATGAAGTGCTCTCAAAGGTTTCGGAGATTATGCGCGGCGTTGTCGATTCGCGGGGAATGGTAGGACGCTTTGGCGGCGATGAGTTTATGCTTGTTCTTGACAGCGTTTCGGACGAGGAGGAGTTACGGCGCATCTTTAAGACAATATCAAAAAATATGCAGTGGGAGTATCAGGATATCAAGGATACGCTGGCAATTACGACCTCCTGCGGTATCGCAAAGTTTCCGAAAGATGCGACGAATTTCGAGGATCTGTTTAAAAAAGCGGATAAGGCGCTGTATGTGGCAAAGGAAAAGGGCAAAAACCGCTATATTATCTATGATGAGGCAAAACACGGCGCGGTGGAAGATGCGGAGATTTCGGAGCGCAGCATCGGAATCAAGGCAATCGCAAGCGATGATAAAAAAGCAGCCGTTATGTCAGATATGATTCTGCTGTTAAATGTACAAGGGACAGACGCGTTTGACGTGGTTATGGAAAAAGTAAGGAATTACCTTGATGTGGATGGAATTACGGTCTACGCGGGCAGCGATCTTCACAAAGTATGGCGTTCCGGAAGGTATTTCAATTCGATTGAAAATCTTGCGTGCATTAAGAACGAAGAATATTTAAAGCAGTTTGACAAGCGGGGCATCTACGTTGAGAAAAACTTTGGAAAGCTTGCAATCCAGCATCCGGAAGTGCATAAGCTTTATCAAACACAGGAAAACAAGGAATTTGTGCAGTGTGCTTCAAGAAGTGATGGTGAGATACGCGCGGTCGTTTCCTTTGACTATTTTAACAGAGCACCGAAAATCGGTACGGCAGATTTGGGATTTATCACGATTGTCGGCAGATTGATCGCAGAAATAGCAAGCGGTTTAGAGTAATCTAAACCGCTTTTTTTATGCACACGCTGATTCTTACTGTGGAGAATCGTATTGCTATGCCTTGTGAAGATATTTTTCGCGAGTAGCAAGTCCTCCCCTTATGTGACGCTCCGATTTATTGACATCAAGCACGGCGCGCGCCTGCTTTGCAAGTGTGGGATTGACCTGCATCAGGCGTGAGGTGACATCTTTATGTACGGTTGATTTCGATACGCCAAACGCCTTTGCCGTCTGCCTCACAGTCGTATTATTATCAATAATATACATAGCAATATTGATGGCTCGTTCCTCAATATAATCTTTCATAGTTTGGAAAGGGTTCTCCTTTTTGACGCTTTGTACATTCTATGAGGGAATTTAGTGAATTATGAAAGGAAAGTGATGCTTTCAAAACGGTTGTCAATTATGAGGTATTTGTTATAATAAAAAGCAGGGTAACATTATGTAATTCGTATTATGTATTTTAAGTGGAGGTATTATTATGCAGGAGATAAAGTGCCCTAAATGTGGAGAAGTCTTTGTGGTTGACGAATCGGGTTATGCACAGATCGTCCAGCAAATTAGGGATAAAGAATTTGAAAAAGAGCTTAAGCGTCGCGAGGAAGACCTTGAAGAGAAGAAAAACAGTGATTTAGAGATCATTCGTATGCAGCAAAAACAGGAATTAAACAAGACGCTTTCCGATAAACAGCTGGAATTGTCCGAAAAGGATAAAATCATTGAGCAGTTAAGAGAACAAATTAACGGAAAAGACACAGAGAAAAAACTTGCTTTAAGTGAAGTTACGAATGAAAAAGATAGAGAAATTGAGGAATTAAAGGGCAAGCTTAAAAACAGTGAAACAGAGAAAGAATTAGCGGTTTCAAGCGCGGTTCAGAAGAAAGAGCAGGAAATTTCCGAAAAAGTTAATCGAATTACAGAGTTAGAGGGGCAGTTATCAAGTAAGGAAAATGAAAATAAATTAAAAGAAGAAAACCTGCAAAAACAATATGAAGATAAATTGAAATTGAAAGAAGAGCAGATTGAATATTATAGAGATTTTAAGGCGCGGCAATCTACAAAAATGATTGGAGAGAGCCTTGAGCAGCATTGCCTGAATCAATTTAATTCATTGCGAATGACAGCATTTCCAACGGCTTATTTTGAAAAGGATAATGATGTTCGAACGGGAAGTAAAGGGGATTTCATTTTTAGAGATTCCGTAGATGGCACGGAATTTATCTCCATTATGTTTGAAATGAAAAATGAAATGGATGAAACCGCTACTAAGCATAAGAATGAAGATTTTCTAAAAGAACTTGATAAAGACAGGCGTGAGAAGAAATGTGAGTATGCGGTACTGGTTTCTTTGCTTGAAATAGATAATGAATTATATAATAACGGCATTGTAGATGTTTCTTATAAATATGATAAAATGTATGTAATTCGTCCTCAATTTTTTATTCCAATGATAACTCTACTGCGAAATGCGGCATTAAATTCCCTGAAATATCGGCAAGAATTGGAAGTGGTAAGAAACCAACAAGTTGATATTCTCCATTTCGAGGAAAATATGAATACATTTAAGGAAGGATTTGCACGCAACTATAGACTTGCAAGTGATAAATTTAAGACTGCCATTGATGAGATTGATAAGACAATCACTCATCTTCAAAAAACAAAAGAAGCGCTTCTTTCATCTGAAAATAATCTTCGGCTTGCGAACAATAAAGCAGAAGACCTGAGTATAAAGAAATTAACAAACAATGCGCCAACAGTGAAAGAAATGTTTGACAAATTAAATCGTGACAGTAATTCAGACTGAACAATGGGGACTATTCTAAAGCTCCTTCCGCAGCCGTATAATTTTTTCATACACATCGGGACGATGTTCCTTTAAATGCGCATCTAACAGCTCGCGCCGCTCCATAAACCGTTTGGCAAGATTGGGGCGCTCGCGGGCAATTTTTTCTGCAAGGTGAACTCTGCGCCGCTCGAATTCCAACGCAATCTGATATTCGTCCTTACCTGCTATCCGCGAAATTTCTGCAAGATGAGCCTCAAGATGTTCTAACCATTCGTCCTCGTCCATCGCGTCAAGCTGATTCCAACTGCCGTGAATCAGGCTTTCCATATCACCTGTTTTTTGTAATTCCTCAATTTGCTTGTGGATTTGTCGCTCCATTTCCGCCTCACAGTCAGAGCCGTAAGCCCACATAAATTCATGCAGCGTATTTTCGGCGCGTTTTTTTGCAACAGAGTGATAGTCTGCGTGTACCCCCTTAATCGGATAGGGCTTTTCAATCCCAAGGTCGGTAAGAGCCGTTTCAATGCTGCGTCGTACCGCGCCCTTTTGAATCAAACTGCCAATGCCAAGGACGCGCATCTGGTCATTTAATTCCGCGACATGTTCCGTGAGATAAAATGCAATGCCCCGCTTGTGAAGCGATTCGCACAATAGCATCAGACGCTCCGCCGCAGTACTGTCAATACTTCCGATACCTGATGCGTCCACAATGACCGCGCGTGTGTCATCGGATAGACTGTTCTCAATATCCGTTCGAAAAATATTTACATTTGCAAAGAATAAGTCACTTGTAAATCGATAGAGAATGATATGTTCAATCGGATAACTGTGATTAAACTGTGATAAATCATGGAAATCATCATGTCCGGGGATAATGCCCAAAAAGCATCTTGGCGGATTGGAAGCGCGAAGGATCACAGCAGTGAATGAAAGAATAATTCCAACAAGAACGCCATTGATCGTGCCGAGGATCAAGACTGCAAAAAATGCGCCCATAAAGATATAAAATTCTCCCTTGCTGGAGCGTTTCAGCTTTGCGGCAAGCTTAAACTCAAGCGCGCCAATCAGCGCCGTCATAACAACCGCTGTGAGAACCGGAACCGGTAAATAACCGATGAAACCTGTGCCGAAAAGCAGTACCAACATCATGGTAATGCCTGCAATAATTCCGGTAAGCTGTGTCTTTCCCTCATACTGGTCGTTCATCGCCGTTCGCGGCACGGAGCCGTTTACGGGACAGCATCCTGTCATCGCCGATGCGAAGTTTCCGAGCGAAAACGCGAGAATCTCCTGATTGTCGATGAGCTTATAACCACGCTTGAGCGCGAAATTATTCTCCGCAAGCAATGTCTGCGCCATAATTACCACAGCCACAGAAAGGCTTGCGCCGATTGCGTCCGTAAAATGAATTGTGAAAAAATCGGGGAAAGCAAAACGCGGAAGTCCGGGTTCTACGGATGAAAGACATACAATGCCCATGTCTTTTACAGGAGCAAAATAAGAAAAAAGCGCACCCAAGATAATCATGACGACTGCCATCGGAAATTTGGGAGAAATCTTTTTTACAGTCAAAACGATTGCAAGCGTGATAATGCCAAGCAGAAAGGAAGGCAGATTAAAAAGAGGCAGTTCACGGAAAATATGATCCAAAAGCTCAAAAAGCTCTCCCGTTCCCGCGGTACCGCCAAAGAGTTTCGGAACCTGCATTAAGATAACCGTACAGCAAACCCCCGAGATAAAACCGCCCATCACCGGTTTTGATATAAAATTAACAAGCTTTCCGGCGCCGAGCGCGAAAAACAACAAAAGCCATGCCGCCACATAAAAGGTAAGCACAGGAACAACTGTAATTGCCTCCGGTGACTGCGCTTCAATTTCAAAGGAGAGAAGCGCTCCTCCGATCAGCGCAGCAGGCGCGGCGTCAACGCCGAAAATAAACTGCCGCGAAGTGGAAAAAAGCGCAAACAGAATAATTGGAAAAACAGAACCGTACAGACCGTAGACCGCAGGCAGTCCTGCAATCTGCGCATAGCCCATTGAAATGGGAATGGACACGGCAGCTATGATAATTCCGGCGAGAATATCCTTTGGGAGATTTTCCTTTTTGTAGCCCTTTAGGGTATGTGCAAAAGAGATTTTCATAACTGCCTTGTCCTTTCTATTTATGCGATCGCTGCGACTAAAGTTGACTTTGTTAAGGAGAATGCGTAGCATTCTCTTAATGCGTGTGCGCAACGTATGTATACGTATGCACACGCTATTTTTATTTCGGTCTTACTGTCAAACGCTCGATCAAACCGCTTTCGTCCACGCGTCTTACTGTTGCGATCGCCATAACATGATAGCCGCCGATGGAAGCGATAAATTCCGCCTGATCATCATTAACTACTTCTGCGTTGGAAATCAGATACTGTCTGAACGAAAATTTATTTTTAAAGAACATATCAATTGCTTCTCTGCCATAAACATGGAATTCCTGACGTCCGGAGTTATTCGGGCAGTAATCGCAAAGACTTCCCTCTTCCGTAAACAATTCTGACAAACCTTTATTATCGCATTTTTGCAATGCGTCGATATATTTTTCGATTGCTCTCATACTTATTTATCCTCCCTTTTTAATATACTTTTTCAGAATTTAAAAGCGCATCTGTTCCGCCGTCGGTAAAGAGGATAATGCCGTTGACGCCTCTAGCCGCATCGGATAAAAGGAACTTCATTGACTCTGCGATTTCTGTGGGATCCATCAGTGCATCGGAACCGTATCTGGTCGGAATCGGAAGCGCGCTTACCGCGAATTTTGCCGCGTCGCTTAAGCTGTCCGTCATCGCCGTACGAACATTTCCCGGAGCAACCGCATTGACGCGAACGCCGTTTGCCGCCCATGAAGAAGAAATTCTGCGCACCCATCTTGCAAGCGCATATTTGGTTGCCATGTACATAGATTGTCCAACAGTCTGGTTTGTTGTATCTAATTTACTTACAATATTACAAATACGTTGCTCGTCGCCCACATTGTTTAATAAGTCCACAATATCCATTCTTCCTGTGCCCTGTGATATCGTATTGGATACTGTTACGACAACGCTGCCGCGTTTTTTCTTTAAAAGGTCATATACGCCTCTTGCAAGTCTGACCGTTCCAAAATAATTCAATGAAATAACAAGTTCATAATTTCCGCAGTTGCCGGAAACGCCTGCATTACAGATAATGCCGTCAAGTCCGTCGGGGCATTTCTCATAGAGCTGGTCAATTGCAGCCTGTCTGCCTTCCGGTGTCGCAAGGTTTGCACTGATATCGCCGCCTTTTAAGTCGATATTGATGACCTCATGCCCGTCCTTTCTTAATAATTCAACCGCTGCGGCTCCAATTCCGCTCGAACCGCCTGTCACTGCATAAACACTCATGATTATCCTCCTGTCTGCATGTTTGATAAAAATTGATAGGTTACTATTATAGTATAGCTCTATTTTACAAAATTTGAAATAAAAAGTTTGTGTTAATTGGGAAAATGTTCTAAATTTGATAATGCAGTTATTAGAAAGGCATGGTACAATATAAATAGAACACAATTTTTGAAATGGTGTTTGGCATTTCATATTACAAAATTAGGAGGCACACATGCAGACAAACGAATTACTTTCAAAAATAGAAGAAAATATCGCCAAAGTGATGATCGGCAAGCGCGAGGTGACGCGTCTGATGCTTGCGTCGCTTGCGGCGGGCGGTCATGTACTTTTGGAGGATGTGCCGGGCACAGGAAAGACTGTGCTTGCCAAATCGCTTGCAAAATCGATGGGATGCGGATTTGAGCGTGTGCAGTTTACGCCGGATCTGCTTCCGAGCGATGTAACGGGACTGTCATTTTTTAATCAGGCAGAGGGTGCGTTTACCTTCAAGGAAGGTCCTGTATTTACCAACATTTTGTTGGCGGACGAAATCAACAGGGCAACGCCGCGCACGCAGTCGAGCTTATTAGAATGCATGGCGGAGGGACAAGTGACCGTGGATGGAGAAACAAGAATGCTGGAGCCGCCGTTTTTCGTAATTGCCACACAAAATCCCGTAGAAACGATTGGCTGTTTCCCGCTTCCCGAGGCACAGCTTGACCGTTTTCTTATGAAAATCAACATGGGAGGAATGAGCGCAGACGAAGAGCGTGCGCTGATTGATCGCTTTATTCATGCGGAGCCATTATCACAGCTTGGGGAGGTATGTACGGCGGAGGATATCCGACAGCTGCAAAATGCTTGTCGGGAAGTCTTTGTGCATGATGATTTAAGAAATTATATCGTATCACTTGTACAGGCGACGAGAAAAAAGAAACAAAGTTCATCGTCTGCATGGCAAGGGGTAAGTCCCCGCGGAACGCTCGCTTTTCTGCGTGCGGCGCAAGGTTATGCGCTTTTGGAGGGACGTGACTATGTTGTGCCGGAGGATATCAAGACCGTAGCCGTTCCCGTGCTTTGCCACAGACTCATCGGGGAACTGGAAGAAACGCAAAAAGAAAGCTTTGTAAACGGACTTTTAAACAGTGTGGAACTGCCCACAGAGGACTGGAAAAAGAGGTAAACATGTTTCTGTTTTTACTATTTGGAATTGCCGCAGTCGGCGTGCTGTGGGATTTGTATTATAAAAATATCTGGATTCGCGGAGTGGACGTGAAGCTGTGGTTTGCCACCGACGCGCTCTATGCGGGTGGACAGACAAAGCTTTACGAGGTGATCGAGAATAGAAAACGTACGCCGCTGCCTGTTTTAGAGGTAGGATTTCACACCAAAAAAGAGCTGGATTTTACTGATACCGAAAATGCGAGTGTCAGTGATTACATATACAAAAGAGATGTTTTCGCCGTACTTGGCAGACAGCGGATTATAAGAGAGATTGCGGTAGACTGCAAAAAGCGCGGACATTACGCGGTAAGCGACGCCGATCTCACGACGCATACGCTTTTGTACAAAAAAAGTTACAGTGTCGGAATTGAAACGGACGCGTCGATTTATGTCTATGCAAAAATGACAGATATATCGGAAATAATGACCGTTTGTGAGCGGATGCTCGGCACGCTGCAATGCGCAAAAAGGCTGTATGAAGATCCGTTTGCCTTCCGCACAATCCGCGGTTATACAACAGACGATCCCATGAAAGCCATCAACTGGAAGGCGAGTGCGAAAACAGGAGAACTCATGGTCAATACCTTTGATTCCGTGCAGTCGCAGAAGGCAATGATTTTTTTGGACGTTGCGGACACGGGGATTTTAAAGCAGGAAGCGCTCGTTGAGGAGAACATTGCCGTTGCGGCAACGCTTGCAAGAAAGCTGTTAAGAAAGAGCATCGAAACAGGCTTTGCGTTTAACGGCGCAGATGGCGGAGAATGGATTTTGCCAACAAACAAAAAGAGTGTTTTAGTTGGACTTGAGCGCACGCTCGCAGACTATGATGCCGCAAAAGGGACGACCTCATTTTCGGAACTTCTCACAGGGGAGAAAGAAATGCGGGAAAGGCTGACGGACGATACGCTTTTTGTTGTAATCACAAAAAATCTTGATGAAACGCTTTGGAATATATTAACGGAAAAAGCAAAGGATTATACCGTTCTTGTCATTGAAACGGTTTACCGGGGAGAGCGGCAGATTGCAAAAACCGGTGAACCGCTGCCAAACGGTATGCGTGTGCTGGTCAGGGAGGTGGAACGCGTATGAGAATGCTGACTTATCTTCATGCCACACTGATTGCAATGCTTGTATTGCCGCTTTTATATGCGCTTGCAGAGCTTCGGGACGCGGACGGCGAAGGAATGCTATATTTAAAATGTCTGCTGATTTTTATTCCAATCGTGGTAACGGAAATCGCAGTGCGCCGCCTGAGAAATTTAGGAATTTACGTGTTTTCCTGCCTTGCGGTAACAGTGGCGGTATGGGGTGTGATAAGATTGTTTTTTAGCGGCAGCGGGGCGCTTTATCCAGTCGTGATGACAGCGGAGAGCCTGTTCGTTTCATTGTTTCGCTTTCAGGAACGTTTAAGGCTTGCAAGACAGGAAAAAGAAGACGATCTTTACGCGGCGCCTGCAGTCAGTTTAATCAATCAGCCGTCGTTGGGGTTCTTATGGTATTTTGCAGTGATGTATGCGCTTGGAATTATTTTTAATTCCAAGGCGCTTTGCGATATCGCATTTTGGAATGCTGCAATCTACTTTTTTATTGCACTTGCCTATACTTATATTACAGCCACAAATCATTATCTTGAATTAAATAAGTGGACAAAAAGCATTCCGCGGAAAAGGCTCTATGCAATCAGCACGGCGATGGCAGGGCTTTTTGCCATGCTCATATTGATCGCGATGCTGCCCTCGTTTTTCCTTGCGGGACAGCGGCGTTATACCGATATCCGGACATGGTCTGACAATATGGAGTTTGTGGAATATCAGTCAATGGGGTCGCCACAGACCGGCGGGGACGGCTATGCAGGTGATGATTGGATCATGATGTTAAATGATGGGGAAGCGCCACCCGAACCTTCTAAGGTTTGGACATATCTTGGCTGGATTGCGGCAGTGGCAAGCATTGCGTTTATGGTATACTGGGCAGTGAAAATGCTGCGACAGGTTTTTGGAGAATTTCGGGACAGTTATGATGAAAACGGCGATAAGGTAGAGGAACTGGACGATGAGCCTTTGCAAAAGGAGGAGCGGATTGGCTTAAGACGCAGTATGAAGGCTGACAGCGAGGCGGAGCGCATCAGGCGCACATATAGACGCACGATTAGAAAGCACAGAAAAGAAATTCCTGCACCGTATGAGTCGCCGTCGGAGCTTGAGAAAAATGCGGGACTGTTTGAGGACGAGGATATGAAGCTGCTTCATGTACAGTATGAGAATGTGCGGTATGGACAAGATAGTGTGTAAGATAGAGAATGTGATAAAACTTATGGTTTCGGCTTTTTTACAAAATAAAGCTGATACAACTTGAAATTAAGGGCGCGAAATGTTATAGTATAAACATAAAAGGAGCAATCGCCCACAAAGTGGTTGACCTCCGTTAGGTTTTTAGCCTACCTTCACCGGCCAAGTGACAAGGTAGGCTTATTTATTTTCGCTTGTTGTTCCTATCTATGTAGGCAAGCAGTGCGACAAGAAATGTTCCGAAAAGAATTAACAGAGTTAAAACTTCGTATGTACTCATTGCACCACCTCCCTTCTATTTCAATTTAGGGAGGCTTTCCACCTTGTAACACGATTGTTCCATGTGAAAATTTTATCATATATTGTCGGAGTGAACAAGCCTGAATGGTATTATTATTCATTAGATATCAATTCGAGGCTTTTTTGTATATCGTGATTTATGTATAAGATTGCTGCATTGCTAGAAGTAGACAAAAAGCAGATTTAGGAGATAAATGAAAATTATTGGGAATTAAAAAAATTTGTGTCAATCTTGTGTCAAATGGGATACTTTTTAAGATTTTTGACATAATATAAGTAGCTACAAACTGCATAAAACGGGAGTTTATAGAAAGTTTATAAAAATTATTAGCGCTCGCCCTTGACGAGTGCTAATACATGTGTTATATTACGACTATAACAAAGAGAACAACATTTGATTTCGAAAGGAGATATGACTTATGATGATGCCCAGTATTTTTAGAGGAAGCTTATTTGACAACTTTATGGAGGATTTTGCATTTCCGGATATTGACAGAGCTTTATACGGAAACCGTGCGAAGAACATGATGAAGACCGACGTAAAGGAAACGGACGCGGGATACGAAGTAGACATTGATCTGCCCGGTTTCCAAAAGAATGAGATTAAGATGCAGTTGGATAACGGTTATCTGACCATCAGTGCAACAAAAGATCTCAATAAGGACGAAAAGGACGAGAAAGGAAACTACATCAGACGTGAGCGCTACGCTGGCAGCATGAGCCGCAGCTACTATGTAGGAGCGCATGTGACGGAAGAGGACGTTCACCCGCGGTATGAGAACGGCATCCTGACGTTCCAAATCCCGAAAGAAGAGAAAAAGGTTGTGGAAGAAAAGAATCATTATATCGCGATTGAGGGATAACCAAACGCCGATATGCTTTGCGAGCCGTCTTCTTGGACCAAAAACCCCCTACAGGCAATAACACCTGCAGGGGGGGTTATGTTTGAATTCATATTAATTTAATGCTTCAACTCAAATTTCTGTACCATATTGTTTAACGTATGCGCATGTGCTGCAAGCTCTTCCGATGTTGCGGATGTTTCCTCGGATACAGCGGAGTTGTCTTGAATTGCACGTGCAATTTCGTCGATGCCTACTCGAAGCTGTTCCATGCTTTCCGCTTGAACTGCTGCGTTTTCAGCGGTTCGCTTACTCATCTCGGTTACGCGGTTCACCGCACCTACCGACTCTTTGAGCGAGCTCATGGTGCTTTCTGCAATCGTGTTTCCTTTGTTGATCTCTTCCATGGAAACTTCAATCAAATCTCTTGTTGTACTTGCCGCTTTCGAGCTTTCTGATGCAAGTTTTCCAATCTCGTCAGCTACAACTGCAAAGCCTTTTCCTGCCTCGCCTGCGCGAGCAGCCTCGATAGAAGCGTTCAGTGACAGGAGATTGGTCTGTTCTGCGATTTCTTCAATGGTCTCGATAATTCCGACAACTTGCTGCGAGGTCTGGCGTATTTCCTCCATCGCATTCATCATTTGTGTCATTTTTTCCTGATTTTTTTCAATCATTGTGGCAACCTGATGTGTTGCATCAGCCGAAAGCTCCGCGTCTTTATGACTCTTCTCAACATGGTCGGCAACCGTATTAGTTGTTGCGGCAATCTGCTGTACCGATGCAGCTTGAAGTTCTGCGCCTTCGGCAATCATCTGGGAAGCGGACGCAAGTTCCGATGCACCTACGGATACACGTTCCGAGGTATCGGAAATGCCCTGCATAACCTCATTCATGGAATCGGAAATATTGATCAAAGCATCTTTAATTTTCTGGAATTCACCGACATAATCATTTTTCAGTTCAATGCTTAACTTTCCGTCAGCAATCCTTGCAAGCACTTCGGCAGTTTCGTCAATGTATACAATGTATTCTTTTAGGCGGCTTACTGTTTTTCCGATGGATTCACCCAACTCACCGATTTCGTCTTCCGATTCAATATGAAGGTGAACATCCAAATCTCCGGCAGCAAGCTGCTGTGCAATATGATTCAGCTCCAAAATTGGCTTGGTCAGTGTTGTGGCGCTTCTCTTGATGCTGACTGCGATGAGAAGAACACCTATAACAAAGATAAGAATCAAAGCGATCATCATCCCGATCAGCAGCGAATAATACTCCAACATGGGCATATTGCTTAAAATAATATAACCGGTACTGCCGGCAGCCTTTACGGCACCGTATTTCGGAACGCCGCTTACCGTATATTTTAAGAAGGTTTCGTTTCCGGACAGGACAGCATCTTTCACATTCTGTGAAACGTTGATATCAGCGATATTTTTCTGGATAATATCACTTTGAGGATGATAGAGGAACGTACCGCTTCCGGATAACAGCAGGACATAACCGCTGTTACCAATCTTATATGTACTCATAACGCTTGTCATGTGCTCTAATGAAATATCCATTCCCGCAGCTCCCAGAACAGTGCCTGATGCATCAATGACAGGGGATACGGCGCTTAAGATCATTTTTCCTGTGGCAGAGTCAATGTATGGCTCTGTCAAAATGGTTTCTCTTGTTTCCACACATTTATACCATTCACGGGTGGTGACNTCCCAGCCTTCTCCGCTTGTAAATCCGTCGGACTGTGTCAGCACGCTTGCGTCGATATCGGCAATCCATACCGCCATGACATTTTCAGAATCGGTATTTGCNATACTCACAAGATTTTCCATAACAGTGTCCATTTTTTCGGCTTTTAAAATATCATCGCCTGCTTTGGTTTCGGANAGTACATGGATNATTTCGGGATTAACGGATACATCTTCAACCTCTTTGATGTAACCTTCCAGAAATCCGGTTAATTGATTTGCGGCTGCTTCTGACTGCANCGTCAGTTCTGTCTGNTTNGATGACATGACCAGCCAGCCGACCATGCANAGCGCGACAACTGCGACAATGANGAATACCAGAACGACGCTTTTACCGATTTGTCTTAAGATCTCATCGGCAATTCGTTTTCTCGAAGTTTTTGGTTCCTTTGTTTGTTGACTCATGGTAAAACCCTCCTAAAATACTTATTCCCGCGAAAAATGGGCCAAGTAGACGCGCTTCCGTGAATATTTGGCAAATAATGCCGCGAGGGCCAAATATTCCGCAGAACGCTGTGGGGTATTTGACTATGATTTNATTGTATACCTATATTACTGACAATACAAGGAAGGATTTTATTTTTGCTTAATTTTTTTTAATANTTTTTTAATTTTTTTGTCATNTTGCACAATAAAAACTTTTTTATTTGACAANACNCNCAAAAATAAATTCTGTAAACTACTTGCGTAAACTTAAAAATTGCTTTAAGATAGATATGATAAGGGAGTACANTTTTTTATACCTTGACCTGTCCGAAAGGCAATACGACCGGGAGAAAAGGTAAGAATGGAGGAGTATCANGATGAATCGCAAACCCAAAAAAGGTGGNGCGGAGGTAGCNTTTCGACCAAAGACTATCATTGAAGCGCGATATGATTTGGATAGAAGGCAGAATGATATTTTAGATATATTGCTGGGAATCGTGGGCGAGGGTGACGATACGGAGGAAAACACCCGATATGAGATTAACATAGCAGATGTGAAACATCTTTATAATCTTCAGGATGAGTCTAATGCCTATGCTTATTTGCAGAAAGCTGTGAAAAAATTTGAAGGTCTTGGTTTCCGTTTAAAAGAAGATGAAGGCACGGATATCTATTATCCGTGGTTNAGCAAGATTAAATATCAGAAAAAGCGCGGCGACGAGGGGAAAAGTAAGATTGTGCTTGACCTTCATCCGGAAGTGAAGCAGATGATCATGGAGGCAAAACAGGGAGCGTATTACCGCATTGAGTATCCGCTNAATCTGACGAAGAAGTATTCAAAGCGGCTCTATTATCTTCTGAAAGANCATGAAACGTTNAACAACGGCGTNTATCAGATTACGTTTGAGGAGCTTCGGAAAATGATGAAGATACCGGAGTCTTACGCAAACGGAAACGTAAAACGNGAAATCCTTGAGAAACCGCATGATGAGATTAANGCGAACACGGATATTGCGTTTGAATATGAACTGATACAGGAAAAGCTTCCGAGCGGTCAGATGGGGCTTGGCGCTGTCCGTTTTAAGATTAAGCGNGTGAAGAAAAATCGTACNGTGGTGGAANTCGTGGAAAATATGGANCNAAACGGCGGNGTGGTGATTGCGACAGANGAGGAGCAGGAGATTATTGATGTGTTTGGCTGTTCCTTAAAGGAATCGAAGGATATTCTGCGCACTGCAAGNGCGAACAANCGCACNCGNGAACANATGTTTGAAATATTGACACGTACGCTTCGTCAGCCCTCGGTTGAGAACAAGGTGGGATATGTGCTTACNATTNTGAAAAACGGATATAATGAGCCNACAATATTCAGCGGNAGAAGAACCATTACCNGTTGGAANAACAATGATTTGAGCAGTTATCGNCAGGTCAACATGGCNGATATCGAGGAGCAGATTTTGGCAAATGTATAGTACATAGTTGATTTAGGAGGACTGCTGTGGAACGTATTGTTGCAAAAAATATTGTCAGCGCGTACGGGAAAAAACANGTGNTNAANGGNGTGAATTTNTCGGCGGACGCGGGNCAGTGCGTTGGCATNGTNGGTGNAAACGGNNGNGGNAAATCTACCCTTTTAANCATTCTTGCAGGTTTAAGGAAACCCGACAGTGGTGAAATTTATGTGGAGAACGNGGGGTATGTGCCGCAGGAGGGCAATCTGCTTTCGGANCTAAGTGTGCTTGACAATTTAAGCCTTTGGNATCAAGATAGAGTAGAGCTGAAACATTTACTGGAGGAAGGCTTTTTAAAAGAGCTTGGAATTGATAAAATGTGCCGGATGAAGGTCGGAAAACTTTCGGGCGGTATGAAAAAACGCGTCAGTATCGGCTGCGCATTGGCGGGTAATCCGCCAATTTTAATTTTGGATGAACCGGCTGCAGCGTTGGATTTACCGGGAAAAGCAGATATCAGAAGGTACCTTGTATCCTATAAGGGGCTTGGCGGTACGATATTGATTGCGACACATGAGGAAAGCGATTTGGAGATATGCGATAAGGTTTATGCGTTGCATGACGGCAGAAGCAGAGAGATAAACCGCTTTCTTCGCGGAGAGGAATTGATTAAGGAACTTGGTTAAAAATCGGAGGTAGTGTGAAAAATTAATTTTTCACACGGCAAATTTGTGCTTGCGCCCAAATTCGCAGACTTTAACAAGAATGGAGATTTAGTATGGAAAAGAAAAGTAACACAGGTTTGATTATTGCCCTATCGGTGGCATTTGCTGTCGTGTTTATGGGAATTATTGCAGCAGTAGCGTTTTTTGTGGGAGGGAGGTTTGTCAAAAGCCCTGAGGTAAGGATGACAGCGGGCTTTGCAAATATGATGCTGGAGATCGCGCAGTATGACAGCTCGCTTTCGGAAGAGATAGACTTTGCCGCAATTGAGGAATACAAAAAAACGGGAACGATACATACGGATACAGACGTGTCCATTACAGTCCCGGAAAGCGAAATCGGCAATATGAGCTTTAACATTGACGCGCTGACGAATATCAGTCAAAAGAAGGCAAATTGTGATATTGGTGTAGGCGTGTACGGTTTTGAGGTACAGTTTGCGGACATCGCAGCTACATCCGACACACTTTATATCAGCTTACCGATGTTTTTGAAGGATACATATAGCTTGGGATTGACACAGCTCGGAAAAGACTTTAACAATTCGCAGTGGGCGAAGCTTCTTGACACGGAGCTGCCGGAAGATTATTCGATTGCGCTTTTTGAGAGTTCGGACGAAGAGGAGGAGCCGACGGGCAATTGGAACCAATTTTATCAGACCGTAAAGGAGAATGTCAGATACCAGAATATTGCGGAAAAGAAAGACGGATGTACGGGTGTGCGAACGCTTTTAGAACAGGAAGCTGCGAACCTTTGTGTAGAGGCATTGGCAGCGGATATGCGTGAGAGCGCTTCTTATGAGGCATATCAAAGCCGCCCTCAGAATATGCAAAAAGGTGAGGATCTTGACAAGGCGATTGAGGTGCTTGAATCGGTACGCTTTGAGACAGACTGTATGCTTGACTTTTATTTTGACAATAAGGGACGCATCGTAAATATCGTAACACCTGCAGACATAGAAATGGAGGACGGCAGCGCCGTTTCCGTTGAGATTGTGTTTTCCGGTGAGGAACGCGTGCTTGATGTGATTGAGGGCAATATTTATGTGAAGGACGGCGGAAGCATTTATTATATCGGAATTGACAGAAACGCTGATGTGTCTGATACGCTGTACAGTGAGGATTTGGAGATTTCGCTGCAAACGGACAGTCACGACAACGATATGTTATTCTCATATCAAAATGAGTTCGGCAAAGAAGATCTCGACTTTGACATGGAGATTTATATCGAAATACCTGACAATAATTTGCGGCTTCAGGCAGACGGAGAGTTTACAGACATTGTGAAAGGGGAAAGCTACACGTTTCGGATCAACAACGCAAAACTTGAAGTTGATGATGAGAATCTTTGCTATGCAAGTGTGGTATCAAAGCTGGAACCGTCAAACAAGGATCCCGAAATACCGGATGATGCAAAGGATTTGTTGACGATGGATACTTCTGAGATTCAGATGCTGATTTATGAAGCGTTATCTTCGCTTAGGACATTAAACTATGACTAAAATATGGCTGAAAACGGAATTTAAGAGGGCAGCAGGAATGCTGCCCATGATATTGAAAAGAGCAGTTGTGCTTTTGCTGATTTTTGGTATGGCGGCGGGAGCGGCTGCTTTTTGCATCGTTATGGCAAACGGACAGTCTGACGATTCGCGCATAAGGCTCGGATATGCGGCGCCGGAGAGTAAACTCACGGATATGGTAGTATCCTATGTTCAAGAAATTGAATCCGTGAAAGCGCTATGCAGTATAGAACGTATGTCGCAGAAAGACGGACTTTCGCTTTTGCGGGAGGGAGAGATTGCGGCGTTTGTGGCGCTGCCAGACAATATCGTAGAAGAGATCATTTCGGGAACAAATGCTCCCGCTACTGTCTACATGGCTGATGACGACGCTGTTAAAAATTTGCTTTTTCGGGAACTTGCGGACGCGGCCATAGGAATGCTTCAAACGGCACAGGCAGAAATCTACGCGGTTTCGTATGTGCTTGACGAAGAGGTTTATGCGGATAACGCGCTTGTGCAGAAAATTTATGACGATATCAACCGCTTTAATCTCAGTGTCGCAGCGGACAGGGAAAATCTTTTTAAACCGAAAACGGTTTCCATAACCGGAAACGATACGTATGTCATTTATTATGGAAGTGCGATATTGGCAATTTATCTGCTTCTGATCGGAATATTTTTCGGAGACTTTTTTTGTCACAGTGCGACATGGCGCAATATGCTCGAAAAACGATTACGTACTTCGCGTCTGTGGCAGACCGTATGCGGATTTTTTGCGGGATTCCTGCCGATGCTGGCGGTAACGCTATTGCCCTTTGTGACGCTTATTATTCCAATTGTAAGGAGATATGTTTCCGTCGGTTTTTCATGGAGCGTGGTTTGTCTGATTTTGATGAGTGCAGTGTTTTTGGTGTTGTATTTTATGCTGATCTATCAAATTTTGGGTGAGAAACGCAGTACGCTTTTGCCAATTGGAATTCTTATGGCAGTACAGGCATACATGTCGGGATGCGTTGTGCCGTCAGTTCTTTTGCCGGATTTGATTTACGGCGTGGGAAAATATCTTCCGGCGGCATTTTTAAAGCAGGCGTTTACCATAATTCTTTCGGGTGACGCGCAAAATTTTTCTTCTGCGATGTTTGGACTTTTGGCGTGGAGCATTGTGTTTTTTTCGGCAAACATTGTATGGGGATATGTTGGCATCATGCATAATGAAGGAAAATCGAATGTTCCGGCGCTGAAGGGAAAGAAAACGATCATACCGCCTGTGGCTTGGGTGGTTTTTAAGCGCATGAGTTTGAGGAAAGGTATTTTGATCAGTCTGGCGCTTATGGCGGCGGTATCTGTTTTGATCGTGCGCCTTGAGGACAAATCCGATACTACTTTTACCGTGGCGGTATTCGATGAGAGCGGAGCGTATGAGGAGGTTCTTGGGTCCCATGATTCGCTTGTGCGTTTTCACATTTGTAACAGTGCGGACGAGGTGGAGAAGCTTGTGCTGACGAATCAGGCAGAGTGCGGCTATATTCTGCCGAAAGACTTGACCGACAATGTGATTGCGGGACGCGCAAACCGCACGGTTACTGTGTATGAGGATTCTGACAGCATATGCGTGCCGCTTGTAAATGAAGTTGTATTCAGCGCTGTTTTCCGCCATGTATCGCTTGAGTGGTACAAAGATTATGTGTCTGCGTTCCATGCAGACTCTACATTGACAGAGAAGGTCTTTGCCGATCAGATCGCGCTTGGAAAGACCTTTGACATCGAGTTTATGACAGTTGGAGAGGATCGCGTGGAAAATGCGGAAACAGGAAGCGCGCGAACTTATCCTGTGACGATTGTTGCGGCAATAGCGGTTGTCATATGCGGCATTCAGGGGGCGCTTGCCGTGGCGGAGGATTACAGAAAGGGTAGATTTGATAAACGCAGCAGGGGGAAGATTGCAATGCTTACGATTGTACTGCCCATGATCACGGCGGCAGTGTTTGGCGCGGGGGTGGCTATCTGCTTGAAACTCCTCTAAGCATATTGACATGATAGGAATTGGGTGATATGATGAAATCACTGTGGGAAATATGGTTTATATTCAATAAACAGTGTTGAATAGGAGGCAGTGTATGACAATATCAACGAAAGGTCGTTATGCTTTAAGGATCATGATGGATTTGGGCGCTCATATCGGCGAAACCGTTAAATTAAAGGATATTGCGGCAAGACAGGAGATTTCCGAAAAATATATGGAGCAGATCATTGCAGTGTTGAACAAGGCGGGATATGTGCGCAGCACAAGAGGCGCGCAAGGGGGGTATCAGCTTGTAAAACAGCCGCAGGAGTACACGGTTGGCATGATTTTGAGATTGACGGAAGGGTCACTTGCTCCTGTGGAATGCCTGGCGGACAATGCGCTCCCCTGCGAGAGAAGCGGAAAGTGCGCTACAGTAGAAATTTACAAGCGGATCTATGAGGCGGTAAACGGTGTGATCGATAACACTACAGTGCAGGATTTGCTTGACATAGAGAGTGATAAAGCATCAGATTACTATGTGATTTAAGATTTATATTATTTATGCAGCTTGAAAGAGAGGAGGCGGGAGGTTTCCCGCAATAAGAATGAAGCAGGAAAAAAAGAGAAATTCATTTTCAGGTTCCTTGGGATTTGTGCTCGCTGCTGCCGGAAGTGCGGTAGGGCTGGGTAATATTTGGAGATTTCCGTATTTGGCGGCAAAGGACGGCGGTGGACTGTTTTTGGTGGCCTATTTGATCTTAGCGCTTACTTTTGGCTTTACGCTGCTTACTGTGGAGATTGCGATTGGAAGAAAGACAAAGCAAAGTCCATTGACGGCATATGCTATGTTGAATAAAAAATGGGGATTTCTGGGAGTTTTGGCATCTTTGGTTCCAATCATTATTCTGCCTTACTACTGCGTGATCGGAGGCTGGGTAGTGAAGTATCTGCTTGCGTATCTTACGGGAGAAGGCGCTATGGCAGCACAAGACGGGTATTTTACGCAGTATATTACGGGAGAAGTGCAGCCAATCGTACTGATGCTTGTCTTTTTATTTCTTGTCGCGTTTATTGTTTTCTGCGGCGTAAACAAGGGAATTGAGTCCTCCTCTAAAATTATTATGCCGCTTTTAATTTTGTTGGTGATCGGAATTTCGCTCTTTTCACTGACTATTCGTCATACAGATGAGTCTGGAGTGACAAGAAACGGCTTAGATGGTCTGAAAGTTTATCTGATCCCGAATTTGAGCGGCTTGACGGTCAGAGGAGTTTTTACGGTGCTGCTTGACGCAATGGGGCAGTTGTTCTTTAGTTTGAGCGTTGCGATGGGTATTATGATCACATACGGGTCCTATGTCAGTGACGATGCCAATTTGGTCCAGTCAATCAACCAGATCGAAATTTTTGACACGATTGTAGCATTTTTGGCAGGGGTTATGATCATTCCCGCGGTCTATACCTTTATGGGGCAAGAAGGAATGGAATCATCCGGACCGAGTTTAATGTTTGTGTCATTGCCGAAGGTGTTTGCGTCTATGGGAAAAATCGGAAACGTTATTGGCTTTATGTTCTTTGCCATGGTGTTGTTTGCAGCGCTGACCAGCGCCGTTTCTGTTATGGAGGCAGTGGTTTCATGTATCATGGATAAATTTCATATATCACGTATAAAGGCAGCCGCTATTGAAACGTGTATTGCGTTAGTGGGCGGTATTATGGTATGTCTGGGATATAATCGTTTCTTGTTTGATATCGTGTTGCCAAATGGTGCGCACGCACAAATTCTGGATATCCTGGATTATATCAGTAATAACTGCCTGATGCCGCTGGTAGCGATTGGAACATGCATTTTGATTGGTTGGATTTTAAAGCCACAGGTGATAATTGATGAGGTGGAAAAAACGGGTTGTAAATTTGGAAGAAAGAAACTCTTTATCGTAATGATCTGCTATATTGCGCCGATTCTGCTGTTGATCTTGTTTTTAAAGTCAGTGGGGATATTGAAAGCAATATAGGTGAAGGGATTGTACTATTTTTGGTTTTGACTGCATATATTTTATTAACAGAAGATGAAAAAGAGTACATACAAACGCTTTGTTACCTGTAAACCTATTGTGTATTTCAGAAAGGAGACGTATTATGAGCGAGTATCAGCAGATTGGACAGCTTAGGCTAAAAAATCAGGGGGGATTTGTTGTAAAAATGGATTTTCTTTTTGGGAGCGATCCGGACAAGCTTACCCGAATCGACGGTTCGAGAAAAGATATTACACTTGGATGTTCCGAAACAAAAAATCCGGGAGACTTTAATGTACATGATGGAGATTATTGTACCGTTTATGCGGATGTTGTGGCAGGAAAAGACAAAAAAGGACAATCCATTTTCATATACCAAAAAGACAATAAGAATACAGCTAATTTTACGATCAGCGGAACAACTTTAGACAATGAGTTGGGATTTAACGGAATTACGCAGAACTAGTAAGAGATTGCTGTGGAAAATACGAGGTGGAGCTTAAATCAAAAGCTCCACCTCATATTTTTGCAGCCAATAATTTACTTGCAGTAAATATGCTAAAAGCTGTGGACCTGCCATGAGCTGCCCATAGAATGGTCTGCCATAATCGGACGGATGCTGGATAAACTCAAGCGTCTTGTCAAGGCTTATCAGTTCCCGCAAAGGCGCACGCGTGTCGGAAAGAGCCTCAATAATTGCCGTACGCAGAAGATTTTCATACGCCGGATCATACGTCTTGGGATAAGGACTCTTTTTGCGGTAGAGTACTTCACCGGGAAGAAGCCCTTCCGCGGCGGCGCGCAGAAGTCCCTTCACAACGCCGTCTTTACATTTCATCTCCCATGGTACATTCCAGAGATATTCCACGATGCGATGATCTGCAAAGGGAACACGCGCTTCCAAACCTGTGTGCATGCTTGTGCGGTCCATTCTGTCAAGAAGCGTCTGCATGAACCACTTTAAATTGAGATAAGAAATTTCTCTTCTGCGCCGTTCTGTATCCGATTCACCTTGCAGTAAAGGTGTTTCGGCAACAGTTTTTTGATAGGCGGCGCGCGCATATTCCTCAAGCGGAAGCAGTTCGCTTACATTGTCTTTTAGGAGTATTGTGCGCGGTGCAAAGTCCATTGACCATGGAAAGCAGTCGGCGTCAAAGCATTCCTTTTTATGAAACCACGGATAGCCGCCGAAGATTTCGTCGGCGCACTCACCCGTCAGTGTTACTTTATGATTTCGCGCTACTTTTTTGCAGAAGTACAGCATGGAAGCCTCCACGTCCGCCATACACGGCAGATCCCTTGCATCGACAGCTTCAAACAGATAGTCGAAAAGTTCTGCGTTGGTGCATTCGAGGTATTGATGATTGGTACGGCAGTGTGCAATCATCTTATCGACCCACGGGCGGTCTTGTGAGGGTTGGAACGCGTTTGCGCGGAAATTCTTGTCGTTATCCTTGAAATCGAAGGAATAGGTATCGAGCCGCTTCCCCTGCTTTTGCAGCTCGCTGCTACATACTGCCGTCACAAGGCTGCTGTCTACGCCGCCCGACAAAAAAGTACAGATCGGGACATCGGAGAGCATCTGCAGCTTTATGGCATCTGTCACCAGATAACGGGTATTTTCAATGGTCTGCTCCCATGAGTCCGTGTGTGGACGACTTTCGAGCGTCCAGTATGGACACACACGAAAATCGGAACCGTAGTATTCCAGAAAATGCCCCGGCAGCAGCTCAGATATATTTTTAAAAACACCTTTTCCATAGGTCTTTGCAGGGCCAAGACCAAATACCTCACATAAGCCTTCACGGTCAACCTGCGCTTTAAAGTCGGGAAAGCAAAGGATGCCCTTTAGCTCGGAGGAGAAGATAAGTGTGTTTCTAAAATGGGTGAAAAACAGAGGCTTCACCCCAAGCCTGTCGCGAAACAGATAAAACTTCTTAAGTGTTTCGTCCCATATCGCAAAAGAAAATATCCCATTTAACTTTTTGACATAATCTGCGCCAAACAAAAGCCAGCCTGTTAGAATGACTTCTGTGTCACAAGTGGTTTTCAGGACAACACCGTTGTTTTCCAACTCTTGGCGAAGCGCGGGCATGTTGTAGATTTCGCCATTGTAGACAATGGTGGCGCATTTGTTTCCAAGCTGTCTTGTCATCGGCTGGCTGCCCAGATTCAAATCCAAAATAGAAAGACGGGTGTGGGCAAGCCCGCAGTTTCTCTCAAGAAAAAGTCCGTCATTGTCGGGACCCCTGTGTTTTTGACATTGATTCATATGTTGAAGTACGCCGTACCATCTTGACGCCTCTTCGCGAAAGTTCACATTAAAGCTGCAAAAACCTGCTATTCCACACATTTTGCCAAGTCCTTTCATGTTTTAAAGATAATTGCGACAATCGTAGTGATAGTATTGCAAGCTGCTGAGCTTGCGTTTTTTTATAGATGCGTCTGATAATCGATCAGCATAGGCTGGTACTGTTTGTGTTCCAAAGCCATCTCAAGCGTTGGAATTAAGAATTCCGTATGTGCCACAAGGGAATTTGGCTTTTTCTCGTAATTGTCCTGTCCGAACGGAACAAAATAGATATTTTTACTGTTACATAAAACGCCGATATTTTTTAGATTCATACCAAGTCCGTCGTTCGTGGAAATTGAGATGACAAGAGGTTTGCTGTTGCGCATATGTGCCTTTGCCGCCATCAGCACGGGTGAGTCCGTTATGCCGTTTGCGAGCTTGGCGGCGGTATTTCCTGTGCAGGGAAGGATTGCAAGCACATCAAGGTACCCTTTAGGACCGATCGGCTCGGCGCCCTCTATCGAGATGATCGGCTCGCGTCCTGTGATTTCTTTTATTTTTGTGACATATGTGTCAGGTTTTCCGAAACGACTCTGAATACTCTGTGATGCGTTTGAGAGGATTGGGTAAACATCCGCCCCGGCATTCATAAGCTTTTCAAGCTCTTCAAACATTTTTTCAAATGTGCAGAACGAGCCGGTCAGCGCGATACCGACTTTTTTTCCTTTTAGATTCATGTTGATACCTCCGTTGTGTTGTTTTGAGTATATTATTTATTGATGTGTCGGATAACGTATTTGGCAAGCTGTTTTGCGCAGCTCTTACCGGCGTATTTTCCGGGAAGCCCGGGGCAGAAGCAAAGATTGATTCCGAGCAGTTTGGCGGCTCCGTAGTCGGCGCCGACACGGTTTGAGGCAATATCTATGATAAGACAGTCTCTGGAGGTGCGCTCGAGGCAGTGATGATCCAGCATACATGCGGGAATCGTATTGAAAATATATTCATAGCGGAATATATTTTGATTGAGCTTTGAAAGCCGCAACGTATGGAAGCCAAGCGCGGCGGCGTTGGCAAGCTCCGTTTCGTTTTCCGAACAGACAGTGACGCAGGAATGCAATCCGTTTAGCCGGTCAGCGATTATTTTTCCGCAGCGGCCAAAGCCGAGAACCAGACAGTAGCTTTTATAGAGTGTCGTGTTTTTGCGAAGAAGCGCTTCCAATATGGCACCCTCCGCAGTCGATACGGCATTGATGATGCTTAAGGGTTCATCCAGCATGAAATCATGGCAGTATATTTCCCTTTCCTCGCAGACTGCCCTGAAACGTTCGGGAATAACGCCCGCAAAGATAATCTGGTGTTTGTGTATACAGCGCTGAAATTCTGTCAGGGGAATTTCGTCATTGATCTTATTTTCTTCACAGTAGATATCTTCTCCCTTTAAAAAGGGAATTCCGCATACTATGATGTCTGTGCAGTCAAGGCATTCCCGCAGGCTGTCGGCATGATGGATCTTTGCCTTTAAATGTTCTCCGTATGTGATATTTACCGTGTTGAAACAGATAACGCGATAGCCTTTCTTTGCAAGGTAAGGAGCCATATATGCAGTGCGGCTGTCGCCACCGATCAGAGCGATGTCGTATTTTGTCATCATTTCTCTCCTTTGAAAAGAATAAATAGCTGTGGTTATTGAAACTATATTGTAAAATATGATAAAATGAAAAAAAAGTTCGTAAAATCTGTGTTTTTGGAGGAAAGATCAACATATGAGAATGACAACGCTCTGTTACATAGAAAAAGACGGAAAATATCTGATGCTTCACAGGATTAAAAAGAAAAACGACATCAACCATGATAAGTGGATTGGCGTAGGAGGGCATGGTGAATACGGCGAGAGTCCCGAGGAGTGTCTTCTGCGTGAAGTGCGTGAGGAAACGGGGCTGACATTGACCTCTTATCGCTTTAGAAGTCTTATTACGTTTGTAAGCGACGCGTGTGAACCCGAGATGATGTGCCTTTTTTCGGCTGACGGTTTTATGGGAACGCTTGTGGACGAGTGCAATGAAGGAGAGCTGGTGTGGGTGGATAAGGAAAAGGTGTTTGATCTGCCGACATGGGAAGGGGATCGCTTGTTTCTGGAACCGCTGCTTGAAGGTGAGGACAGATTTTTTACTGTAAAGTGTGTTTACGAGGGTGACAAGCTGATTAAAAATGAGATACAATTTTATGGATAGCAATGGAAACGGAGGAACCATACCATGTTTGAATTGGGAAAAAAACAAACTCTGACAGTCGTAAAAGAGGTCGATTTTGGCATTTATCTTGCCGAGGAGCCGGAAGCTTCGGTTGACGAACGGGTGCTGCTTCCGAAAAAGCAGGTGCCGTCAGGGTGCAGGATCGGAGATGCATTGGAAGTCTTTTTATATAAAGATTCAAAGGACAGGCTGATTGCTACGACCAACACGCCAAAGATTACAGTCGGTGAGGTCGGCAGGTTAAAAGTTTCACAAATTACGAAGATTGGCGCCTTTCTTGACTGGGGGCTGGAAAAGGATATTCTTCTTCCGTACAAGGAACAGATGGGAAAGTTCAACGAGGGCGATGAAGTGCTTGTCACAATTTATGTGGATAAGAGCAGCCGTCTTGCCGCAACGATGAATGTATACCACTGTCTGTCAACAGACAGTGACTACAAAAAAGATGATACGGTTACGGGGACTGTCTATCAGATTCATGAGGAGGCGGGGGCTTATGTTGCTGTGGATGATCGTTATTCTGCCTTGATTCCGAAAAGGGAGCTTTTTGGAAAGATTAAAGTGGGCGATGTGGTACGCGCAAGGGTTGCCGGGGTAAAAGCGGACGGAAAGCTTGATCTGTGTGTGCGCGAAAAGGCATATATCCAGATGGTGAAAGATGCAAGAAAATTGGTTGAAATTATGAATGATCTTGGCGGGGCGCTCCCGTTTACGGACAAGGCGGCGCCGGAACTGATCAGACAGGAAACGGACATGAGTAAAAACGAATTTAAGCGTGCAGTGGGGAATCTCTTAAAAAACGGAAAAATTGTGATCGAAGAGGACCGCATTCGCTTGGTGTAACGAAAACAAAACAGCCCGAGTGGGCTGTTTTGTTTGTCCAATAAGACAATGCGCGAAGACTAGACCCTGATGTCGATGTTTCCGCCAATATCGGGGTTGACAGAGCGCTCTAAAGCGGCAGAGTCCAAAATTTCCGTAACGGAGGCGCCCAACGATTCTGCCATGTCAAGTGACTTTGCGAGCATCGTGGTGCCAACATCGTTCAAAAGGTTTGTCTGCGCCATATTCATAGAAAGTTTTGCGATATCCATAGTAAGAAATCAGCTCCTTTCCTGGAAATAATATTCCAAATAGTATTTCGGCTGAAAAAGGGAAAAACTTAAATTGTGAAAAGATGCATAAAAATTTTCCACTTTCCTATAGATTTTTTTGTAAAAATGTATTAAAATAAAAACAGATTTTGTTAATTTTGACCGACACTTTATAAAAATAAGGAGCGTGAAACATGATTTCAAATCAGATTATGCAGAACACTATTGAAGGAATCAAGGCGATTGCAAGGGTGGAGCTTTATGTGGCGGATATCGACGGAAAGGTTGTCGCTTCGACAAAAGCGATCGGAAACACCTTTGAGCATTCCGTGCTTGAGTTCGTGAAATCTGCGGCGGACAGCCAGGAGCTTCAGGGGTGCCAATTTTTTAAGATTTACGATGACCAACAGCTCGAATATATCCTGATCGCGAGTGATGCGGGAGAGAATGCGTACATGGTGGGGAAGATGGCAGCGTTCCAGCTTCAAAACCTGATGGTTGCATATAAGGAGCGTTTTGATAAAGATAATTTTGTCAAAAATCTTCTGCTCGATAATCTATTGTTGGTCGATATTTACAGCCGCTCGAAAAAACTGCATATTCAGACTGATGTGAAACGCGCCGTACTGATCGTAGAATCGCCAAACGGCAAAGACGCCAATATTCTTGAGAGAGTGCGGGAAGGATTTGGACAAAACGGTAAAGATTTTGTCACGGCTGTCGACGAAAATAACGTGATCGTTGTGAAAGAAGTGTCTGACAACGAATCAAACCGTGATATTGATAAATATGCAAGAGCGATAGCGGAGTGCTTGGTAAAGGAAGGGATTAAGGATATTCATATCGCGTACGGAACAAATGTTAAGGAGATAAAGGAAGTCAGCCGCTCCTACAAGGAGGCAAAGATGGCGCTCGATGTCGGGAAAATATTCTTTGCGGAGCGGGATATCATTGCGTACAGTGAGCTGGGAATCGGAAGATTGATCTATCAGCTCCCAATACCGTTATGTAAGATGTTTATCAAGGAAATCTTTGGGGGAAAGAGTCCTGATGACTTTGACGAGGAAACGCTCACGACAATCAACAAGTTTTTCGAAAATTCGCTCAATGTGTCGGAAACGTCAAGACAGCTTTTTATACACAGAAATACGCTCGTGTATCGTTTGGATAAACTGCAAAAAAGCACAGGGCTTGACTTGAGGGTGTTTGAGGACGCGATTACATTTAAGATTGCATTGATGGTAGTGCGCTACATGAAGTATATGGAATCGTTTGAGTATTGATACTGGTGAGCCGTGCATTGTCATGGAAAAGCACGCTCGCAAGCTTGCTTGAGAGAGGGCTTTTGTATGACACTATAGGGCGATCAGCCCAAGCGAGATGAAGCGAAGCGAAATCGAGCTTGCATGGCGGAGTAAAAAAATAAAGATACTATAGGGCGATCAGCCCAAGCGAGATGAAGCGAAGCGAAATCGAGCTTGCACAGCGGAATATAAAAATTTAAAGATATATAGGGGTGAAAAGGTTGAAAATAGAAATTTTCAACCAACAAGTTTTAAATGCGAACGAGTTCACATTTAAAACTTGCAGATACTGAAAGGAGTATAGATATAGGAATGAGAACTACAATGAGAAACCGTGCAGCTTCGACGGATAATGATACGGTTATTTTAATGGAAAATGTAAGCAAAGCTTACACGGTAGGCGTGCCGGCATTAAACGATGTGAATCTGCATATAAATAAAGGGGAATTTGTCTTTATCGTAGGCGACAGCGGCTCGGGAAAATCTACCTTGATCAAGCTTTTACTGCGGGAGCTTTTGCCGACGTCCGGAAGGGTAATCGTCAACGGAGTCGATGTTGCGCGGCTCAAGCGCAAAAGCATTCCAAAGTTTCGAAGGAGCTTAGGCGTGGTGTTCCAAGATTTCCGTCTGTTAAAGGATCGGAATGTGTATGAGAACGTTGCGTTTGCACAGCGCATTATACAGATGTCAAATCGCGAGATTCGCAAAAATGTGCCGTCAATGTTGTCCACAGTTGGTCTTGCGGGAAAGTATAAGGCAAAGCCAAAGCAGCTTTCCGGAGGAGAACAGCAGAGAGTGGCGCTTGCAAGGGCATTAGTCAACAAGCCGAAAATTTTGCTTGCCGACGAGCCGACGGGAAATCTTGATCCCAAAAATTCGTGGGAAATTATGAACTTGCTTGAGAAAATCAATAATAATGGAACAACAGTTCTGGTAGTCACACACAATCGGGAGATTGTAAATTCTATGAAAAAACGCGTTATCACAATGAAGAAAGGCATCATCGTGAGCGATGAGGAGGAAGGTGGCTACATCGATGAGGATTAATACACTATTTTATTGTATCAAGCAGGGAATACGCAATATTTTTAAGAACAAATGGTTTACGCTGGCATCGGTGGCGACCATTTCCGCATGTCTGTTTTTGTTTGGATTATTCTATTCCATTCTCACGAACTTTCAGCATGTGATGAAGAACGTGGAGGAGCGGGTGCCAGTGAGCGCGCTCCTGGAAGCCGGATTGACCGATGAGCGCGTGGAGGAAATCTCCGGCATGATTTCAAGACGCTCGGAGGTAAAAGAAGTGTTCTATGTGGATGCCGACGAGACATGGACGCAGTTTGCCGAGGAGATGAACTTTGGAGATGTAAGCTTTTTCACGGAAAATCCGCTTGAAGAGTGCGCGCATTTTGATATCTATATGAAAGATGTGTCATCNCAGTCGGAGNTGGTNTCGTATCTTGANTCGATNGANGGCGTGCGNAAGGTCAACCAGTCGGCGCTNACGGCNCANACNCTTACNGGNGTGAATGCGATTATCGGTTATGTGTCGATCGGCATTATCGTCATTCTGTTTTTAGTGTCAATCTTCCTGATCAGCAATACGGTCACGATNGGCATTTCCGTGCGNAAAGANGAGATACAGATNATGAAATACATTGGCGCGACTGATTTCTTTACGAGGTCGCCGTTTGTAATCGAAGGCATTGTCATCGGTTTTGTGGGTTCGATNATTCCNTTGATTGCAGTGTATTTTATTTATAATGAGGCAATGATGTATGTAGCGGAANGATTTCCGTTTNTATCTCANATATTTGAATTTNTGCCTGTGGGGGCAGTGTACACAACACTGATGCCTGTGTGCATNGCAATCGGNGTTGGCATTGGATTTTTGGGAAGTTTCACGACAGTCAGAAAACATCTTAGTGTATGACNAACATNGNCAGACGGATATCGTCAAACGAATATCGTCATNGAAATACGGAAGGGCATGGTTTTATGCGGCTTGGGNGTACTGATAAAAAGAGTTTCAAAAGGGNAGCGCTTTTGTTGGCAGTCACAATGATGATGACTGCCTGTTTTGCCGCTGTTTGCCCTTTTGTCAGTCAGGCGGATGAGATTTCGGATTTAAAGCAGAGTATTGCCCAAAAGCAGAAGGANATTGAGGATACACAAAATCAGCGAAAACAGCTTGANGGCGGGCTCACNGANGTAAAACAGATTATAAACAGCTTNGAACAGTCAAAGAGTAATCTNGCCTCTTATGTGAGTCAGCTTGATACGGAGCTTACNGCTGCGCAGACAAGGATTACNGAGCTTACCGANATGATTACGCAAAAGGAAGCGGAAATCGTTCAGACAAAGGCGGANCTTGACGAGGCGGTTGCNAAAGAAGAAGCGCAGTATGAGTCGATGAAGGCGCGGATTAAGAATATGTATGAGCGCGGAAANAGCTTTTATCTTGAGGCAATTTTCAGNGCATCGTCGTTTGGTGATATGCTTAACCGCTTTGACTATGTGGAGAANATNACNNAGTCCGACAGAAAAATTTTTGAGAATTTTAAGACCACGAGAGAGTATGTTGANGTGTGTAAGGCGCAGCTTGAGGCAGAACAGGAGCTTTTAGAGGAAGCAAAGGTCGATGTAGAGAAGGAACAGCAGTCGCTGGAAACGCTTATTTCCGAAAAGCAGACAGAAATTAAAGCATATGAGGCGGATATCAANGATAAGGAAGCGGTTNTNAGGGAATATGANGCAGANATCGCATCANGGAATGCNGAGATNAAGGCGCTTGAAGATGCNGTGAAGGCNGANCAGGCGGCGCTTGAGGNGGCANCAAATCCNAANCGNACNTATGATGGTGGTATGTTTNCGTGGCCGGCGCCTTCTTATACGAGAATTTCCGATGACTATGGGGAAAGAGAGATTCACCCNGTGCTTGGCGTNAAGAAGTTNCACNACGGTGTGGATATGGCNNCNCCGGGCGGTTCGCCGATCCTTGCCGCATACGACGGTACNGTNGTGGCNGCAACATANAATTCGTCGATGGGCAATTACNTTATGATTGACCATGGGGATAATCTTTTTACNNTATATATGCANGCTTCNGCNCTNTATGTGACAAAGGGGACNGANGTTGTAAAAGGACAAAAAATTGCNGCNGTGGGGACGACAGGAANNTCTACNGGAAATCATTTGCANTTCAGCGTGCGGTTGAATGGNAATTATGTAAACCCATGGGGTTATCTAAAATAATTTTATAGCGATAGAAAGGCATAACAATGCAAAATCAATACAATGGCGGAACGAATCAATATAATAANGGAATGNATCCGTATANCAACGGAATGAATCCATATCCATACAATCAAGGCGGCGGAAACAACGATAAGAATACGAAGCATTTNATGGCNGGNCTTGCAGTGGGAATGGCAGTGACGATGGGCGTGTTTTTGTTTGCCTTTGCAGTGTTCCAGTTTGGGCGTGGTGTGCGGCGGGGNCTTGATCTCGTTGAATCGGAGAATGGCATTGTAAGTGAGAGCGTTACGGATGACGAGGTTGTGAAAAAACTCGGCATTCTGGAGGAAACGATACAGGAATATTTCTGGCAGGATGTTGACAATGAAACATTGCANAANGGTGTATACAGAGGANTGTTGGATTCGCTTGANGACCCGTANAGCGTTTATTACACGGCGGAGGANCTNATNGCTTTGCAGCAGCAGACACAGGGGATTTANTACGGAATCGGNGCGTATATTACNCAGGANGCNGACACAGGTTATGTGATGGTAAGCGGGATTATCAAGAATACGCCNGCTGAGGAAAGNAANCTCATGCANGGNGACCATATCTATGAGNTAAANGGTGAAAGCATGTATGANAAGGACAGNTCCTATGTNGTCAGCAAGATNAAAGGTGAGGAGGGNACGTACGTCACGATCACGGTGCTGCGAACAGGGGAAACNGAGCCGATTGACATTGATGTGCAGCGCAGACAGATTGAAAGNCCTACCGTNGAATACGAGATGTATGACAATAAGACGGCATATATNCAGATNACCGAGTTTGACCTTGTNACNTCGAAACAGTTTGAGGAGGCGNTGANTCNGGCAAGACAGGAGGGAATGCAAGGGCTTATCATAGACCTTCGCAGNAACCCCGGCGGAAATCTTTCCACGGTGTGCGAGATTGCAAGAATGCTTCTTCCGAAAGGATTGATCGTATACACGGAGGATAAGTACGGCNAGCGGGAGGAATATACCTGTAACGGGCAAAATGAGATNGATGTGCCGCTTGTGGTGCTTACAAACGGATACAGCGCAAGCGCATCGGAAATTCTTGCGGGCGCNGTAAAAGANTATGGNATTGGAAAACTGGTCGGAACGACNACCTACGGAAAAGGCATCGTACAGAANGTNATCAACCTTTCCGACGGNTCGGCGATGAAGATNACGGTNAGCACGTATTTTACGCCAAAAGGAAACAATATCCACAAGATTGGCATNGACCCTGACGTGGAGGTGGCGTTTGATGCCGAGCAGTATCAAAACGGCGTCGATAATCAGCTTGAAACNGCGAAACAGGTGCTGAGNGAGATGATGGATTAGAGNGTNATTTCGTAAAAGGCAGCATCATGTGTCAAAATATTACGATCCTTATAATCAAATAAAATATAGGCAGGGGCCTTTCGCCTGACTGCACATTCAGCAGGGTTTTCATGCCATACAGGGTATGAAAACCTTTCTACGTGTGTCATTCTCAAAAGTTGTACGGATTTGCAGCCTTCGTAATGTTTCAAATATTGCGGATTTTGCGCTTCGCGCTCAAAAAACAGGCGCAGATTTTCCTTATCAAGCGTATTTTCGGGAGAAAATTCGGGTCTGCTTTTTAAATTTTCACGTAAATACAAGTCAAATATAAGCAGCTCAATAAAAAGTTCCCGTTTATCGGTGGCGACAGAGCACGCGAAATCCAAAAGTACCTGATACCGATAAGTTCTTGACGGTGTGCTGATAAAATACCCGTTTGTGTGGTAATAGTCGGCAAGCGCTTCGTACATTTGAAACGGTGAGGCGAACTCTTGTATCAGCACGGGAAGGATATGCGTAAACTGGTTGGAGTTATAGTACAGCTCGACCATTTCCTCGATGCCTTTGAGTTTCAGCGTATCATCGAAGCGCAGCCATTTTGTGTACAGGACTTCGTAAGGTGGTTTGGCATTGTATACAATCCCGTATTCAGCAGTGCGCTGTTCAATGGGAGAACCCTTTAATACCTTTAAAAATCCAAGCTGTAGCTGATTGGGAATCATTGCGTATACTTCATTAAAGGAATTGGCAAAGCTGTTGTAATCTTCGTAGGGAAGACCTGCAATCAAGTCAAGGTGCTGATGAATATTTTGAAAACTGCGAATGACTGCAACGTTTTTTTGAAGTTTGTTGATATCCATAGAGCGGTTGATTGCCTCGAGTGTGGTTTTGTTGGTGGATTGTACGCCGATTTCAAGCTGGATCAGACCGGGGCGCATGTCATGTATCATATTCAGCTGTTCCTCATTTAATAAATCCGCGGCAATCTCAAAGTGAAAATTTGTGACACCGTTATCATGCTCTTTGAGATATTGCCATATGGCAAGCGCATGTTCGCTGTTGCAGTTAAAGGTGCGGTCTATGAATTTCACCTGGG
Source organism: Lachnospiraceae bacterium (assembly GCA_014804345.1). GTDB lineage: Bacteria > Bacillota > Clostridia > Lachnospirales > Lachnospiraceae > COE1. The sequence continues at coordinate 60,260 of JAAUZZ010000013.1, read as the reverse complement.
GTACGCGATGATCGAGGAAATATTGCAGTTCCGATTTTACGAGGTCGATATCGCGTAACCGCACGATTTTGTCAATGGAAGAGAGACAATAGGCACAGTGAAACGGACAGCCGCGTTGGGATTCGTAGTACACGATGCGGTTATCAAAAGTGACATGTATGTCACAAAATTCGGTATCGTAAAGAAAGGGAAGTCGGTTAATGTCCACAGGCGCACGTTCTCCTGTGAAGCCGTCCTTGCAGACAATCCCTTTGATGTCGGACAACGGCAGACTTTGTTCCCAATANTGCTTTAANAGCTCCAAAAAGGTNTCTTCGCCTTCACNNATCATGATNCCNGNAAGCTGNGGAAANTCCTGNATCAGTTGNNCNGNATGAAANGAAACCTCGGGACCGCCAAGCCAGAGTTTCGTATCGGGCAGTATTTTCGGCAGTTCTGCCAGTAAATCCCGTATGAGATTCCAATTCCATATNTAACAGGAAAACGCTGCAATCTGNGGCTTTTTTTNNTATAAGTCNGCAAGGATNGNGCTTGTCTGCTGATTAATGGTGTACTNGGCAATNTCGACTGTGCAGNCNNCNGGGCGGTTTGAGTAATATTTGTCCGCNTATGCCTTNAGNCTGTAGACGGCNGGATTGGAGTGAATNTATTTGGCGTTTATTCCGACTAATAAGACTTTTTTGNTCATGGNANNCTCCTGNTTTCTTANNATANTCTATTGGAAATNATATCAAATTTAATCGATATTGTATATAAGAAATGGAAGTTACTGCTCAAACAGGACTTAGCATTTACTGCTAAGTCTGTAAGAAAACNTACCGCATCCAAGTAAAAATCNATCACNGNAGGTGATTTTGCATGGATTTTTACCTGTTACTGGAACGGAGTGAACAGTAACAAATGGAAAATCANAAANNCAAAAAAGTACAGATTAGGTCTATACTTTTTTANTTTTTGTGATATACTAAAAAAGAACATATATTTGGCATGGAGTATCGNATATGGACAAATTTATTTTACATTCGGAATACCAACCCACAGGCGATCAGCCACAGGCGATTGAAACCCTCGTGAACGGNTTCANAGAGGGAAATCAGTTTCAGACGNTGCTTGGCGTGACNGGTTCGGGAAAAACNTTTACAATGGCAAATATTATCGCGGCATTGAANAAGCCGACTCTTGTGATNGCGCACAACAAGACGCTTGCGGGNCAGCTTTACGGTGAGTTTAAGGAATTTTTTCCNGAGAATGCTGTGGAGTATTTNGTTTCNTATTATGATTATTATCAGCCGGAGGCGTATATTCCTTCGTCCGATACATANATTGCGAAGGACTCTGCCGTCAATGACGANATTGATAAATTNCGGCTTTCGGCTACGGCATCGNTNACCGAGCGNNNGGATGTTGTTGTTGTGGCNTCNGTATCCTGTATTTANGGTCTGGGAAGTCCGGANGAGTATCAGGGCATGATGCTNTCNCTGCGNCCGGGAATGNNCAAGGANAGGGATGCGGTTATCCATGCGCTGATTGAGATGCAGTANGANCGAAATGATATCGACCTNGAGAGAGGACGTTTCCGTGTGCACGGTGATGTGGTGGATATCAATCCNGCNCAGGGCGGCGATTGTCTGATCCGCGTGGAGTACTTCGGAGACGAGATTGACCGGATTTGTGAGATTGACCCTGTGACAAGCAAGGTGAATGCTACATTAGAGCATGTGACGATTTTTCCGGCATCGCATTATGTAGTTGCGCCGGAGCGGATAAAAGTGGCATGTGAGAATATTGAGGCGGAGATGAAAGAACGTGTGCGCTATTTTAAGAGTGAGGACAAGCTCTTGGAGGCGCAGCGCATTTCGGAGCGCACAAACTTTGATGTGGAGATGCTTCGGGAAACGGGATTTTGTTCCGGAATTGAAAATTATTCCAGACATTTGAGCGGCACGAATGAGGGTGATCCGCCGTACTGTCTGATGGACTTTTTTACGGATGATTTTTTGATTATTATAGATGAGTCACATATGACGATTCCACAGATTCGCGGTATGTATGCGGGTGACCGTTCGAGAAAGACAACGCTTGTGGAGTATGGCTTCCGACTTCCATCTGCACTAGACAACAGACCGCTGAAGTTTGACGAATTTGAACAGAAGATTGACCAGATGCTTTTTGTGTCGGCGACGCCGAGTGTCTATGAGAGCGAACACGAACTTTTGCGGACGGAGCAGATTATCCGACCGACGGGGCTTCTGGATCCTGAGATTATCGTGCGTCCTGTCGAGGGGCAGATTGACGATCTGATTTCGCGGATCAATGCGGAAACCGAAAAGCACAACAAGGTACTGGTGACAACGCTCACGAAGCGTATGGCGGAGGATTTGACAAAGTATATGAGCGAGGTCGGTATCCGTGTCAAATATCTGCACTCGGATATCGATACGCTGGAACGCGCCGAAATTATCCGTGATATGCGTCTTGATGTGTTTGATGTGTTGGTTGGAATCAACCTTTTGCGAGAGGGGTTGGACATTCCCGAGATTTCGCTTGTGGCGATATTGGATGCCGATAAGGAGGGCTTTCTGCGCTCCGCGACTTCGCTGATTCAGACAGTAGGACGTGCGGCGAGAAATGCGGAGGGGCATGTTGTGATGTATGCCGATGAGATTACGGATTCGATGCAGATGACACTGGACGAAACGGCAAGAAGGCGTGCAATTCAGCAGAAATACAATGAAGAGCACGGCATTACGCCGCAGACGATCAAGAAAGCNGTGCGTGATTTAATCAGCATCTCAAAAGCTGTTGCGAAGGAAGAACAACAGTTTGCAAAAGATCCCGAGTCCATGAACGAGAAAGAGCTGAAAAAGTTGATCGCGACAGTGGAGAAAAATATGCGCAAGGCAGCCGCAGATTTGAATTTCGAGGCGGCAGTAGAGCTGCGTGACAAGATGATGGATTTGAAAAAAATGCTGAACGAGATGACAGAAGGACTGTGAAAGGAGTACCGATAGAAATATGAACAGAGAACAGCTAAAGATGCTGCCGAAAGGAGAGTTAATCAAGATCCGGGGCGCAAATGAGCATAATTTGAAAAATATTAATGTAGATATCCCAAGAAATAAGTTTGTGGTACTGACGGGACTTTCCGGTTCGGGAAAGTCGTCGCTTGCTTTTGATACGATTTATGCGGAGGGGCAGCGTCGATATATGGAATCACTTTCCTCGTACGCGAGAATGTTTTTGGGACAGATGGAAAAACCTAACGTTGAGAGCATTGAGGGACTTTCTCCCGCGATTTCCATCGATCAGAAATCAACGAACCGAAATCCGCGCTCGACAGTCGGAACGGTTACGGAGATTTATGATTATTTCAGACTTTTGTATGCACGCATCGGAATTCCCCATTGTCCTAATTGCGGCAGGGAAATTAAGCGTCAGACCATCGACCAGATCACGGATCAGATTATGGAACTGGAAGAGGGAACCCGCATTCAACTGATGGCGCCCGTTGTAAGAGGAAGAAAGGGCGAGCACGCAAAGGTGCTGGAACGGGCAAAGAAGAGCGGATATATCCGCGTGCGCATTGACGGAAATATGTATGAACTTTCCGAGGAGATTAAGCTTGAGAAAAACATCAAGCACAATATTGAGATTGTTGTGGACAGACTTGTCGTGAAAGAAGGCATTGAGCGGCGTTTGACAGATTCGGTTGAAAATGTCATGGCGCTTTCGGACGGACTTTTGCTTGTCGATGTGATAGACGGCGAAACAATGAATTTTTCGGACAGCTTTTCGTGTCCGGACTGTAATATCAGTATTGACGAGGTGGAGCCGAGAAGTTTTTCGTTCAACAATCCTTTTGGCGCCTGTCCGGAGTGTTTCGGACTTGGCTATAAAATGGAGTTTGATACAGACTTGATGATACCCGATAAAAGTATCAGCATCAATGACGGTGCGATTACGGTAATCGGGTGGCAGTCGTGTATGGATAAGAGCAGCTTTACAAATGCGGTTTTACAGGCATTGTGTGAGGCATATCATTTTTCGCTTGATACACCGTTTGAGGAGCTCTCGGATGAAATACAGGATATGCTCATCAACGGGACGGGTGGAAAAGAGGTTATTGTTTTCTATAAGGGACAGCGCGGCGAGGGCAGATATCCGATTGCCTTTGAAGGACTGATCAAGAATGTGGAGCGAAGATACCGGGAAACCTCATCGGAAACGATGAAAAGCGAGTATGAAACCTTTATGCGTATTACGCCCTGTAAAGAGTGCGGCGGAAAGCGCTTGAAAAAGAGCTCGCTGGCAGTGACGGTCTGTGATAAAAACATTCATGAGATTACGTCGCTGTCCATTAACGGTTTGTACAATTTTCTCGATACAATGGAGCTTACGAAGCAGCAGCAGCTTATCGGAAAGCGCATTTTAAAGGAAATTAAGGCACGCGTGGGATTTCTTGCGAGTGTGGGATTAGAGTATTTAAGCCTTGCAAGGGGCACGGCAACGCTTTCGGGCGGTGAGGCGCAGCGCATTCGGCTTGCGACGCAGATTGGTTCGGGGCTTGTGGGCGTTTGTTATATTCTTGACGAGCCGAGTATCGGTCTGCATCAGCGCGACAATGACAAACTCATTGCAGCTCTCAAAAATTTGCAGGAGCTTGGCAACACATTGATTGTTGTGGAGCATGACGAAGACACCATGTTTGCGGCAGACCATGTGATTGATATCGGACCCGGTGCGGGAGAGCACGGCGGAGAGGTTGTGGCAGAAGGAACTGCACAGGAGATTATGCAGGTGGAGAATTCTGTTACGGGACAGTATCTTTGCGGAAAACTGCAGATACCTGTGCCGAAGACGAGAAGAAAACCGACAGGATGGCTTACCGTAAAAGGTGCGGCGGAGAATAACTTAAAAAATATTGATGTCAGATTCCCGCTTGGTGTGTTTACTTGTGTGACTGGCGTTTCGGGTTCGGGAAAATCGTCGCTTGTCAATGAAATATTATATAAATATCTGGCGAAAAAATTAAACCGGGCGCGTACGATTCCCGGAAAGTTCAAAAAAATTGAGGGTGTGGAGCAGCTTGATAAGGTCATCAATATCGACCAGTCGCCAATCGGCAGAACGCCGCGCTCCAATCCGGCAACATATACAGGTGTGTTTGACCAGATTCGCGATCTTTTTGCGTCGACGATGGACGCGAAGGCAAGAGGATATGCGAAAGGGCGTTTCAGCTTTAATGTCAAGGGCGGACGCTGCGAGGCGTGCGGTGGAGACGGTATTATCAAAATCGAGATGCACTTTTTGCCCGATGTCTATGTTCCTTGTGAGGTATGTCAAGGGAAACGCTATAATCGCGAAACGCTGGAAGTGAAATATAAGGGAAAGAGCATTTATGATGTGCTCGACATGACTGTGGAGGAGGCATTGCCGTTTTTTGAACCTGTTCCTTCTATTAAAAAGAAGATTGAAACGCTCTATGATGTCGGACTTTCCTATATCAAGCTTGGTCAGCCCTCAACAACGCTTTCGGGCGGTGAGGCGCAGCGCATTAAGCTTGCGACGGAATTAAGCCGCAGGAGCACGGGAAAGACGATTTACATTCTCGATGAGCCGACAACAGGNCTTCATTTTGCNGATGTGCATAAGCTNGTGGAAATTCTGCAGCGNCTTGCGGAGGGCGGAAACACNGTNGTTGTGATTGAACATAATCTNGANGTGATTAAAACTGCCGATTACATTATCGATATCGGTCCNGAGGGCGGNGACGGCGGCGGCACGGTAATCGCCGAGGGAACGCCCGAAAAGATTGCGAAGGATAAAAAATCATATACAGGAATTTATGTAAACAAGATGCTTGAACGGGCAAAAAATGGTANCAAATAGACCTAAAGTATTGTAAAACAGCCACCGATATATAAATTGTATGAGTGTTTTGAAAAAAAAGCGATAAACCCCTTTGAAAAATGGACAATTTAGGTTATAATAGTCTGGTTAGTAGTTTAGATTGCGAATAATGGCAATACTATAATAATTAAGATTATCACAATTACCTGCCTGATAAGGCGTGTGTTGAAATAAAAATCTGAAAGTTTCCGTTAAGAAAGAAAGGGGAAGCAGCAATGCAGTATACAGATATTGGAATCGATTTGGGAACCGCTAGTATCTTAGTTTATATCAGAGGAAAAGGCGTCGTTTTAAAGGAGCCTTCCGTGGTGGCGTTTGACCGTGACACCGATAAAATAAAGGCGATTGGAGAAGACGCGCGTTTGATGTTGGGAAGAACTCCCGGAAATATTGTAGCCGTAAGACCGTTAAGACAGGGTGTAATCTCTGACTATAAGGTTACAGAGCAGATGATGAAACATTTCATTCAGAAAGCGCTCGGAAGAAAGACTTTCCGCAAACCGATTATCGCTGTGTGTGTACCGAGCGGTGTTACCGAGGTAGAGAAGAAAGCGGTTGAGGATGCAACGTATCAGGCGGGCGCAAGAGATGTAAAGATTATCGAGGAGCCGATTGCGGCGGCGATTGGAGCAGGCATCGACATTTCAAAGCCTTGCGGCAACATGATTGTCGATATCGGCGGCGGAACCTCCGATATTGCGGTTATCTCCCTTGGCGGTACCGTGGTCAGCGCGTCGATTAAAATCGCGGGTGACGATTTCGACGAAGCGATCGTGCGTTATATGAGGAAGAAACACAATCTTTTGATCGGTGAGCGGACGGCAGAGGATATTAAGATTAAAATCGGCTCGGCGTTTAAGCGAGCGGAAGTGGATTATATGGATGTCAGGGGACGAAATCTCGTGACGGGACTTCCAAAAACCATTCGGGTATCCTCCGAGGAGACGGAGGAGGCGCTTCGCGAAACGACGGCGCAGATTATTGATACGATTCACAGTGTATTGGAAAAGACGCCGCCTGAGCTTGCGGCGGATATCGCAGACCGCGGCATTGTGCTGACGGGAGGCGGAAGCCTTTTGCGAGGTCTGGAGGATTTGATTGAGTCGAGAACAGGTATCAACACGATGACCGCCGAGGATCCTATGACAGCGGTTGCGGTTGGTACGGGAAAATATGTGGAATTTTTGGCAGGCGCCAGAGAAGAAATCTAATTTCTGATTACGAAAGGAGTACAGAAAGACAATGCTTAGAGGTTTATACACAGCCTATACGGGAATGTTGAATGAACAGTATCGAATGGATATTATGTCAAATAACCTTGCAAACGCGGACACGACGGGCTTTAAAAAGGAAGGCTCTACCAGTCAGGCGTACGATGAGGTCATGGCAGTAAAAATCAAGGATTTGTCGGAGAATCCCAATGTTCCGAAACGCTTGGGCAAAATGAGCCTTGGCGTAAAGATCGGAGAAACATTTACCGATTTTTCACAAGGTTCTTTAAGAATCACGGATAACACTTATGATTTGGCGATCGGCGGGAATGGATTTTTTAACATTGAGTTTACCAATAAAGCGGGCGAAACCTCTACGAAGTATACAAGAGACGGTGGCTTTACTCTTACGAAGGAAGGGTATCTTGTAACAAAGGACGGCGACTATGTGCTCGGTGAGGATAGAAGAATACAGGTTTCTACGACAGCGGCAGAAACGGTTATTGATCGTGACGGAAGCATCTATCAGGACGGAAATCTTGTTACAAAGATAAAGGTTACGGAATTTGAGGATACCAATTATTTGACGCATTACGGTGAGACGATGTGGGACGCAAAGGAAGGCGCAGTATCGCATGATGTAGAGAACCCGAATATCTATCAGGGGTATTTGGAGATGTCCAATGCGAATGTCGTAAAGGAAATGGTAAACATGATTACGATTTCCAGACAGTATGAGGCGAATCAGAAGATGATCACGACTTATGACGACACATTAGAGCAGTCAATGCAGTTGATCAAATTGTAATAGCGCTATAGAGCGGTAACAGTGAAAAACAACAGTTTGTGGTCAGTTTTCACGATTGGATAGAGAATGGAGGATTCAAATGGTACGATCATTATGGACAGGTGCAACGGGAATGATTGCACAGCAGTTAAATGTAGACAATATTGCGCACAATCTCTCAAACGTCAATACGACAGGTTATAAGTCAGAGGCAATGGAGTTTAAGTCACTGTTGTATCAGACGATACAGACCAAGAGCACGACGGCAAATATGGAGCAGAAGCCGATTGGAGCAGAGGTGGGTCTTGGTGTAAGAAACTCATCGATTACGTCGATTTTCACACAGGGAAGTCTTTTGGAAACGCCAGGCGAGGCAAATTTTGCGATCGCCGGAAAGGGATTCTTTGCAGTGAAGGGCGCGGACGGTGAAACAACTTATTATACGCGAAACGGTAATTTCGAGTTTGCGATCGGTTCAGAGGGACTCATTCTGACGACCTCGGATGGACTTCCTGTGCTTGATACGGAAGGGGAATCGATCATTATCGAAGATGAAGATGTGGTAGTGAGCAAGATTTCGGTATCGAGGGATGGTACATTGATGTATCCCGATGACAATAATGTTTTGCAGAGCATGGATATGACGATTGGATTGTGGCAGTTTAACAATCCGGGAGGACTCAGCAAAGAGGGCGACAGCCTTTTCATAGAAACCGATGCGAGCGGTGAGGCGATGAACGAGGCGGAAAATGACGATCTGCCTAAGAGCAAGATCATACAGGGTTACCTCGAGGGTTCCAATGTGCAAGTTGCGGATGAGATGGTAAACTTGATCGTTGCGCAGAGAGCATATGAGATGAACTCAAAGGTTATCACGACTTCGGACGAAATGCTGCAGCAGGCAAACCAGCTGAAGCGCTAACGGAAAGGATAGGGATTAGTTGATATGGATATCGGTGGAGTAGGTTCCGTATACGCTGATTACATGGCAAGTCAGGTGTCATCGACAAAAGCGGATACCATTAAGAATAAAATCGAAAACAGCGCCGGAACAGCGAACGAGGCGGAGCTGTTGGATGCTTGCAAGCAATTTGAATCTTATTTTTTAGAACAAGTGTTTAAGGAGATGCTGGAAACGACAAAGGTATTTTCGGATGATGATGAGAACGGTTATGCCTCAAAGATGGTAGATTACTTTAAGGATTATGCAGTTCAGAATCTTTGTGAACAGGCGACAGCGGGGGATGGCTTGGGACTTGCGAATATGCTTTATGAACAGATGAAACGAAACTACGGCATTGGAGTTGAGGTTCTTTCGCCGGAGGAAGTATAAAAACGAAAAAATGCAGCCGAACCCGATTTAGGGCTCGGCTCTTTCGATATAAGGAGGAACGTGTTTGGAGGTACTAAAGGGCTTCGTGGAGCACATCATCTATAAAAATCCGCAAAACGGCTATGGCGTCATCAATCTAGTGGCGGGAGAGATGGAGATTACCTGTACGGGAATCTTTACAAACCTCGACGAGGGAGAGTGTATCGAGGCGGAGGGCGCTTATGTGGAACATGCTGTCTATGGCAGACAGTTTAAGACGGACAGCTTTCGGGTCGTTCCGCCCGAGGATGCTGTGGCCGTGGAGCGGTATCTGGGTTCGGGCGCGATCAAGGGAGTCGGCGCTGCGCTTGCGGCGCGGATCGTGCGGCGTTTTGGGGACGATACGTTTCGGATCATCGAAGAGGAGCCTCACAGGCTTGCAGAGATTAAGGGAATCAGTGAAAAAAAAGCAAGGGAAATCGCGGAACAAGTGGAAGAGAAAAAGGATGTGCGTGAGGCGATGATCTTTCTCCAACGATACGGCATTTCCAACGCGCTTGCGATCAAAATCTATAAACAATACGGCATGGGACTCTATAAAGTGATGAAAGAAAATCCCTACAAGCTTGCAGAGGATGTGTCCGGAATCGGCTTTCGCATCGCAGATGAGATTGCCGCTAAAATCGGAATCCATACGGACTCCGACTATCGCATCAGAAGCGGTATGTTGTATGCGCTTTTACAGGCGGGCGCGGAAGGGCATGTGTATCTGCCAAAGGAGATTTTGCTGGAGAAATCCGCCGCGATGTTGGAACTTACCGAAGAACAGATTGCGCCGCAGCTTGACAATCTTGCGATCGATCGCAAGATCATTGTCAAGGAAAAGGACGGTGCGCAGTGTGTTTACAGCAATAGCGCGTATTATGCCGAGTTAAATTGCGCGCGCATGCTCTTTGAGTTGCAAAATGCGTTCGGCGATTCCGATGTCCTGACAAAGGTTGAGCGTGATCGGTTAGAGGATCGCATCGGAAGACTGGAGGTTGCGGGCAATATGGAGCTTGACGCACTGCAAAAAAAAGCGGTCGTCAACGCTGTGGAAAACGGCATCTTTATCCTGTCGGGCGGACCGGGAACGGGAAAGACGACGACGATCAATATGATCATACACTATTTTGAAGACGAAGGGCTGGACATTTTCCTCGCAGCGCCTACGGGACGCGCCGCAAAGCGCATGACGGAGGCAACAGGATTTGAGGCGAAGACAATTCACAGGCTTTTGGAATTGAACGGCGCTGTGTCAGACGATGATCGGGTGTCAGCTGTGCATTTTGAAAAGAACGAGTTGAATCCGCTCGAGGCGGACGTGATCATCATCGATGAGATGTCCATGGTGGATATCTACCTTTTTCAATCGCTCTTAAAGGCAGTGGCGCCGGGAACACGGCTGATCATGGTGGGCGACAGAAATCAGCTTCCGTCCGTGGGGGCGGGACAGGTGTTGAAAGACTTGATGGAGAGCGGTAAGATTGCGTCGGTCGTGCTGTCCAAAATCTTTCGTCAGGCAGGGGAGAGCGACATTGTCGTAAATGCCCATCGGATCAATGCGGGGGAGGAGATTCAACTCGACAATAAGAGCCGCGATTTTTTCTTTTTAGAGCGCGATAATGTCAATGTAATCTATAAACATATGATTTTGCTGATCACAGAAAAACTTCCCAAGTATGTAAAATCCGGCATGTATGACATTCAGGTGCTCACGCCCATGCGAAAGGGGCCGCTTGGCGTAGAGACGCTAAACGGGATTTTGCAGCAGTATCTGAATCCGCCGTCGCCCGAAAAGACGGAGTTGGTACACGGTGACGGTGTGTTTCGGCTTGGCGATAAGGTGATGCAGATTAAGAATAATTATCAGCTTGAGTGGGAAGTTGTCAGCAAGTATGGGATCGCGATCGACAGCGGGCAAGGGATTTTTAACGGAGATGTCGGAATGATAAAGGAGATCAACGAAACGGCAAAAACAGTGGTGGTGGAATATGACGATTTGCGGCGCGTGACGTATCCTGTGAGCGGACTTGACGAGATTGAGCTTGCGTACGCGATCACGATCCATAAATCACAGGGAAGCGAGTATCCGGCAGTCATTATGCCGCTCCTTGCGGGACCGAAAATGCTTTTTAACAGAAATCTTTTGTATACAGGCGTTACGAGGGCAAAGAACTGTGTGACGATACTCGGAAGCCGTGATACCGTAAAACAAATGATCGCGAATGAGAATGAACAGAAACGATATACGGGGTTAAAGGACAGAATATGCGAGATGTTTTGATTAATTTACTGTTTCCGCTGCGATGTCCCGTCTGTGATGACATTGTGCCGTCGGGAGAGGGGAAGGTCTGCCGGACATGCCGACCGAAAATACGCTATATTTTAGAGCCGACATGCCGCAAGTGTGGCAGACAGCTAAATGATAACGCAGATGTTTTTTGTGCGGAATGTGAAAAAACGAAGCATATATTTGACAGAGGCGTTGCACTCTATGATTATCAGAGCATAAAAAAGAGTATCTACCGTTTTAAGTACAAGGGACGCTGTGAATACGCAAACTTTTATGCGGAGGATATTTACAGGCATTTAAAAGATGAAATACAGAGTATGAAGGCAGACGCAATTGTTCCGATACCGCTTCATGCATCAAGAAAAAGGAGTCGCGGCTACAATCAGGCAGAGCTGATCGCGAAGCGTTTATCAAGGCTTACAGGCATTCCGATGCAGAAAAATCTGGTTAAAAGAATCAAAAAAACAGTGCCTCAAAAACAACTGGATTCGCGCGGAAGGCAAAATAATTTGAAAAAGGCTTTCAATATTAATCCAAATGTTGTAAAATTAAATCAGACAATGATTCTTGTTGATGATATTTATACAACGGGAAGCACGATCGACGCTGTGACGTATGAATTGAAGCGTCGGGGTGTAAAGACAGTTTATTTTATCGCTTTATGTATCGGAGAGAGCATGTAGATACGATAAAATGTGATACTATCGAAATGGAGGGAATTTGAATGAACGTAAGAAATTGCAGAAAGTGCGGAAAATTGTTTAACCATATTGCGGGGCTGCCGATCTGCCCTGCATGTAAAGAGGCGCTTGAGAATAAATTTCAAGAAGTAAAGAAGTATATTCGGGAGAACCGTCAGGCGGATATCAGAGAGGTTGCGGAGGCGTGTGAGGTTGAAGTCAGCCAGATTCAGCAGTGGATCAGAGAGGATCGTCTTGAGTTTGCGGAGGATTCACCTGTAAAGCTTCCGTGTGAGAACTGCGGAGAGATGATCCGTTCGGGCAAATACTGCGAGAAATGTAAGCGGGATATGGCAAACAATCTTTCCCACGCGATTGAGAAGCCCAAGCTGGTTATTGAGCCGCCCAAAAAGGCGCAGCCTTCGGGAAATAAGATGCGTTTCCTTGACCGTGATATGTAACGCGTGAGATAACAGAGGGTTTGTATGTTAAATGAAGAAAGAATTAAATTAATGACCAAAATGGCATGCTATGAGGCGCATGAGGGTAAAAAAAACGTAGCGATCGGAAGCTATTTTCGAGGGGATTATATTGCCTTACAGGTAATTAAATCGATGATAAACGCCACGATTGCCTTCTGTATCCTGTTTGGTGTGTTCATTATGTATGACTTTGAAGTGTTTATGGCGGATCTCTATAAGATGGATCTGTTCGCATTCGGAAAGTCTGTGATCATTGCCTATCTGGTTTTTGCGGGAGTTTACGGCATTATTTCTTATGGTGTCTATACCTACCGCTATACAAGGGCAAGAAAAAGCCTGAAAATATATTATAATAACCTGAAAAAGCTTGCTTATCTTTATGATAAGGAAAGCAAACGCTGATTTTGGGAGTTGGAGAGTTAATTGTTATGACTAGTCTGTTGGTTTTTCGGGAACAGCTAAAGAAGTTTTATGGTAAATATGAGTTGTATATAACGCCTGCCGCAAAGTTTTTGCTTGCCTTGGTTACGATATTGGTGATCAACGCATCCATCGGATATATGAGTGAGTTGAAAAACTTTGCAGTGGTGCTCGTGTTGTCACTAATGTGCTCTTTTTTGCCGACAAATTTTACCGTAGTGATTGCGGCGCTTGTGACGCTCGGACATCTGTACCGCTTTTCGATGGAATGCGCTGTGGTGGCGCTTGCCGTATTTTTGCTGTTGTTTATCCTGTATTTTCGGTTTTCACCGAAGGATACGCTGGTTGTGTTGTTTACGCCGATTTGCTTTGTGCTAAAAATACCATATGTTATTCCAATTGCCGTCGGTCTCGTGGGAACGCCGTTTTCGGCAGTATCGGTGGCAAGTGGCGTAATCGTCTATTACACCATCCACTATATGAACGCAAGCGCCTCTGTGCTTAGTACCTTTGAGGAGGATGGAGCGCTTGAAAAATTCCGGTATGTGATTGACGGGTTGATGGGAAACAAAGCGATGTATGTCACCATTGTGGCATTTGTGGCAACGCTGATCGTGGTATATTTTATCAGAAGGCTGAGTATAGATTATGCGTGGACGATTGCGATCATTACCGGTGCGCTTTTGGATATTTTGCTGGTATTGTTTGGCGAACTGCTGTACAATACGCATCTTTCCATTATCGGATTGATTTTGGGAAGCCTTGTCGCCGTGGGTGTCGCAAAAGTACTGGAATTTCTGGTCTTTAACGTGGATTATTCCAGAACGGAGCGCGTGCAGTTTGAGGACGACGAGTATTATTATTATGTGAAAGCGGTTCCGAAAAATACGGTAGCGACGCCGCAAAAGCGCGTGAAGACGATTAAAGTGCCGGAAAAGGCAGTGAAACGAAATTAGGCAGTTGCATACGGAGATTAGTGTGGAATGAATACGAGCATGATCATGGAGCGGCTAAGTTCATATTTTACATCATCATCTTTGCATGGTATGAACGTAAGATGGGAGGATATAGTGGAGATTATCATTATATCCTTTTTGCTGTATCATATTATGGCATGGGTAAAGCATACAAAAGTCTGGGTGTTGATGAAGGGCATCATCGTAATACTCTTATTTATTCTAATTGCAATTATCTTTGAGATGAATACGATCATATGGATTGCGGAAAATGTTTTGAGTATTGCCGTGATCGCTGTAATTGTTATTTTACAGCCGGAACTGCGTCGCGCGTTGGAAGAGCTTGGAAGAAAGACCTTTATTTCCGGGTTCATGCCTTTTGAAAAGACGACAGAAGAGCGATTCTCGGATAAGACCGTCAATGATATCGTGAAGGCGAGCTTTGAGATGGGCAAGGTAAAGACAGGTGCGCTTATGGTCATCGAGCAGAATGTGCTGCTTACAGAATACGAGAGAACGGGGATTGAGGTTGATGCACTCATCTCAAGTCAGTTGATTATCAATATTTTTGAGCATAATACGCCGCTTCATGACGGCGCTGTGATCATCCGCGGAAACAGAATTGTGTCGGCGACTTGCTATCTGCCGCTTTCGGACAATACGGAAATCAGCAAGGAACTTGGAACAAGGCATCGCGCCGGTGTGGGCATCTCGGAGGCGACGGACGCTTTAACGATCATCGTGTCGGAGGAAACGGGAAATGTGAGCGTTACTTATGAGGGGAATCTGTACAGGAACCTTGACGCCAACGGGCTGAAGGAGAAACTGCTCATGATACAGAATAAGGACACGGACGAAAAGAAACGCAGATTATGGAAAGGCAGGGTTAAGGATGAAAAGTAAGCTTCATAAACTCGTTGCTTTGATCACAAATAATTTCGGGCTGAAACTTTTGGCCGTGATCGTGTCTTTGGGTTTGTGGTTCGTGGTGAACAATATTAATGACCCGCTCGAGACGGCGCGCTTCAACAATATTCCGGTTGAGATACTCAATGAGGAGCAGATCACCAACAGCGGAAAGGTTTATGAGATCATTGACAATACAGGCACTGTGAACGTGTCAGTGACGGGGAAGCGTTCTGTGCTGCGCTATATTACCAAAGAAAATATCAGAGCAGTGGCGGACATGGAGGAACTTACCTTCATGAATACAGTCAGCATTGAGATTTCCAGCACGCGCAACAATTCCGAATTGGAGTTCAAGGGAAATATCGACAGTGTAAAGCTTTCCATCGAAGATATGAAGCGCATTCAGATGATCATCAATACCTCGACGAGCGGAGACCCCGCAGTAGGGTATATTGTGGGAAGCGTTACGCCGAGTCAGAATATTGTGCGTCTTTCGGGTCCCGAATCCGTGATCGATCAGATTGACCATGTGGAAGCCGTGGCAAGCATTGACGGATACGCTACCGATATCAACACGAATGTGGAATTAAAGCTTTACGATGCACAGGGAAATGATGTTAAGAGCAATTCAATCAAGATGAATATTTCAACGGTAAACGTGGCGGTCACGATTCTTGCGACAAAAGAGGTTCCGCTTGACTTTGTGATTTCCGACGAGCCGGAACAGGGATATATCGCAAACGGAAGGATTGAGAGTGTGCCGAATACCGTTTTGCTTGCGGGAAGAAAAACGGCGCTTGACGCTGTGACGAAGCTTACGGTTTCGGATCCGGCGCTTAGTATAGAGGGGAAGAGCGACAATGTAACAAGCATTGTTAATGTCAAGAAGTATCTGCCGACGGGCACACAGTTTGCGGACGGCAATTTTAACGGAAATGTCAGTGTTGAGATTGGCATCGAACCGCTTGCTACAAGAGAGTTGTCGATCCCTGCCAGCAATTTTGCGGCGGGATTTGGCAGTCACGCAAAACCGGACACGCTTGATGCCGTGATCAGTGAGTTCGACAATCGGGAGAACGCGCAATTCCGTGTAAGAGTATCGGGTACACAGGAGGCGGTTGATGCGGTTAATGAGGAGCGCGTCATCGGCGTTGTTGACATGGATCGGATTTTTGAACAGCTTGAACTCGAGGAATGGCTCGCGGGACGCTATGAAGGGGAAGTGTTGTTTGACTTTAAACTTGGGGAAGATGTCAAGATACAGACGGATCGCACCTATACGCTTACGGTTGTGCTACAGGAACATGAGGATACGGAAGATGAGAGCAGTAATCAAGATTGATTTTAACATTCGAAAGGAGCATAGATTGTAAAATGGCAAGACTTTTTGGAACGGATGGCGTAAGAGGCGTGGCAAATGATGAATTGACGCCGATGCTTGCGATGCAGCTTGGTCAGGCGGGAGCTTATGTACTTTCGAAAGAGAACGCGCATAAGCCTACGATTATGGTGGGCTGTGATACGCGCATATCGGGTGATATGCTTGCAAACGCATTGATGGCGGGAGCGTGTTCTGTGGGCGCGAACGTGGTGTATGTAGGCGTGATTCCGACACCGGCGATCGCATATCTGACGAAAAAATACAGAGTGGACGCGGGCGTTGTCATTTCGGCATCGCACAATCCGGTCGAATTTAACGGCATTAAATTTTTTGACGGAAACGGCTTTAAGCTTCCCGATGCACTGGAAGATGAGATTGAGGCGCTGATTCGGAGCGGAATGAAGGATGTTCAGTTTCCGACAGGTCCGAGTGTGGGGAAGGTGAAGTACCGCACGGATGCAAGGGAGGAATATATCAATCATTCGGTGCAGGCTGTGCCTGTAGATCTGACGGGAATGAAAATTGTAGTTGACTGTGCGGAGGGNGCATCACATTATACNTCTGTGGAAACACTAAAAGAACTGGGAGCGGAGATTGTCGCAATCCACAANAANCCNGACGGNACGAATATCAACGCNAACTGCGGTTCGACNCATATGGGNGANCTTCAGGCGCGCGTTGTATACGAGCGGGCAAAGATTGGNCTTGCGTTTGACGGTGACGCNGACAGGCTGCTTGCNGTNGATGAAAACGGAAANCAGATTGACGGCGATGTGATCATGGCAATCATCGGCAATCACATGAAGTCNAAAGGGCAGTTGAANGACAATACCATTGTGGCGACTGTGATGAGCAANCTCGGATTNTTCCTNATGGGAAAAGAAAANGGNATCAATATCGAACAGACAAANGTTGGCGACCGCTATGTGCTTGAGCGCATGGTTGAAATCGGGGCGAACCTTGGCGGCGAGCAGTCGGGACACATTATNTTTCTTGACGAAAANACAACGGGAGANGGNCTTTTGAGNGCGCTTCATCTGCTTCAGGTNATGGTGGAAACAGGGAAATCGCTCTCGGAGCTTGCATCGATCATGACNGTGCTTCCACAGGCGCTTGTGGGCGCACGGGTGCCAAATCACAAGAAAGACAGCTATATGGAATATGCNGAAATTGCCGACGCGATAGANCNNGTGAGNGAAAAGTTTAAAGGCGAGGGCAGAGTGCTGATCAGNCCGTCGGGTACNGAGCCGCTTGTGCGCGTGATGATNGAGGGNAAGGATCAGGCGATGATTGANAAAGAGGCGAGAGCGCTTGCGGAGCTTATTCAGAACGTGATGTTNTAAAAGAACCNTGNAGGNAGATACGGAAAGGATAAGGGAGCGATATGGTAAGCCAGAAGGTAGTCATTCAAAATCCGACAGGTCTTCATCTNCGTCCGGCGGGAATNCTTTGCAAGACGGCGATGCAGTTTCATGCGTCNATAACGTTTCAATTCCGTTCGACGAAGGCAAATGCAAAGAGTGTGCTTGGGGTGCTCGGCGCATGCGTAAAGAGCGGCGATGAAATTGAGATATTCTGTGAGGGCGAGGACGAGGAGAAGGCGTTAGAGGCAGTGGTGAAGGTGATTCANGATGGACTTGGAGAGTAGGTAATGGCCCGAATGGAAAAAGTTCGGGCTGTTTTCGATTGGAAAGNACCGCATAAACGANNACAATTAGGAGGATAATAGATGAAAAAGATTATAGTGACAGGCGCAAACGGACAGCTTGGCAGAGCAGTCAATCAGGTGTATGCATCNANCAGCGAATATGAGTGTGTCAATACAGANGTGAANGATTTGGACATTACCGACGTTGACGCNGTTGTGCGGTTTGTCGACGAGNTAAAGCCNTATGCGATNATCAACTGNGCNGCGCATACCAATGTAAACGNNTGTGAAACGGANGTGGACAACGCNTANCGCATNAATGCNATNGGACCGAGAAATTTAAGCATCGCGGCGACNCGTGCGGGAGCAAGANTGATGCATGTTTCGACGGATTATGTNTTTGANGGACATGCAGACACTCCATATANGGAGTTTGACACTCCTAACCCNGAGGCGGTCTATGGAAAGACAAANCTTGCGGGTGAACAGTTTGTGAANGANTTNGCAAAGGATTATTTTATTATCCGNACGGCATGGCTTTACGGTGANGGNAAAAATTTTGTAAANACGATGCTCGGNCTTGCCGAAACGCACGATAAGGTAACNGTGGTCGGNGACCAGTTCGGNTCGCCCACCAGCGCAAGCGAGCTTGCCAAGGCGATTGCCTATCTTTTGCCGACGGACAANTTTGGNCTGTTTCANGGCACNTGTGAGGGGATTACAAACTGGGCGGATTTNACGCGTGAAATNTATCGGCTTGNGGGAAAAAACACGGANGTTGTCACNGTGACAAGTAAGGAGTATGAGAAGAATACCACGGGCGTAGTGGCGCCGCGGCCNGCNTATTCCGTGCTTGAGAATTATATGCTGAAGCTCACGACAAATCANATGTTTGCGGATTGGGAAAAAGCGATTGCAGAATATATTNAGAACATGTAATATGGNACTAGGAAAACAATTGAGAAAACAGGGAGGAAACAATGAATAATATCGCANTAATCACAGGAATAACAGGTCAGGACGGNTCTTATCTTGCGGAGTTTCTGCTTGAGAAAGGNTATGAAGTTCATGGACTGATTCGCCGTCANAGTCTTTCCAATACGATGAGAATAGACCATCTTATCAATTCGGATTANCATAAGGTAAAGTTTTTTCTGCACTTTGCGGATACGACAGANTCATCAAATCTGATGCGGATNATNGGNGAGATCAGNCCGACGGAGGTTTACAATCTCGCGGCGCAGTCGCATGTGGGCGTTTCNTTTGAGGTGCCCGAGTACACGGCTGAGGCTACGGGGGTGAGTACGCTCAAGCTCCTTGAGGCAATCCGTGTAAACGGCGGAAATTGCAGATATTATCAGGCGTCTACTTCNGAGCTTTTCGGNGGACTTCCGGANACNGCGCCNCAGAGCGAGGAAACGCCGTTTTATCCCAAGAGTCCGTATGGCGTGGCAAAGCTTTACTCNTACTGGATTACCGTAAATTACAGAGAATCNTACAATATGTTCGCTTGCAANGGNATTTTGTTTAACCACGAGTCACCAAGACGCGGNGANAATTTTGTTACGAGAAAAATAACGCTTGCGATTGCAAATATCATAGCGGGAAAACAGGACAAGCTTTCNCTNGGNAACATGAATGCNAAGNGAGATTGGGGATTTGCCGGNGATTATGTGGAGGGCATGTGGCTGATGCTGCAGCANAANGCGCCGGGAGATTATGTGCTTGCNACAAATGAAACACATACCGTCCGNGAGTTCGTTGAGGCTGCTTTNGGNAANCTTGGAATNAANATNCGCTGGGAAGGCGAGGGCGTAAACGAAAAGGGATANGATGAGAAGACAGGGAANCTGNTGGTTGATGTTAATCCCGAGTTTTACCGTCCGGCAGAAGTGGAGTTCTTGTGGGGAAATTCCACNAAGGCGGAGAAGNCGCTTGGCTGGAAGCGTAAGGTTGATTTTAACGGATTGGTTGCNATGATGATGGACGCTGATTTAAGGGAAATTGCAGGCATGTCATGCGAGCAGTTTCGCGCAAAGAGGGAGGCCGACAATGAATAAGTCCGATAAAATATATGTGGCGGGTCACAGAGGACTTGTNGGTTCTGCGATTGTCAGAAGNCTTGAGGCAAAGGGATATACAAATGTCATCGGGCGGACGCACAANGANCTTGACCTNACCAGTCAACAACAGGTNNGGGATTTNTTNGAGAAGGAAAGACCCGATGTGGTCGTGCTTGCNGCTGCNAAGGTNGGCGGAATCAATGCAAACAACACGGCCCCTGCGGAGTTTGCTTATGAAAATATGCAGATTCAGTGCAACGTCATCAAATGCTGTCATGATTTTCAGGTGAAAAANCTGCTGTTTTTGGGAAGCACNTGCATNTATCCCAAGATGGCGCCGCAGCCTATTCCGGAAGATGCNCTTCTTACGGGACCNCTCGAGGAAACGAATGAGGCGTACGCGATTGCAAAGATTGCGGGACTTGAGATGTGTAAGTTTTATAAAAGACAGTATGGTGANGATTTTATCAGTTGTATGCCGACCAATCTTTANGGTCCGCATGACAACTANGATTTACAGGGTTCGCATGTGATGCCCGCGATGATACGGAAATTTCANGATGCGAANGAGAGCGGCGCAAAAACCGTGGAGCTTTGGGGAACCGGCACGCCGCTGCGNGAATTTTTATATGTGGACGATATGGCGGANGCATGTGTCTTTCTGTTGGAAAATTANAACGGTGAGCAGCATGTGAATATCGGCACGGGAAAAGAAGTGACAATTAAGGAGCTTGCGGAAACCGTAAAGCGCGTTGTGGGCTATGAAGGGGAAATTGTCTGGAACAAGGAAATGCCCGACGGTACACCCAGAAAACTCACGGATGTTACAAAGCTTCACAATTTAGGATGGACACACAAAATTGAGCTTGAGGAGGGTGTGGAACGCGCATATCGTTGGTTCCGGGAGAATGTTCAGGCAGCCAGATTATAGCAACCGTTAGTTTTAGAAAGGTAAGGTTGACGGGTATGTACGACAGCCCGAGATTGAAAGCGCTTAAGAGAACTACATATTTATTGGTAAGCGCGGGATTTCAATCAAGACATAGAGGGTATCGGTATTTACGAGAGGCGGTGTGGATTGCGTGGAAAGAGCCGGAAATGCTTCGTTCCGTAACAAAGTGTCTTTATCCCGAGGTGGCAAAACGTTTTGACACCACGAGCAAACAGGTAGAACGTGCGATAAGAAATACGATTGAAACTGCGTGGCTTTATGGAAATGCCGATACGCTTGCGGTCATTTTTGGAGACTTGTTTACCAAAAGCAATGAGCGTCCGACAAATTCAGAGGTTATTCAGGTATTGGTAGATAATATCTTTTGACGGGAGGATATCTGATTGAAAGAGTATGCTAAGATATTAAGTATCATAGTTCCATGTTATAATGAGGAGGAGAGTGTGCCGCTGTTTTATGCGGAAGCAATAAAACAGGAGGCGTTTTTCCATGAAAAAGACGTGGAACTTGAGTTTATCTTTATCAATGACGGCTCAAAGGACGGCACGGTTGAGGCGGTCAGGGCATTACACGAAAAAGACGAGAGAGTGCATCTTGTATCGTTTTCAAGAAATTTCGGAAAAGAGGCGGCGATTATCGCGGGACTCGAGAAAGCAAAGGGAGATTTCACTGTGCTGATGGACGCCGACTTACAGGATCCGCCCGCAATCCTTCCGGAAATGTACGGTTACATTGAACAGGGGTACGATTCGGTTGCGACAAGGCGTGTGGACAGAAAGGGAGAGCCGCCGATCCGTTCCTTCTTTGCAAGGCGTTTTTACGGGCTGATGCGGAAAATCTCAAAGACGGAGATTGTGGACGGTGCAAGAGATTACAGGCTGATGACGCGGCAGGTAACAGATGCTATTTTATCGATGCGGGAGTACAACCGTTTTTCAAAGGGCATCTTTGGCTGGGTAGGCTATAACACAAAATGGATCGAGTATGAGAACGTGCAGAGGGCGGCGGGAGAAACGAAGTGGTCTTTCTGGAAGCTGTTTTTATATTCGCTTGACGGGATTATGGCATTTTCTACGGTGCCGCTTTCCATTGCGTCATTTTTTGGAATGCTGTTTTGTGTGATGGCGTTTGCATTTATGATCTTTATCTTTGTGCGCGCGCTAATCTATGGTGACCCTGTGGCGGGATGGCCTTCTACTGTGTGCATTATCTCTCTGATCGGGGGCGTACAGCTTCTTTGTATCGGAATTATGGGAGAATATATGAGCAAGATGTATATGGAGGTCAAGGACAGACCAAAATATCTTGTTAAGGACGAATTTTGATGAAAGAGTTTGAGGAAAAACTGGTCAGCATTGTCGTTCCCGTGTACAATGCGCAGGATTTTATCGGGGAAACGATACAGTATGTGAAAGCGCAGACATATGAGCATTGGGAACTGCTTCTGGTGGACGATTGCTCATTAGATAACAGTTGTAATATTATAGAAGAGATGCAGAGGACGGACGATCGGATCAAGCTGATCCGGCAAGAGCGCAACAGCGGCGCCGCAAGCTGCAGAAACAAGGGCGTTAGCTGTGCACGCGGACGGTATCTGTGTTTTCTGGACGCGGATGATATCTGGGAGCCTGAGAAGCTTGTGCGTGAACTTGCGTTTATGGACGGCGGGAGAGGTTTTGTGTTTACCGGCTATGAGTTTGCGGACGAAAACGGACGGGGACTTGGCAAAATCGTGCATGTGCCAGAAACCATCACATACCGTGAGGCGCTGAAAAATACGACGATCTTTACCTCGACTGTGATGATAGACCGCGCGATCATTGCGGATAATGATAGTATGATGCCGTGTATCGAGAGTGAGGATACAGCGACATGGTGGAATATTTTAAAAAAATATGGTACGGGTTATGGACTGGATGAGTGCCTTGTGCGGTATCGAAGGAGTGCGGGTACGCTTTCCTCAAACAAGTTTCAAGCGATCAAGCGGATTTGGAATTTGTACAGAAAGCATGAGAGACTCGGTGTTGCAAAAAGTTTTTATTGCATGACATTTTGGGCGTTTCGGGCAGTTTTCAGAAGGATTTAGATTGAAAAATCAGAGATTTTTCAATCGGCAAATTTGTGCAGAGGCACAAATTCGCAAGTTATTCACAAACTAGTAAAAATATTGGAGGATACCGGTGGGAAGGATAGAGGCGGCAAAGCGAGCTATTATTTTACAGATGTCTTTGGTAGGACTTGTATTTCAGACGGCGCTGTATGTGTATGTATGGCAGCAGGTGTATAACGATATCATGCAGAGCAGTATGTGGAGAAGCTTTCACAGAAAGGGCTTCTGGCTTTTGGCAGCAGTCTATTTTTTGCTACTTTTATTTTTCACGGCTACATACGGCGGTTTAAGGATTGGCTATTTAAAGCCGATGGATGTCTTTTTTTCGCAAGTGATATCGCTGATTTTTACCAACGTCATTTCGTATTTTCAGATTTCACTGCTGTCCCTTGAACTGGTAACGCCTTATCCGCTGATTTTGATGATGCTTGCGGAGATTGCGATATCGGGCGTGTGGACGTTTGTAAGCCACAGGCTCTACAAACAATTTTTTCCTCCAAAACGCCTGTTATTTATTAGTGGGGAGCGCCCTGTTGACGATATTTTGAGAAAGTTTGAAACAAGGAAGGATAAGTACAATATCATAAAGTGTGTTTATGAGAACGAAGGACAGCGGCGCATTGAAGCGGAGATTTTGAAAAATTATGACGGGGTCGTGCTTTGGGATATGAACACCACGCTTCGTAATAAGCTGTTGAAGTTCTGCTACAGTAAGGGAGTGCGGGTATATATTATGCCGAAAATCCCTGATATCATGGTTCAGGGCTCGGACAAGCTCAATCTGTTTGACACGCCGATCCTTTTGATCCGAGAGTATGCGATGACGATTGAACAGCGTTTTGTGAAGCGCGCGATTGATGTGATCTGCGCACTGATTTTGATTGTGGTGACATCGCCGATCGTGTTGATCACGGCGATTGCGATTAAGCTTTATGACGGGGGACCTGTTATGTATAAGCAGATCCGCTGTACGCGCGATATGCGGGAATTTAAGATTTTAAAATTCCGCAGTATGCGCAGTGACGCGGAAAAGGATGGCGTGGCAAGGCTTGCGTCGAAAAATGACAGCCGTATTACGCCTGTCGGCAAGGTGATACGCAAGGTTCGCATTGACGAACTGCCGCAGCTGTTTAATATTTTAAACGGAGATATGTCCTTTATCGGTCCAAGACCGGAGCGTCCCGAGATTATCAGGCAGTATCAGGGAGAGATGCCGGAGTTTACGTTCCGAACAAAGGTAAAGGCGGGACTTGCGGGTTATGCTCAAGTGTACGGAAAGTACAACACCACGCCATATGATAAGTTAAAACTTGACTTATTTTACATTGAAAATTACAGCGTGTGGCTGGATTTAAAGCTGATGCTTTTGACGCTTAAGATTTTGTTTAAGCCGGAGAGTACGGAGGGTGTGGACGAAAATCAGACGACGGCGATTCGCAATATTGCGCTTCAGATTGAAGAGGAAGAAAAGGGATAAATGGAAAAAACGGAAATGATTGTACGACAGGGGATAGACAGCAAGGCACTATTGGTGACATTCATAAGGAAACTGCCGCGGCTTTTGTTGGTGGCGGTCGCCGGCGCTATATTTGGCAGCGGTCTTTATTGGATTCTTGCTTTTTATGCGTCGATCAATCATGCTGCCTATGCGGTTGAAACAGAGTATTATATTGATTTTTCGGAGGGCAGGATTGAGGCAAAGGATTATTATAATGATTTTACGTGGAATGATGTGATTGCCACTGATTTAATATTGGGGCGTATGATGGATGCGTTGGGCGCCGGTTATGACAGAGAAGCTGTCAGGCAGATGTTACACGCGGATATTTTGTCCGATGTGCGCTATCTTACGATAACCGTGACGGGAAGCGATGCACAGGTGGTGTCCGATGTGAATGCGGCTTTTTGCAATGCGATAACTGTATTTGGGGCATCCAGGGACGAATTTGATTCGATTGAACTGATAGAAGATAACGGTGTTAAAAAGGTGGAACAGGATTGGTTTTCGTGGAGAGCTGCCGTTCTTGGAATGTTTTTGTTTTTGGGTATCGGGATATTTTTGATGTTACTGGAATTTATGGTAGGGGACCGCTTTTATACCAAAACGGATGTTATCAAATATCTTGAACTGGAACCGCTCGGATTAATCTGTAAAACCGAAAACAGGGAAAACGGCAGGCAGGAGAGCAGATTGCTCGAAAATTTGAGGGAATTGTTGAAAACGCATAGGAACCTATACCTTTTGGATGCGGCAGATGGGGCGGACTCCGAGATTTTTATGGAGCAGCTGCGCGCGTTGGATGTGGATCTTGATTTTGATGCGTTGAAACCTTGTGAAAAATATTGTGTGGGTGATGACGCCGCAATTTTGGTCATTGTGCCGTTTGAAAAAAATTACAGAGAAAAAATAACAGATGAAATTAATAATGCGATAATGCATGGCGGAAAGATAGCGGGGGCGGTTCTTACGGAGTGCGACAGACATTGGGTTCGGATGTATTATGGAAAAGGATAACATGGCTTGATGCTCGTAACTATGAAGGTACTGAATAGTTACGAAGAAAGGACGTGAAAACGTGAAACTTCAAGTGTTGGTGTCGACTGTGGGCGAGGACATGGATACCTTGGCGGAGCGTATGAATCTCGAGAGTGATGCGATCATCATCAATCAGACGGATTGTTTCGATTATCACGAATATAGGCACAAAAATAAAAGGATACAATGTTTTGCGTTTGCGGAGCGCGGGGTTGGGTTAAGCCGCAACAACGCTTTATTACGTGCTGAGGGCGATATTGTGCTCTTTTCGGACGAGGACATTGTGTATGATGCGGGCTATGAGAATGCTGTATTGGATGCGTTTGAGGCGCACCCTGAGGCGGATTTTTTGCTCTTTAATATGAGAGTCGGACAAGCGAGGGCGACTTACTATACGAAAAAGTTTCATCGCGTGCACATATGGAACGCGGGACGGTATCCGACGTATTCCTTTGCGGCAAAACGCGAAAAGCTTCACGCGGCAAATGTAACGTTTTCGCTGCTGTTTGGGGGCGGCGCGAAGTACAGTAACGGAGAAGACAGCCTTTTCTTGAAGGATTGTCTAAAATATGGATTAAAGGTGTACGCAGCGCCTATAGAGCTTGGGTGTGAGAGAGAGCGAGAATCGACATGGTTTCAGGGGTACACGGATAAATTTTTTATCGACAGAGGAGTTCTTTATCATTTTTTGTACGGTGTTTTGGCATATCCGATGGCTGTGCGTTTTATCGTGGCGCACGGTAAAGTGATGTGTGTGGAAATTCCCAAAAAGAATGCGCTTGCCCTTATGAAGAAGGGAATCAAATCAGTGGAGGGGCTTTGAGTATGAACAGGGCATGCTCCGTGGTCTTTTATGCGGCGATAGCTTTAATAACGTGCGTTATGTCAAAAAAAGTATGCAGAGTGACAGTGGGAAATAAGACAGATGTGTGTCTTAGAACGCAGGCTTTGAATAAACTGTATCTAGGGGGGATTTTTACAATCCTTTTTGCGGTATCCGCGCTTCGATTTGGAATCGGAAACGATTATCCGCAATATACGCTTACGGCGCATGAGGCATATGTGGGGGGATATGTTGTCACGGAGCCGGGATTTAATTATCTGGTGCGCTTTGTCTATACGCTGCTGAATGGTGAATATTACGAGGCGGTTTTTGCTGTTTTTGCATTTGTTACGCTTTTGGTGTTTCTGCATGTGTTATACAGGGACAGTGTGGATTTTGCGCAGAGTTTCTTTCTGTTTATGACGCTTGGGATTTATTTTCAGACGTTTAACACAGTTCGGTATTATTTTGCGCTTGCCGTGGCGTTTTGCTGTATGCGGTATGTGCTTGAAAAGGACTATATCCGCTTTGTCTTTTGGATTTTGATCGCGGCGCTGTTTCATAAGTCTGTGCTTTTGGTGATTCCTGTGTACATCCTTGCAACATTTACATGGAAACGATGGATGTTTGCGCTTGGAATGATTGCGGGTGTGGCATGTTTTGCGGCGAGAGGGATTCTTTTAGAGTTTGCGTTGATGCTCTATCCGTCGTATCGAAACACGATTTATCTTGACGGGGGCATGAGTGTTACGAGCGTGCTTCGAATCGCCGTGGTGCTTTTGCTTTATTTGTGGTTTCTGCATTATATGGGAAAGGATTTTTGCAAGGATGCGGATTATCAAAAGATTCGTTTTTACGGACAATTGAATTTTCTTGCGTTTCTTGCGGCAACATTTTTTTCCTTTCTGCCCGTGGTCACAAGGATTGTCTATTATTTCAGTATTTCCTGGCTGTTGATGATACCGCTTATGGTGGAAAAAATAGAGGATAATACTGTGAAAACGAGGGTAAGGTTTCTCATAATTGCAGTATGCGTGGTGCATTTTGTCTTCTTTTTGCTTCATGCGCATGAGGCGGGAGTGGGGCTTTTGCCGTATCGGTCGTGGCTTTTTGAGGAGCGGTATGTCGAGGTGCCGCTATAAAGCGTGTATTTGGGAAGGGCATGGAAATTATATGAAAAATTCGGATAATCCGTTGTTTAGCATCATTATTGTCTGTCTGAATGCGGGAGAACGTCTAAAGACGACTGTGGAAAGCGTGTTGCGTCAAAATTATGAAAATTATGAAATTGTCATAAAGGACGGCATATCGACGGACGGCTCCGTGGAGACGCTTGCAGAGAATGTGAAGGATGGCAGACTTCACATCTATCAGAAAAAAGACAGCAGTATCTACGATGCGATGAATCAGGCGGTAGGGTTTGCGAATGGCGATTACTTTATCTTTATGAATGCGGGGGACTGCTTTTATGAAGAAACTGTGCTCGACAAAATATCAAACGTTATTTTAAAACGGGATAAGATGCCTGACATTTTATACGGAAATCTTTACCAGAAAGCGCTTGGAACGGTTATCTATGCGGCGCCCGAAATCAATGATTTTACTTGTTACAGGAATGTGCCCTGTCACCAGACCTGTTTTTATTGTCGCGAACTGTTTGCGGAGCGTGCCTATAAGCCGGAATACAATGTGCGCGCAGACTATGAGCATTTTTTATGGTGTTATTATGAAAAAAAGGCGGACATTGCATATGTGCCGGTCATTGTCGCATCGTATGAGGGTGGCGGATATTCCGAAACCAAGGAGAATAAAAAGCGTTCCCAAAGACAGCACAGGGAGATTACGCGGCGCTATATGGGAGCGAGAAAAGCCGGGAAGTACAGGCTGATCATGCTGCTTACGCTGGCGCCGCTTCGGAGTGCGATTGCGGAGAACAAACATTTATCTGTGTTTTACAATAAAATAAAAACATTTTTATATCGAATGATTGGAGCAGGGACATCCAAAAAGGAGGACTAGTATGAGAATACTCTGGTTATGCAATATCATGCTTCCGTTCATCGCCAAAAGCCTTGGACAGAAGATTGTGGTCAAGGAAGGATGGCTTTCGGGACTGGCGGAAAGAATGGCACAAAACGGCGCGCAAAATAACATAACACTTGCTATTTGTTTTCCGGAATCGNATCATCTGAATATGGTAAAGNCGGATACNTCGCTCTTTGCGAAAGCTATNGCGGACGGNATNGACTATTANATTTTCAGAGAGGATACCAACCATCCGGAAACCTATGATGCCGGTATGGAGGAGAGCCTTGGNGCCGTGATTGAGGATTTTAAACCGGATGTGCTGCATATCTTCGGCACGGAATATCCGCATACGCTNGCAGCGGTAAAAGCGTTCNATAATCCGAAGCGCACACTGATCGGAATACAGGGGCTTTGCAGTGCGATCGCNGATGTGTATATGGCGGGGCTGCCGCTTGCGGCGCAGAAGAAGAAAACCTTTCGGGATATCGTAAAAAAAGACGGACTTCATGAGCAACAGGAGAAGTTCAAAAAGCGCGGAGAATACGAAACNGAGGCGCTTTCGCTCGTCGGACANGTTACGGGAAGAACCGACTTTGACAGAGAGATGACGAANATGCTTGCACCGCNGGCAGNATATCATTTTATGAATGAAACGCTNCGAAGTGAATTTTATGNAAACAAATGGAACATAGATAAGATAGAACCGTATTCCATTTTTATCAGTCAGGGAAATTATCCGATTAAGGGACTGCACTATGTGCTTGACATTCTTCCNGAGATTATTNAGGAATATGAACATACCGTGGTTTATGTGGCGGGCGATGTGATAACGGCAAATGACAGCTTAAAGGATAAGATNAAGCTGTCCGGATACGGAAAGTATTTATTGAAACAGATTAAGAAGAATAATTTGCAAGACCATGTGAAGTTTGTNGGAAGNCTNCACTCCGACAGAATGTGCGCAAGGTTTTTNAAAACACANGTTTTTTTATGNCCGTCCGCGATTGAGAATTCGCCGAACTCGGTNGGGGAGGCAATGCTTCTTGGNGTGCCTGTCGTATCTTCCGATGTGGGCGGNGTACACAATCTTTTGACAGACAAAAAAGAAGGTCTGCTNTATCCNAAGGATAAATCTGCACGAATGAANGACGCTATTTTACAAATATTTGATGATGATAAACTTGCGATGTATTTTTCNGCGAATGCGAGAGCGCACGCAATGAAAACGCANGATCCGGAAACGAANTATAACAGATTGATGGAGATTTATCATGAAATTAACGATTGTATCTAACTATATCAATCATCACCAGATACCGATGGCAGATGCGNTGTATCAGCAGCTTGGNAACGACTTTGCCTTTATACAGACTTCNCCCATGGAGGAGGACCGGGTAAAGATGGGGTGGGGAAANGANGTTCAAAACATTCCTTACCTAAANCTTTATTATGAGGAGGNAGAATCCTGTGCGGATTTAATGATGGAGAGTGATATCGTTGTTTTTGGCGGGGTTGAGGATGAGCGTTATATCAAACCGAGACTTCAGGCGGGCAAGATCGTGATTCGCGCAAGNGAGCGTNTNTACCGTGAGGGGCAGTGGAAGTCGATTTCTCCNAGGGGANGGAAAAANAAGTATGAGGATCACGGACGCTANGCGGACGCGCCGGTCTATCTTTTGTGCCACGGGGCGTATGTGGCNTCGGATTTCGAGATTGTACATGCCTATCCGAACAAGAAATTTATGTGGGGNTACTTTCCGGCTGTNAANNCCTACAATTTGGACAATCTGTTTTTTCGNAAACTCCATGTGGATCAGGACGGAAACACACANGTGCGTTTGTTGTGGGCNGGNCGNTTTTTNAAATTAAANCATCCGGAATANGCGATNAAAGCCGCNAAATACCTAAAAACACAAAATATTTCCTTTCATCTTGATATGGTGGGNGGAGGTGNGCTTGAGGAAAAACTAAAGCAGNTGGTGAAGCGTTTTGAGCTTGCNNACGAGGTNNCGTTTCACGGGTTTCAGCCGCCGCAGAGTGTGCGNNGATANATGGAGGANNCNGANNTTTTTCTGTTTACNAGCAACTATTTAGAGGGCTGGGGCGCCGTNTTAAACGAGGCNATGAACAGCGCATGCGCCGTNGTGGCNGGGCATGGCATCGGAGCNGTGCCGTTTCTGTTAAAGCATGANGAAAACGGACTGGTATATAAGACGGGAGATTTTAAGGAGTTTCGCGCATANGTACTGCGGCTCTGTGCGGACGNTGCGCTCAGAAAGCAGCTTGGAATCAANGCCTACAATACGATTACGAAAACGTGGAATCCGCAGGAAGCGGCTGATCGGCTTTANGCGTTCAGCGAGGGGCTTTTAAAGGGAGCNGTNAATGCGCAAAAGGANGGACCACTTAGCNTAGCGCCTGNTATNNCNCCGANAGANGGATATCANTATACCCGNATNAAATAANNANNANNANNAAAAAAACAAAGAGCAGAATCTATGTNTGTCACACATTTTATCATGTGTATGTGTCANTTTTAAAGGAAATGAAGCTTGNAAGGACGCAGNCGTCCGACCAATATCANAAAGCNGATATNGCGNTGAGCGCGATTTCGACGAATTTTGAAAACTTGGGGGAACGGCTNAAAAGCACGGGNATTTTCNGNGANNTTNTTGCGCTTGACGAGAAACGGGAGGANTTTTTTCCCGAGCTTGCAAAGTATCGCGCAAATTACAGCAATGTTNTTAAGCATATGATAAACCGNATGATTTTTACAAAAAAGCTTGCCAGATGTGAAAGACCATATATGGATAAGATTGATTTTAAAGCGTATGAGGATATCTATGTGTTCTGCGACAGTGATCCGATTGGATACTATCTGAATTATAAACATATTTATTATCATGCTGTGGAGGACGGGCTTGACTGCTTGAAAAACCTTGATGACGCGTATGTGGCAAACAGCTCGCATTTTAAGTTAAAGACGTGGTTTTCCCGTCATAATCTCATTTTTATCATGAACGGCTGGGGAAAATACTGCCTTGACATGGAAATCAACGACAGGAGCGTTGTGCCGACGGACTGTCCGCGCTTTGTGGAGGAACCGCGCAAACCGCTTGAGGCGGCGCTGACATCGGAGCAGAAAAAACTGATGATACAGGCGTTTATCGAGGATGCGGATGCGCTTATGGAGCAGTTGAAACCTTCCTTTGAGGGCGAGGAATTTGCCTGTTTTTTGACGGAGCCGCATCCTGTAGATGAGGAGGCAAGGAAGAAGGTCTGCTTAGACGTTCTTGAGAAATACTGCAAAGGCTATCGCGTATTGATCAAACCGCACCCGCGGGATATGATCGATTATGCGAAACTTTGTCCCGACGCTGTTGTGCTCCGGGGGCGTTTTCCCGTGGAGGTTTTGAATTTCTTTGAGGGACTTAAGATAAAGCGCGCTGTGTCGATATTGACAACCGCTATGAACAGCATGGATTTCGTGGAGGAAAAAATAAACCTTGGCGCGTCGTTTTGGGACGCGTATGAAGCACCCGAAAAGCATGCTTATAATAAAAAAGCGGGGCTGAAGCTTGCGAATGGTTAATGGTAGCATGGGGGATTAACGAATGCTGAAAATATTAAAAAAGATCAATATCTTGATGGATAAAAAGCAAAAAGGGCAGATGGCGCGGCTTCTCGTGATGATGATCATATCGGCGGGGCTTGAAACGGGCGCGGTCATGATGGTCATGGCAGTAGTGCAGCTGATCATCAATCCCGTGGTGTTGGAGCAGGGGGAAACGTATCAAAAAATATGTGAATTGCTTCATTTGCAGAACACTGTGCAGTTTTCCGTGCTTGCGATTTTGTTTTTGATCGGGCTTTATGCCGCGAAAAATATCTTTGCGTTTTTTTTGCAGCGCAATCTTTACCGCTTTGTGTATAATAACCAGTTTCAGACGGCATCGAGTCTTATGAAAAACTTTGTAAGGCGCGAGTACGAGTATTATCTCGATGCGGAAACGTCTGTGATCCAAAGAAGCATAACGGCGGACGTGAGCAACATGTACGCGCTCATCATGTCAGTACTGCAGATTGCGTCGGAGGCGATTGTGGCTGTATTTCTCGTAGTTGCGCTTGCAATCGAGGACCCCGTGATGACTGTGGTGATCGCAGTGCTTTTGCTCGTGACGCTCATGGTGATCAAAAATATCATCAAGCCGATTATGAACCGCACGGGCAAGGAAAATCAGGATTACGGCGCGTCGATGTTTGCATGGATTTCCCAGACCGTACAGGGCATCAAGGAGATTAAGATCGCGGGACGGGAGCAGTATTTCGTCGGAGAATATTGTAAAGTCGGCGAGGGCTATGTCAAGGCGATGGAGCGGTTCAGCCTGTTCAACAACACGCCCAAGCTCCTGATAGAAACTGTGTGCCTCGCGGGACTTCTCGGATATATCATGGTATTGATCCTGATTGGCGCCGATGTGTCGTCCATGGTATCGCTTTTTGCGGCATTTGGAATTGCCGCGATGCGTCTTTTACCGGCGGCAAGCCGTATCAATAATCAAATGACAAGTATGGCGTTTAACGAGCCGTTTTTCTTTAACGTGAGCGACAATTTAATCGAAGAAACCGATGACGCGCACACGGATATTTCGTATGCTGTGGTGGCAAAGGAAAAGCTTCCCGTTACGAGAGAGGTGAAGCTTTCGGGCATTACCTACCATTATCCGAATTCGGACAAGCTCATTTTTGACAATGCGACGGTTAGCTTTCCAATCGGCAAATCCATTGGCATCAAGGGCGCAAGCGGCGCGGGAAAGACAACAATCATTGATATTCTGCTGGGACTTTTAAAGCTACAGGGCGGCAAGGTGCTTGCGGATGACGTGGATATTCAGGAGCATTATAGGGAGTGGCTTGCCAATGTAGGGTATATTCCGCAGATGATTTTTCTGCTTGACGCGGATATTCGCAAAAACGTCGCGTTCGGTGTGCCCGAGGAGGAGATTGACGACGAGAAGCTTTGGTATGCCCTAAAGGAGGCGCAGCTTGACACGTTTGTAAAGACGCTTCCAGAAGGTGTGCATACGGGAATCGGTGAACGCGGTATCCGTCTTTCCGGCGGACAACGGCAACGAATTGGCATTGCACGCGCGCTTTACAATGATCCCGAGGTATTGATCTTGGACGAGGCAACTTCGGCGCTCGACAATGAAACGGAAGCGGCGATTATGGAATCCATTAACAGGCTGCATGGCAAAAAAACACTTGTTATTATTGCACACAGGCTACAGACGATTGAGAAATGTGATATGGTGTTTGTAGTGGAAAACGGAAAAATTGTACAGGCATAGATTGAAAAAGCGGACAGGAGGGATAAGGTATGAAGCTGAGTATCGTGGTGCCGGTCTACAATATGGCGGGAGGGAATAAGCTTAAGTACTGCCTTGATTCCCTTGTGAACCAGACGATATCGGACTATGAGATCATAGCTGTGGACGATGCGTCGACGGACAACTCTCTTGCAATCCTGCATGAATATGAGTCCAATTATCCGTGGAAATTTAAGGTGATACAGTCATATGAGAATGTAAAACAGGGCGGCGCGCGAAACAAAGGAATCGACGCCGCAAAGGGAATGTGGATCGGTTTTGTCGATTCGGATGACTGGATCGCTCCCGATATGTATGAAAAGCTGCTTTCTAAGGCGGAGCAGACGGGCGCGGACGTGGTAGGGTGCGATTACTGCATGACTGATACGCAGAGCATGAGGGTCGGAAAGCTGATGCCGAACAACACACTTGAGCAGACAGGTGTGCTCGACCGCGAAAAGTATAAGCTGCTTGTGATGAATCCGGGCAGCATGGTGATCAAGGTGTATCGAAAGAGTGTGATTGATGCGAATCATTTGCGGTTTCCCGAGCGGACGTTTTATGAGGATAACTGCGCATCGCCGATATGGATGCTCCACTTTGCGCATTTCGAGAAGGTGGAGGAGCCGCTTTACTATTATTATCAACATAATCTTTCAACCGTACATGCGATTACCAGGGAAAAATGTGAGGCAAGACTATCGATGGGAAAGATGCTGATCGAGGAGGCAAGAAAGTACGGATTTTACAAGAAATATAAACTGGAGTTCGAGTTTGCGTTTTCGAAGCTTTATTATATGAATACTTTGTTTACTTATATGCTTGGCATGAAACACCCAAGGCTTGATTTCCTGCGTAAGATTGCGGACGGTATCAAGCAGGAATTCCCTGATTTTCAGGATAATATCTATTATCAGAAGGAGTTTGACGCGGAGCAGAAAAAGCTTGCCGCGATGCATCTAAAATCGCCGTTTCGGTTTTTGGTTTATTTTAAGCTCCTTTCCTTCTATCGGAATATTACGGCAAAGAACAGGGGATAATACGATAAATCTTTTCATATTTTGACGTTTCCGGAAATATATGGTAAACTGAACCTGATTATGTAGTGAAACAATGATGGAGGAACATATATGTTATTGGATGATAAAACAATATTGATAACAGGCGGTACAGGCTCATTCGGATATTGCTTTACGAGATATGTGCTTGAACATTACAAACCAAAGAAGATCATTATTTATTCGAGGGATGAGTTTAAGCAGTGGATGATGGCGAACGAGTTTGCCCAATACAAGGATAAGCTGCGTTTCTTTATTGGTGATGTGCGTGATTATGAGCGCATGAAACGCGCGTTTGAGGGCGTTGACTATGTGATCCATGCGGCAGCTTTAAAACAGGTTCCCGCGTGTGAGTATAATCCGAATGAGGCGATTAAAACAAACGTAAACGGTGCGCAAAATGTGATTGACGCGGCGCTCAATACAGGCATCAAAAAGGTGGTTGCGCTTTCTACGGATAAGGCAGTGAATCCTGTCAATTTATATGGTGGTACAAAACTGGTATCGGACAAGTTGTTTATCGCGGCAAACGCGTACTGCGGAAACAAGGATTTGAATTTTTCGATTGTAAGATATGGAAATGTTGCGGGAAGCCGCGGTTCCGTGATTCCGTTCTTTCAGCAGTTAATTGATGAGGGCGCAAAGGAGCTTCCGATTACGGATTATCGCATGACGCGATTCTGGATCAGCTTAACAGAGGGTGTGGAACTTGTGATTAAGGCGCTTGCTGAGGCAAAGGGCGGAGAAACCTTTATCAGCAGGATTCCGTCGTTTAAGGTGACAGACCTTGCAGAGGCAATGGCTCCGGGCATCAAGACGATCGAAACGGGCATCAGACCCGGCGAAAAACTGCATGAGGTGATGGTAACCTCAGAGGATTCGATGACAACATACGAGTATGACAAACATTTTATCATTTATCCGCAGATGTTCTGGCAGGAGTCAAAGCGTCCGAATCCGAGCGGCAAAAAGGTTGAAGAAGGATTTTATTATTCTTCGGGAAACAATACACAGTGGCTTACTGTGGAGCAGATCAGAGCGCTTTTAAAGACAGACCTTCACGCTTAATTGGAAAGGACTGAATGTGATATGGAAAAACCGGCAATAGCGGGAGGCGTTCCCGTTCGGGAAACGAAATTGTTTTATGGACATCAATATATTGACAATGCGGACGTGAAAGCAGTGTCAGAAGTGTTAGTGAGCGATTATCTCACGTGCGGTCCAAAGGTCACGGAACTTGAAGAGAGGTTATGTAAACTTACGGGAGCAAAATATGCCGTGATGTGCAGCAATGGTACGGCTGCGCTCCATATTGCGGCGCTTGCGGCAGGCGTGGGAGAGGGCAACGAGCTGATCACGACGCCGATTACGTTTGCGGCATCGGCAAACTGCGCGCTTTACTGCGGCGCAAAGCCTGTGTTTGCGGATATTAATCCAAGCACCTACAATATCAGTCCGCAAAGCGTCTCGGAAAAGATTACGGACAAGACAAAGGCAGTTGTCGCTGTTGACTTTACTGGTCAAGCAGTGGAACTTGACCCGTTATTGGAACTGTGCCATCAAAAAGGGCTTGTTCTGATTGAGGACGGCGCGCATTCCATTGGCACAAAATATAATGGAAAACTAATCGGAAGCATTGCGGACATGACGACCTTTAGTTTCCACCCCGTAAAAACCGTGACAGGCGGCGAGGGCGGCGCAGTGCTCACAAATCGCGAGGATTTATATCAAAAGTTATTGCTGTATCGTTCTCACGGCATTACGAAAGAGGAGCGCTTTTATGAGAATGAAAGCCATGGACCGTGGTACCATGAGCAGATTGATTTGGGATATAACTATCGTATTACTGATATTCAGTGTGCGTTGATCTTAAGTCAGCTTGATAAACTGGAGCGCTTTGCGAAAAGACGCAGGGAGATTGTGGAGCGGTATAATGAAGCGTTTCGCAAATTACCGGAGCTTTTTGTACAGGAGGAAATTGCGGAATCGGATACGGTAAGACATTTATACATTCTGCGCATTGTGCCGGAACGGTTAAAGATTGACAGGAGAGGTTTTTTTGAGGCGCTTGCGGCGGAGAATATTGCGTGTAACGTGCATTATATTCCTGTTTACTGGCATCCGTATTACGAAAATCTCGGATATCAAAAGGGACTTTGCCCGAATGCGGAGAAGCTTTACAATGAAATCTTAAGTCTGCCGCTTTACTATTCGCTTACAGATGATGATGTAGCGGACGTGATCGCGGCAGTGGAAAAGATTGTTGCATATTATAAGGTATAGGAAACGACTTTTGTCGTTTCCTTTTGCGCGTTGGCGGCGCGGGAGCAGGGGATTTTCGCCCCTGGCCGATTTAGAAAGTTGGAGGTCTATAGATGAAACGTGTCGCAATCATTACAGCAAGGGGAGGCAGTAAGCGGATCCCCCGAAAGAATATCAAACCATTTTTAGGAAAGCCAATATTGGAGTACAGTATCGGGGCGGCGTTTGCGGCCGGTATTTTTGATGAAGTTATGGTTTCCACGGACGATGAGGAGATTGCCAATGTGGCAAAGGCGGCGGGTGCAAAGGTGCCATTTTTGAGGAGCGAAAAAACAGCAAATGATTTTGCATCTACGGCAGACGTGGTGGACGAAGTGTTAAATACCTATGAAGAACAGGGTGTATGCTTTGACAGGGCGTGCTGTATCTATCCCACTGCGCCGTTTGTAACGGGCGATGCGATAAAGAGGGCGATGCAGCTTTTAGAACAGGAGCGCGCCGATTGCGTGATTCCGGTTGTGAAGTTTTCATTTCCGCCGCAGCGTGGCGTGGTCATTGAGGACGGCAGAATTGTGCCAAAGTGGAAAGAGTGTATGAGTATGCGTTCACAGGATTTGGAGCCGCTCTATCATGACTGCGGACAGTTTTACTGCTTAAATGTGGAAAGCTTCAAGCGGCAGAAAGCGATTTGGATGGAGAATGTAGCGCCGTTTATTCAAGATGAAATGACGGTACAGGACATTGACACGCCCGAGGACTGGGAAATTGCCGAAATGAAGTATCGATTATTGCAAAATATAGGGGGAGAACATGAGTAGCACAATCAAAATTAATGAGAGAGCCATAGGCGACGGAGCGTCTGCCTATATCATCGCCGAAATGTCAGCAAATCATGCAGGAAGTATTGAGCGTGCCCTTGAGATGATTCATGTGGCGAAGGAAGCGGGGGCGGACTGTGTCAAGATACAGACCTACACGCCGGATACGATGACAATTGATTGTCATAATGAATACTTCAATATTTCAAAGGGCACTTGGGAAGGTGAAAATCTGTATTCTTTGTATCAGAAAGCGTATACGCCGTGGGAGTGGCAGGACAAGCTGCGTGATGAGGCGGCAAAAGTGGGGATTGATTTTCTTTCCACGCCGTTTGATCATACCTCTGTGGATTTTTTGGAGGAGCTAGGTCTGCGTTTTTATAAAGTGGCGTCCTTCGAGCTTGTGGATATTCCTTTG
The DNA here is from genome assembly GCA_014804345.1 of Lachnospiraceae bacterium. Taxonomy (GTDB): domain Bacteria; phylum Bacillota; class Clostridia; order Lachnospirales; family Lachnospiraceae; genus COE1. The sequence continues at coordinate 21,792 of JAAUZZ010000013.1, read as the reverse complement.
TTGGAGTATATTGCGTCAAAGAACAAACCGATTATTATGTCAACCGGGATGGCGACGCTTGCGGAGATTGAGGAGGCGGTCAATGCGATATATGCCACGGGAAACAGGCAGCTTGCTTTGATGAAGTGCTCGAGTGCATATCCCGCAAAGAGCGAAGAGATGAATTTGCGGACAATCTGTGATCTGAAAGAACGGTTTGATATCCCGATCGGACTTTCCGACCATTCCATGGGAAGCTTTAGCGCGACGACGGCAGTCGCTATGGGGGCGAATATTATCGAGAAGCATTTCTGTATCAGCCGCGCGATCAAAAATCCCGATTCATCGTTTTCGATGGAGCCTGATGAATTTCGGGCAATGGTGGAACAGGTGCGCGAAGTTGAGAAGGCGATGGGAACTGTGGCGTATGGCGTGTCAAAACAGGAAGAACCGAATGCGTGCTTTCGGCGTTCACTGTTTGTGGTGGAGGATATCAAAGCGGGAGAGAAGCTTACCGCCGAAAATATCAGGAGCATTCGTCCGGCATACGGGTTAAAGCCGAAGTATTATAGGGAAGCGCTTGGCAAGACGGCAAAGCATGATATCAAGCGCGGAACACCGTTGGCGTTTGAGGACATTGAATAAAGATTGAAAAATCAGAGATTTTTCAATCGGCAAGTTTGTGCTTGACAGCCCAAACTCGCAGACTGTGGAAGGGGTATTGTTATTGATATGTGTTTATCGTTGCGAAAGGTGAATTCGGCAGATGTGGATTTGTTATATGAATGGGCGAATGACTCCGAGGTTCGCAAGAACGCTTTTCATACGGAGTCGATTCCCTATGAAAATCATGTAAGGTGGTTTACCAAAATGCTGGAAGATTCGTCTGTGTATCAATATATTTTGTGTCAGGGGGAATTACCGATAGGACAGATACGACTGAATGTTGAGGGCAGCGAAGCATTGATTGATTACAGCATTTCGGCGGAACATCGGGGGGAAGGCTTTGGAAGTAAACTGTTAGAGTTGGTGAGGGAGCAGATTGTCGCAGATAAAATATCTGACGTTATTAAATTAATAGGTCAGGTGAAGTATGAAAATCAGGCATCTGCAAGAGCGTTTGAAAAATGTGGTTTTACGAAAAGGGAAATGACAGATTATTTACAATATGAATTTTGCTTATGATGTTATAGGAAATGATTAAAGTCGTTTTCTATACAAATGGGCTGAGAGGAGTGCGCGAGTGAGAATTATAATTGCAACTGTGAAATCGTGGAATATTGAGCGTGCAAAAGCGCTGCAAAAGCAGTATGAGAGCGTTCACGATATTGTGATCTATACAACCAAGGAAGAATATACAATAGATAACGTGCGTGATTTTAATCCGGATTATATTTTCATGCCGCATTGGTCCTATTTGGTTTCCAATGAGATTACAGACAACTATGAATGTGTCGTATTTCATATGACGGATTTACCGTACGGGCGTGGCGGCAGTCCGTTGCAAAATCTGATCGTGCGCGGACATAAGGAGACGAAAATATCGGCGATTAAGGTGACGCAGAAACTTGACGGTGGACCTGTCTATATGAAGCGTCCATTGTCGCTTGAGGGAAGCGCGCAGGAAATTTTTGTGCGCTGTGCGGATATTATTTTTCAGGAAATGCTTCCGATGTTTTTGACAGAGAAAGTTGAACCAAAACCACAGGAGGGTGAACCGGTTGTCTTTAAACGGAGAAAACCGGAAGAAGGACAAATAACACCTGATATGGAATTGGATAAAATTTATGATTACATCAGAATGCTTGATGCGGAAGGATATCCGAGGGCGTATATGGAGTTTGGCGGTTACAGGATGGAGTTTGAACAGGCACAGGTTTTGGCGGACGGACAGGAGCTTTCGGCAAGAGTGATTTTTAAGAAACAAATGGGGGAATATGATGAAAACAGTATTGATCGTAGCGGCACACCCGGATGATGAGATCCTTGGTGTTGGCGCGACTGCAGCAAGGCATGTCGCGGAAGGTGACGCAGTGTACGCGATGATTTTGGGTGAAGGACAGACATCGCGTGGTACACATCGGAAGGATATTGGCAGAGAAACTGTGGAGGAACTTCATAAAAATACATTGGAGAGCGCAAAAGTAATCGGATTTCGTGAAGTCTTTTTTGCGGATTTTCCCGACAATCGTTTTGATGAGGTTGATCTGCTGGATATAGTGAAGGCAGTGGAAGAAAAGATTCGGGAATTAAAGCCGCAGATTATTTATACGCATTACAGCGGTGATTTAAACGTTGACCATCAGTATACGGCGCGTGCTGTGCTTACGGCGACAAGACCGATCGGCGATTACTGCGTGGAAGAACTTTATGCGTTTGAAACGCTTTCCTCCTCAGAGTGGAATTTTGACCATACGCTTCAGGCGGCGTTTAGTCCCAATGTATTTGTGGATATTACGGATTATTATGCGTGCAAGGAACGTGCGATGAAGTGTTATGTGTCGGAACTTTGCGAGTTTCCGCACCCCAGAAGCCTTACAGGAATGGATGTGCAATCAAAATCGCGCGGTATGGCGGCGGGAATGCAGCGTGCGGAGGCGTTTATGCTGATACGAAAAACATTAAAATAAATTGACGCATGCAGGGAAAGGAGCAACACATATGTTATACATTCGTGCGGACGGCAATACGCAGATTGGAATGGGGCATATCATGCGCTGCCTTTCGATTGCGGAAGCTGCCGTGGCGCTTGGCGCCGAATATGAACCTGTGTTTCTTGTGGCGGACGAAGGCTGTTGCGGCATGATAGAGAAACGTGGCTTTCACGTGACTGTATTGCATACGGACTACAAAAATATGATAAGCGAGCTTCCACAGTTAAAAAAATTATTGGATCGAGAACGGGATATTTTGCTTGTGGACAGCTATCAGGCGGATACGGCATATTTTGAGGCGGTTTCAGAGCTTGCATTTATGGTATGTCTTGAGGATATGGGAGAGCCTTATCCGGTTGACTTGCTGATCAATTATAATCTGTATGCGCCCAAGCTAAGAGAGAAGTACCGGTTAAATGGAAAACCGCTCAATACGCTTCTTGGGGCGGAGTATATGCCTCTTAGGAGCGTGTTTCAGAAAGATATCGAGTATCATGTGAAAGATAAAGTAACAGATGTTATGATAACTACGGGAGGCAGTGATCCCTATTTTGCGGCGGGAGCGTTTACGGATGCGTTTCTCTCGGCGGAACATGAATTTTTCGATGGTGATGATAAAAACCAAATCACATGGCATATTGTAAGCGGACCGTTCAATGCGTTTGCAGACCGATTGAAGGAAACTTATGGGGAGCATGAAAACGTGGTAATTCATGAGGGATTAAAAGACCTGAAGGCGCTTATGAAACGCTGTGATGTGGTTCTCACAGCAACGGGAAGCACGGTTTATGAGGTGAGTGTACTCGGCGTTCCGATGATCGCGTTTTATTTTGCGGAGAATCAAAGGCAGGGAGCGGAGGAGTTGGCGGAGCTTACGGACATTGTGAATGTGGGTTGTTTTTGTGATGACAGGGTTAGTGTGATCGGCAAAGCGGTAGAGACGCTGAAGAAATGTGTTGATAATAAAGAATATCGCATGTTATTATATAAACAGGAACGTCGGTTGATTGACGGAAAAGGTGCGGGCAGAATTTCAAGCGAGATTTTTCGTCTGCAAAAGGAGCGGCATTCAAGGGAAATGTGAACAAGTTCACATTAAAATTCGCAGACTTTGGCAAGAATGGAGGATTAATATGGCAGAAAAAAAGGGCAGACAATTAAATTACGAGTTGCTGCGCATTTTGGCGATGCTTATGATTGTGTGCCTTCATTATCTGAGCAAAGGCGGATTTTTAGGAGATCCCGCAAGGGCAAGAATTAACGCGACAGGCTATGCGGCGTGGTTGATTGAGGCGTTTTGCCTTGTCGCAGTGAATGTCTATGTGCTGATCAGCGGATATTTTGGTGCGGGAACGGAAACGAAGGATGTATTAAGACGCCCTTTCAATATTTGGAAACAGGTGATATTTTATTCGGTCGTAATCGGTGTGATTGCGATTCTTACTGGAATACAGCAGTTTGATATTTACCGGATATTTACCTATATTTTCCCAATTGTAACAGAACACTATTGGTTTGCCACTTCTTACATTATCCTCTGCCTTTTTATGCCGTTTTTGGACAGAGGCGCAGAAATGCTTGACAAGAAGAACCTTGAGAAGCTTTTGGGTGCGTTTATGCTGATATTTTGCATTGCAAAGACTGTGATTCCGATGCAGCTTGCGTGGGATAAATACGGATATGATGCGTTTTGGTTTGTGACGATCTATCTTACGGGAGCTTATATCAGACGTTATGGTATCCCATTGCTCAACAGCCGGATAAAGGCATTGGCTCTTTATCTTTGCAGTGTGCTTTTGACTTTTGCGTCTTTTCTTGTGATCAGGACGATTTATTTTGTGACGGGAAGTTTTGGAGATTTTATCAATTATGGCTATACATACAATCATTTGTTTTGTTATCTAGGCGCAATAGGACTTTTTATGGTTTTTCATGAGTGTTTTGCAAAAAAAGCGGACGGTAAAGAGAATCGATTAGAGCGCGTCAGAAAGCCCATAGAGCTTGTGTCGGGTGCAGCTTTTGGCGTATATTTAATCCATGAGCATGTAAATGTCAGATATCTGTGGGTAGAGTGGTTTGACTGTAAGGCTTGGATTGACGCGTCTCTTGCCGGATTTTTGGGACATATGATTGTTACTGTGCTCACAGTTTATTGTGTATGTACGTTGATAGAAATCATTAGAAAACAAGCGATGATAATGATCAGGAAAAATGGGGATGAAAATGGGATCAACAGGAAGTCAAAAGAACAGAATTAACAACATAAACAAAATAAAATATTTGCTGGCGGTAGTTTTGCTTCTGTATCCGCTGCGCCATGCGTTTACGGGAGTGGACCTCATGGACGCAGGCTACGCGCTTGGAAACTACCGTTTTTTTGATGTGTTGAATCCGATGTGGAAGCTTGCCACATACCTTGCAAATGTTACGGGAGTTGTGTTGTCCTATCTTCCGTGGGGGGATACATGGGCAGGAATGAACATTTATTCCGGACTGCTGGTCGGCGTTGTGGCAGCAGCCGCATTTTTATACGTGTGCAGGCTATATGAGGAAAAATTAAGGGCAGGAGTGTTTCTCTTTTTTCTCGCGGAGTTTACTGCCCTCTCACTTTGCTGGGCGCCGAATGTGATTTTATATCATTATCTCGGCTATCTGTTGATGACAATCGCTGTGTTAGCGCTTTATCGGGCAATTATAGAGGACAATAAAAAAGGTTATATAACAGCCGGAGCAATTCTTGGATTATGTATCGCTGTCAGAATGCCGAATGTTACCTATATGGCATTCATTCTTCCGCTGTGGTATTTTAGCATCCTCAAAAAAGAGAAATTTGGAAAATTGTGCAGCAGAACGCTCTACTGCGTGGGTGGATATGCGCTGGGTTTGCTTGTGCCGCTTGGGATTATTAGCATGAAATACGGAATATCTGCCTATCTTAGCATGATTACATCCCTTTTTGAAGTGACGGAAACGGCGACCGATTATAAACCGACTTCCATGCTTGGCGCAATGTTTGGAGATTATGCCCGATATAGCGCATGGCTTGGGATTTTCGCAGTGTATGGCGTTTTGGGCGTGATCGCGTTTCGGATAATAGACGCTATTCATATAGAAAAAAATATTAAGAATAAAATAACAATAGTAATTAAGGCGTTGTATCTTATGGGAATGCCGGTACTGATAAGATTTTGCTATGGCAGAGGGATGTTTGGCTTCGATTACGCCACTGAATTCTTTAGCATTTATAAGTGGGTGACAGTATATTTACTGCTTGTGATGATTGCCTGTGTGTGGACGCTTTTTTCGTCAAAAATACAGGAGGACAGTAAGCTGTGGGCAGCATTTTTGCTGGTGATCATATGGATTACGCCGCTTGGCAGCAACAACGCGCTTCATCCGATCTTCAATAACCTGTTTCTTGTAGCGCCGATATCGGTATACCTGTTTGCACAATGTCTGCGCACCTTAAAGACAGACACAACGTTTAGGGCAGACAGGCGGTTTGTGATTGTCAGTGTATGTGTGATGATCTTACTTTGCACAATGGTGCAAAGCATTCTTTTTGGGTATTGTTTTATTTTTCATGATGCGGGCGCTGCCACAGAACAGGAGCGTTTATCTGAGCTCAACTGTGCGACGGTCACCTCGGGACTGAAAACAACCCCCGAAAAAAAGCAGGCGATAGAAGGACTCGATCTTTATTTGCACGACAGCGAGTTAAATAAAAAACAGGTGATATTGTACGGCGATATTCCGGCGCTTGCCTATATTTTAGACATGGAGACTGCTGTCTTTACGACATGGGCAGATTTGGATTCCAACAGGCTCAGTCTGCTTGAGCGAGATTTGGACGCACTGTATCAAAATGGCGAAACGCCTGTGGTCATTTTAGGAAAAGAGGCGCTGCAGATACGAGCACAGAAGGGAAAAACGGATGCTAAGCTTGACGCGATCAACGTGTTTATAGAAGCGTCAGATTATGAAATGCTGTATGAGAATAGTATGTTTTCGGTATATCATTAGAAATTTCCGTTTTCGTATTTGTGTTGTTTATGAATTTATTCCTAAAAGTATATATTTCTAATGTATAAAAACACATTTTTGTAAGATTGTTTTGCGGGTCTATCACCAATCAGTTGATAGGCGTATTGTTACATTCAAAAACATTTGTTTTAGACAGTTAGAATTAGTTGGAAAGAATTTTATCTCTTGTTTTTGGCAAAAATATATGATATCATAAATAAAATTACCCTGTGAAAGTTGAATAATACGCAAGAAATGGCTATACAGGTTTGATGCATGATAGATAATAAAAATATATATTGTTTTCTTGTGAGAATTATGAAATGGAGCTATAATGGATATAAAGGATAAAGTAGTTATAATGATACCGGCATATAATCCGGACGAAAAGTTTTTGTTTTTTCTTGGAAAACTTAAAGAATCGGGATACAAAAAAATAATTGTTATTGATGATGGAAGCGTAGAGGAGAAAAAACATTTTTTCGACGAGGCTGTGGAAAATTACAATTGTGCTCTTGTTTCTCATAGTATCAATTTAGGGCAGGGAAGGGCTTATAAGTCTGGATTCAATTACTATTTGTCTAAGACAAAAGAGGAGTATAAGGATACAATAGGTATTATACAATGTGATTGTGATGGTCAGCATTGTATTGAAGACGTAAATAAGTGTTTGGAATTATTGAACAATAATCCAAACAAATTTATATTAGGAGTTCGGAATTTTTCGGATAAAAGTATCCCATTTAGGAGTAGGTTTGGAAACAAGTGCACTACTTTTATGTTTAAGGCTTTTTGTGGATTGGATATTGAAGATACGCAAACAGGATTGAAAGGAATTCCGTGTAGTTTTTTACCTGATTTGATGGAAACGCAGGGAGAAAGATTTGAATATGCAAGCAGTGTTTTGTTAGAAACGAAACGAAAAGGAATTGAAATACTGCAGTTCCCGATAGAAACAATCTATATTAATAATAATGAAACATCACATTTTAATCCGTTGCGGGATTCAATCAGAATTTATTCATTGATATTAAAATATTTACTATCATCAATATCTGCGTTCGTGGTAGATATTATTATGTATTCAATATTTTTAGCATTGTTTAAGGAACTTTATCCTCAAACTTATGTGATTATATCCACGTATCTTGCAAAAATTATTTCATGTACCTACACATATATGGTAAACAAAAAAATTGTATTTGAGAACCATTCACGTAAAATGAGTATAGCAATAAAGTTTGCTATATTGTGCATTATTCAGTCAACGCTATCAGGATTTCTTACAAATGGAATAGTGATGTGGTTAGGTTGGAATGAAGTGTTAAGTAAGATAATTGTTGACACAGTTTTGTTTTTTGTAAGCTTTAAAGTTCAAGACAGGTGGGTGTTTGCAAAAAAATGATCGATATATTGAAAAAGAATATTTATATAGTATTAACCGAAATCCTGCTTTTATTGTATATTGTTTTTTACTGTATATATAGGGATGCAATTATTCTTATACCGATATGTATCATCGGCTTTGGGGTGTTGTTTATTTTAGCTCAAAAAGCGAACCGCAAAGTGGAAATGGTTAAACTATTCTATGTATGTTTTTGCGTTCATATTATTGCAAATGATTATTATCTAATATTGGATGAAAACAGCAATAAATGGATATTTCTTGTGTGTACGATACTGATGCTTAAATTCTGTGATTGGTCATATGTGGGAAATAATAAAAAATCTATGCTGGCACGTTTTTTTGTGGATATCATTATTACATGCCAGTGTTTTGGGTATCGATGTTTTGTTATTGCAGATTGTATCGACGTAAAAATAGCAGTGTGTTTATTTTGCTTGCTGTTTTTTTGGGGTCATGCCTTGTCAGATGCTGTATTGAAAATATTCTCATATCTTAGTGGACGAATAAAAAGCAATAGTGAGGAGGAGACTCTAAGGGGATATACTTGGATTATTCTCTTTAGTATTGTGTGTGGAGTTGGACTCCTTTTTTCTTTGGCCTTTTATCCGGGTATTATTACGCCGGATAACATATACTTTTATGAATCGGCATTAAATTCCAGTCTTTATGGAGCATCGGATATACATTCATTTGCATATTTATGTGTTTTTAAGATCATTATATCAATATATAACAATTATTATATCATTACGTTTTTACTTATGGTTCTTTTTGCAGCTGCATGGGCGAGTGTCTTTACTTATTTGTGTAGTAAAGGGCTAAGAAAAAAAGTAGCTCTTCTAATTACGATTGGATGGCTTCTGTTTCCAAGCAATATTTATATGTTGATTGCCAGTTGGAAAGATGTTCCGTTTACAATATGTTTACTTGTGTTATCATTTCAATTGTTGAAGAATTATTTTGATTGCGATTATGCGGATAAAATAAGCAATCTATTGGTACTTTCATTAGCTTTGTTTGGAGTGGCGGTTTTTCGCTCAAATGGACAGGTTGTGTTACTGTGTGTGGTTGTTTTTGGTATAATTGGATTTATAAAGAAAAATATAAGGTTTAAAATGCTGGCAAGTATATTGGTATCATTAATTGCAGTGATAATATTTAAAGGACCAATATTCAATTATTTTAATGTACAGCAATCACCAAGCAATTATTCAGCACTGCCTTTTATGGACGGAATAGTAGAGTATGTTTATCAGGGAAACGAGTTGGATGATGAAACTGAGAAATATTTTTATTCGCTGACGACATATGACGATTGTATGGAATATTATGGAATGTCTGACTTTAGTGAACGTGTATTTGAAGGGGGATATGAGAATTTTGATTTAAAGAAGGCAACTATAGGATATTTTAGATGTTTGGTTAAAAATCCTATGGCAACAATATCAGCCAGGTTTAAAAGAACGTTTAATATGTGGTCGTTGTTTTATTATGATGAATTTCGAATTACCAAAAGCATTGTTAAAGAAATACAAACAAACGATTATGGGTGGCAATATATAGAGAATATGAAATTTTTAAGAGATATAATCATTAAGCTATATTCAGAGAAACACTTGATTGGGATGATACAATCAATTCTTTACAGAGGTGGATTTAATATATTATTATGGATGTGTTCTTTTCTTTATCTACCAATAAAAAAGAGAAAGCTCACATATGCGCTGGTTCCAGTAATTGCGAATACAGTAGGACTTTTAGTGGGATGTTGTTTTTCGGATTATAGATACATTTATCCAATGTTTGTAATTACGGTTCCCTATATAAGCGCTGTTTTGATCGATGTTGAACCAATAAAGGATTAAGATAGGAAACGGGGGAGTAGCTATAATGTGTCAAAGACTTGATGCATTTTATGGTAGCGATTTTGGAATCACAGAAATTAGCAATGCAGGTGATTTTAAACGATCCCATTATAGAATGAAGATTATAATAAAATTAAAAAGTATTCTCTGCAATTGATAAGGGGATGCTTTTTAATTTTATTATAATCCTTATTACAATCCTTCCAATATTTACCTTGCAAAATGCCCGTATAATGTGTAATATTAAAAATAGGAAAATATGGTTACTGTTCAAACAGGAATTAGCATTTACTGCTAATTCCGTAAGAAAGCGTATCGTATCCAAGTAAAAATCCATCACCGAAGGTGATTTTGCATGGATTTTTACCTGTTACTGGAACGGAGTGAACAGTAACAAAATCGGGAAGGAGAGCCACATGATCAACTTTAACGTTCCCCCGTTTACGGGAAAGGAAATCGAATACATCAAACAGTCGGTCGAAAATCAGAAAATATGTGGTGACGGTCCTTTCACACAGAAATGCAATGAATGGATTGAAGAAAAAACAGGCACAGCAAAATGCCTTCTCACAACCTCTTGCACACACGCGACAGAACTTGCGGCGCTTCTTGCGGACATCAAGGAGGGCGACGAGGTCATTATGCCGTCCTATACCTTTGTGTCAACCGCGGACGCGTTTGTGCTGCGCGGGGCAACGGCAGTGTTTGTTGATATCAGACCGGATACCATGAATATTGACGAAAATCTGATCGAGGCAGCGATTACCCCAAAAACAAGGGCAATCGTGCCGATGCATTATGCGGGCGTTTCCTGCGAGATGGATAAAATCATGGCGCTTGCCCAAAAGTACAACCTGTTCGTTATCGAGGACGCTGCGCAGTGTATTATGGCGACATATAAGGGCAAGGCGCTTGGAACCATCGGCGACTTTGGATGCTATTCGTTCCATGAAACAAAAAATCTGAGCATGGGCGAGGGCGGCGCGATTTTGATCAAGGACGAAAAGTATGTAAGCGAAGCTGAGATCATCCGCGAAAAGGGCACTAACCGATCCCAATATTACCGCGGACAGGTGGACAAGTACCGATGGATGAATTACGGTTCCTCGTATCTGCCAAGCGATATGAATGCCGCTTATCTGTGGGCGCAGCTGGAACTTGCCGAGGAAATCACAAAGGCAAGGCTTGCGCGCTGGGAGCAGTACAATATACTGTTACAGCCTTTAAAAGAACGCGGACTGTTGGAACTTCCGACGATTCCCGAAGGCTGTGTGCACAATGGGCACATGTATTACGCAAAGGCGCGTGATTTGGAAGAGCGAACAGAGCTGATCGCGTTTTTAAAGGAAAACGGCATCTGGAGCGTATTTCATTACGTACCGCTTCATACCGCTCCGGCGGGACAAAAATTCGGTAAATTTGTGGGGGAAGATGTCTATACGACAAAAGAGAGTGAAAGAATTTTCAGACTTCCGATGTTTTATGCGCTGAAAGAGTCTGAGGTTGATTATATCGTTAGCAAGGTGAAGGAGTTCTATCATGTATGACGGATAGCCGCACAGGCAGGAAAGCAGGCAGAGTGTGCGTTCTGACCGTGTTCACCATTCTGCTTGTGGCGTTCCCTGCGATCGTATTTGATTTTTATTATGATTTGAATGACGATACTCTGATCAAAGATATCGTTTCGGGCGCTTATACAGGCGCTCCGAGCGGTTACTGCGTGCAGCTTTTGTACCCGCTCGCGTGGCTGATCGCCCTTTTGTACAAGGTTGTGCCAAGTGTTGCGTGGTATGGCTTGTTTTTGTGCGTCTGCCAGTTTGGCGTCGTCATTCTGATCGCAATGCGGCTTACTGCGATTTTTAAGACCACGAAAGGACGTATTATGGCGCTTCTTGCGGCGTTTTTTCTGTTCTATGGGTTATTTTTGCGCGAGTTTGTCATTGTGCAGTACAGTGTCACGTCAGGTATGTGCATGATGTGCGCGATTTTTTTGTTTATCACGTCCGACGACAAAAAGGGAAATAATGCAATCCCGCTTGTTCTCGTGGCGCTTGCCTTTATGATCAGAACGGAAGTCTGCCTTATGCTGATGCCGTTTGTTTTGTATGCAGGGATGTTTAAATGGGCGTCCGAAGAAAAAATCTTCACGGTTGAAAACGTCAGAAAATACCTCTTGCTGATCGGATTTGCGCTGCTTGGCATGTTTGCTGTGTTTAGTCTAGATTTGCTTGCCTATCACGGAAATGAGTGGAGTAATTTTAGAGATTTTTTTGACGCAAGGACAAAGCTTTATGATTTTTATGGCATTCCCGATTATGAGCAGAATATCGATTTTTACGAATCGGTAGGGCTTTCGAGGGAATCTTACACACTGCTTGAAAACTATAACTTTGCGCTTGACGACTCTATCGACACATGGCTCTTGGAGTCGATAGCGGAATATCAGAAAGACCGGTTAAACAATACCTTTGGTTTTGTGAGCAAAAAAAGCGTAAGCGAAGCGTTGTGGCTGTACAAAGACCGTTTGATGCATAATGCTTCGGCGGCGGATCTTGCCGTTGTGGCGGCGTATGGGATTTATCTGCTATTTTGTCTTGCGCCTGCGGCAAAAAAAGGGCAGTTTTGGAAAGCATTTGGCAAAACAATGCCCAAAATAGCGTTCCTTTTGCTTATAAGGAGCGTTTTGTGGTTATATTTATATATGGTAGACCGCCTTCTTGACAGGGTGACAATGCCGCTGATCATGGGAGAGCTTGCGTGTATCATCGGCTTTTGGCTGCGCGATATGCATCGTTTTGCAGGTGTGCATGAAGACATGCCGGAAAAAGAGAAACCGAAAGTGACGGCAGTGACCGTATACCTGTTTGTGGTCTTCCTGCTGACTGCGGCGTTTGGGAAGAATTTTATGCGCGTAAGCAGTGAGTATGAGGCAAGGGAGCGCGCGGATAACAGGTGGTATGCACTGATGGATTATTGCCGTGAAAATGAGGAGCGGTATTATGTGATCGATGTATATTCTTCGACTTCGTATGAGGGAGCCGCATACTCGGAAAAAATATTTCGGGATGCGGATAATGCATATAAAAATTTTGATTATTGCGGCGGGTGGTTTGCAAAGAGCCCTCTTTCAAGACAAAAGCTTGCAGACAGAGGTTTTCGGGATTTGCAGAGTGCGCTTTTAAAGCAGACGAAGGTGTGCTTTGTGGCGGCGCCGAACAGGGATATGGACTGGATGGAAACATATTATGCAAAGCGGGGCGTGAACATAGCGTGCGAGCGCGTTGACGAAATACGGACGGACAGCGGGGAAACGGCGTTTTTCGTGTATGGGTTAAAGAAACAATGAAGGAGTATGGCAATTGATATGAAACCGATGGACAAAACATTACGGATAGAAGGCGAAACAATCTATTTAAGACCGATTACGGCGGAGGATACGGAGGATGTGCTTAGCTGGCGCAATTCGCCTGAGGTCGTCGATAATTTTATCTATAAAAAACGTATCACAGTGCAGGAACATATGAATTGGCTTGAGAATAAGGTTTTTACGGGGGATGTGCACCAGTTTGTGATATGCCGTATTGAGGATGACACGCCGATTGGCTCTGTATACCTTCAAAATTTTGACGAGGAAAACAACAAGGCGGAATGGGGATTGTTTTTAAATGCGGACGAAACGCGCAGCAAGGGCGTAGGGACACAGGTTGGGAAACTCATTTTGGACTATGCCTTTTATCAATTAAAACTGCACAAACTGCATTCGAGAGTGCTTGCCCATAACAAGCCGTGTATTCGCATGAATGAAAAGCTGAAATTCCGTCAGGAGGCGTATTTAAGAGAGGAACTTTTGCTTGACGGAAAATATGAGGATTTGATATTATACGGCGCCTTAAAAGGAGATATGTGTGAATGAGCAAAATAAGCTTTGTCATACCCTGCTACCGCAGTGAACATACCATTGAGGCAGTAGTGGCGGAAATTATGGATACAATGAAAGGGCTCGCAGCGTATGAGTACGATATAATGCTGGTAAACGACTGTTCTCCCGATCATACCTATGAGGTTATCAAAAGAATATGTGAAAAAAATAACAATATTACGGGTATCAGCCTTGCGAAAAATTTCGGTCAGCATGCCGCGCTGATGGCGGGACTTCGAAAGTCGGACGGTGATATTGTCGTGTGTCTGGACGATGACGGTCAGACACCTGCAAACGAGGTGGGCGGTCTGCTTGACGCGATTGAGCGGGGCAGTGATGTTGTCTATGCAAGCTATGATTCCAAAAAGCACAGCGCGTTTCGCAACTTCGGCAGCCATATCAATAACATCATGACGCGTATCATGCTGGGAAAACCAAAGGATTTGCAAGTGACGAGTTACTTTGCCGCAAAACGGTTTGTTGTAGATAGCATGCTTGCGTATGAGCACAGTTATCCCTATGTCATCGGTCTCGTGCTGCGTGCCACCAAAAATATCACAAATGTGCCTGTGCACCACAGAAGCCGCGCGGTCGGCGATTCGGGCTATACCATGCGAAAGCTGCTTTCGCTTTGGTTTAACGGCTTTACGGCATTTTCGATTTTGCCGCTTCGTATCGCGACGGCGACAGGCGTATTCTTTGCCGTGGCGGGATTTATTTATGGTGTTTATACAATTATCAAAAAGTTTGTTAATCCCGCAGTGCCTATGGGCTTTAGTTCGCTCATGGCGGCGGTTGTGTTTATCGGCGGTATGCTGATGATCATGCTTGGACTGATCGGCGAATATATCGGACGCATTTACATCAGCATCAACAAGTCGCCGCAGTATGTGATTCGTGAGGAAACGGGCGCAAAGGATGGTGAGAGCTCGTGATAAAGAACGCGCTTTGGAATGCGATCAATGACATCGAACATATTAAGAGAAACGCGGTCGTTCAGATTATCATTGCAACGATTGCCTTTATTCTGTTGATGCGCGTATTTCCACAGGGAGCCGTGCAAAATCACACGTATGCAAGGCAGAAGGCATATCAGGCGTCGGAATTGAAAGAGATTAGTGCGGACGCGTTTACGGAGAACGACAAGAAGCTGCAGACTGTCTATTTTTCGCAAGAACATTTGTACGCGATAAAACTGTATGTGGTCTGTAACCTGCCGGATAAAAGTAACGGATCGGACTATGTGCTGTTTCGGTTATATGATGAAAATTTTTCCTGTATCTATGAGGAGAAGCGTTGCTGTGCGGATATGGCAAAAGACGGTTTTCTCTTGGCGACGCCCGATATGGATGTAGATCCGGAGAAGGCGTATTACTACGAAATGCTCGTTCCCTATGATAAAGATTTGGGAGAGTATTGCAGGGCGGAACTTGCGCTTCCTGTTGCGGACAGAGGACAGCTTGGACAGACGGAAAACGGTATCCTTTATATTGATGGCATCATCAATGAGGACGTTTCTCTAGTCGCGGACTTTGATTACTCCACAAAGCTTACGGCGATGGGGATCCTTCTGTATTATGTGATGATCATTGCGGCAGCCGTTGTGCTTTACATTGTGGCGGCTGTGGCGCTCTATCTCTATGACAGCAGGCTTTCACAAAACAGCGCAGGCTATATGCGCTATGCGAGAATTGGCGCAAGTGCGCTTGTGCTTGCATTTGCCGTATTTTTGTTTATTTTTTCCGTGATACTTAACCGCTTTGGCGTGGGAGCTGTGGACAGAAGTTTTTTTACGGTTGCGACGCTTGTGGGAACGGCTTGGCTGATGCTTGCAATCTGGCTGCGTGACCGGTATCCGGCAGCGTCCTCCAAAACGAAGCTTACGCCTGCGCGGAAGCTTTCGCTGATTTGGAGAAATTATATTCAAACAGTGAGTTTTGGTCTTTTATTTTATGCACTCTGTCAATATGTCAATGCGGACAGGGAATACTATCATTATACCAACACGCGCTGGATGCTGATATTTCTGGCGATAGCGCTTTTGATGATGTATCGGGAAGTGCAGTTTTTCAATATATTAAGTATTCTGTGGCTTGTGGGGTCCGTAATCGGTTCGGCAGTGTATTGCCGCGATTTTGAAACGGGAACCAACGAACATCATCTTGCTGCTTTGACGTGCGGCGTGGTCGTATCGTGGGGATTTTTGATCTTAAATATACTGATACAATTGATCAAAGCGTTAATGGAGAGAAAAATACATCCGAAAAAGCCGACTGCGCTCCAGATGGTGTATGGTCTTTTATGGGTTGTCTTTTCCGTGCTGCTGTATGTTTACCGCTTTGAAAAAACTTGGGTGTTCACGGCAGTTTTACCGTTTTTGACGCTGTTTTTCCTTTGTACATCACCAGCGTTAAAGAGCAGACTTTTGAAGAATTTTACAAACGGGATACTGCTTGGGTTTGGATTTGTGACGCTGTTTTGCTTTATCCACAGACCGCATCACTATTGGATGCTCTATCGGTACGGCGGCATTTTCCATACTGTGGCATGTACGGGAATGTATCTTGCAGTCGTGTTTGGCGCGGCGGTAGGAAAACTATTCGGAAAGCTCAAAAACAGGGAGAACATATTGATAAGCTGCCCGTTTGAGTGTTTTATCACGTCAGTGACGGCAGGGTACATTTTTCTTACAATGTCCAGGACGGCGTATCTTTCAACGTTTGTGACAGCAGCGCTTGTCGTGTTGCTTGCGGCGTTTGCGTTCCGCAAGAGACTGTCTGATGTGATCAAGGAGATTGGGATTTTGACGCTGCTTGTCCTGTTGTGTTTTCCGCTGGTGTTCAGCGCAGTGCGCATGATTCCCGCCGTGATCAACGAGCCAATCCGATACGACTTGGAGCATCAGGACAGAGGTTTTATGATTTACAGAGGGGATCCGATTGATTCCGATAAATATATGACTGTGCCACGTTTTTTCGCGACCTTGTTCGGGCGCTTCCAGCGTGAGGAGACGGTCACGGATGAGGAAAACGAGGAGGAGGCACGAGGCGGGAGCCTGTATCTTGCCTATACCGGAGCGGATTTTGCGGGAGCGGATTTGAGAATGGCCAAAGATGATCATGAGGAGGCGGACGGTGACGAGGAAGAAGATGACATTTCGAACGGACGTTTTGGAATTTTTAAGGATTATGTAAGGGCATTATCCTTGGAAGGGCATGAGAAGATGGCGCTTGTCAATGAAAAAGGAAAAGAGCGGGTACACGCCCACAATTCCTATTTGCAGGTTGCGTATAATTTTGGTATGATAGCAGGTGTAGTATTTTTGGCAATTTGCGTACTAAGCCTTTACAGTTCGATACGGCTTGTGATGGTACAGGGAGAAAAATTTGGGATTTATCTTGTACCGTTTACGCTTGTCATTGTATTTGGGATTGTGAGTCTTACGGAATGGGCATTTCACCCATGTATACCCGCGGGCTTTAGCTTTTTGTTTTTACAGCCGCTGTTTATCGGCGGACCTGGGGGAGAAAACCAAAGGGGGGAAGTGTGAAAAATAAATTTTTCACAAACGAACTTGTTCGTTTTGCAAATATTGGGCTTGCGCTTGCATACATCAAAAAGCTTGCGCTTTTCGCTGTCAAGAATTTGCAGACTTTGGTAAGAATGGGGGATTATTATGAAACTGTTGGATCGTATGAATATGCAGCTTTTACACAGGCGTATTGTGCTTGTGATCATTGATATCATGATTGTGTGTATTGCGAGCATCATGCCGCTGTGGATTCGTTTCGAGTTGAAATATACGGATATTCCCGAGATATATCTTAGTTCGGCATGGAATTTTATGCTGATCAACGTGGTGATCACGCTGCTGGTGTTTTACATCTTTAAGCTGTATCACAGTCTTTGGGCATTTGCGGGCACCACGGAGGCGCAGAATATTGTCGCGGCATGTTGTCTGTGCGCAGTGCTCAATTTTCTCGGAATGAAGCTTTTGGACTATCCGATTCCGCGAAGCTACTATTTTATGTATGTGCTTGTGCTCACGGCGGCAACGACGATAGTGCGCTTTTCCTACCGCATTATCCGCGGGGTAAAGCATAAACATCAGAATAAGAAAAACGGCACAAGGGTCATGATTATCGGTGCGGGGGAGGCGGGACATGCCGTTATCAAGGAAATCATCAACAGCGATTTCAGCACCATGACCATCAAGTGCATTATTGATGATAATGAGAGTAAGTGGGGACGCTTTATCCTCGGGGTAAAGATTGTCGGCGGAAGGGATAAGATCGTGGAATATGCCGCGCTGTACGGCATTGACGAGATTTTTATCGCGATTCCGTCGGCAAATCGCGCGACGATGAAGGAGATTGTGGAAATCTGCAAGGAAACAAGCTGTAAACTGAGGACGCTTCCGGGAATTTACCAGTTGGTAAACGGTGAGGTCAATGTCAGCAAACTGCGCGATGTCGATGTGGAGGATCTGCTTGGACGCGATCCGATCAAGGTCGATCTGGAATCGATTTTAAACTATGTGAAAAATAAGACAATCATGGTGACGGGCGGCGGCGGCTCGATCGGAAGCGAGCTTTGCAGACAGATTGCAGGGCATAGGCCATCACGCTTGATTATTGTTGATATTTATGAAAATAACGCTTACGAAATTCAGCAGGAGTTAAAACGCAAGTACCCCAAGCTTGATTTGGTGGTGCTAATTGCGTCTGTCAGAAACACAAACCGCATGAATACGATTATGAAAACGTATCATCCCGATGTGATTTATCATGCGGCGGCGCACAAGCATGTGCCCTTGATGGAGGTAAGTCCGAATGAGGCGGTTAAGAATAACGTGTTTGGCACATGGAAGACGGCGCAGGCGGCGGCATTGCACGGCGTAAAGAAGTTTGTGCTGATTTCCACGGACAAGGCGGTCAATCCGACCAATATTATGGGGGCGAGCAAGCGTATCTGCGAGATGATCGTGCAGACTTACAACCGCCATTACGATACGGAGTTTGTGGCAGTACGGTTTGGAAACGTGCTCGGGAGCAACGGAAGCGTGATTCCGCTCTTTAAGCAGCAGATTGCCGCGGGCGGTCCCGTGACTGTGACGCACCCTGACATTATCCGTTATTTCATGACGATTCCCGAGGCAGTATCGCTTGTGTTACAGGCCGGGGTCTATGCAAAGGGCGGCGAGATCTTTGTGCTGGATATGGGAGAACCTGTGAAGATTCTTGATCTTGCAAAGAATTTAATCAAGCTTTCGGGTTACAAGGTTGACGAGGATATCAAAATTGAATTTACGGGGCTTCGTCCCGGAGAAAAACTGTATGAAGAGCTTTTGATGAATGAGGAGGGCATGAAGGATACGGAAAACAAGCTCATTCATATTGGAAAGCCGATTGAATTTGATGAGATGAATTTTTATGTGCAGCTCAATAATCTAAAGCATGCGGTTGAGGACGAGTGTGAGGACGTGCGTCCGCTGATACAGGAGATTGTGCCGACTTATATTCCGAAGGCAGAATGAAAAATCGTAGATTTTTCATTCGACAAATTTGTAAATGGCAGAAAGAAAGGATTGATACGGATGAAGAAAGCTAAAAATGAATTGTTACAGTTGCTGGCGGGGCTGCTGATGCTTGTGGCAGGATTGTTTATTCTTTCACAAAAGGTGATGGTTTCCTCGGGATTTTTCGGATACGGTTTTATGATTGGCGGCATTCACTTAGGGAACGGGTTGATTATGGTACCGTTTATTATCGGGATTTTGTGGATGTTTGGTTCGGGGGGAAGTCTTTTGTCCAAACTGTTTACGATTGCGTCCGTAGTGATCATTATCGTGGCAATTATCATGACGACCAATCTTTCGATGATACGCATTTCGTTATATGAGTGGGTGCTGATTCTGGTTCTTATTTTCGGTGGCGCGGGACTGGTTGCAAGACTGCTCCTTTCGGACAGAAAAGATGCCGCCCGTAATGCGGATGCTCAAAAAACAGAGGAACAGCGCAGGATTGATACGATTGAGGCGGAAATTGAGCGCATCAAGAAGAACATGTAGACACACGACAATTGCAAGAAATTCTTGTATAATACCGGATTTTACCATATACTGTAAAGATATAGGAAAGGTTGGGGAATTAGAATGTTTCAGGCAGAAAACAGATTTCGCGCATTTGAAGAGAAAGTATGGCTTTCAAGCCCGACGATGCATGGCGACGAGCTTGCTTATGTAAAGGAAGCGTATGATACAAACTGGATGTCCACTGTGGGGAAAAACCTAAACGAGTTGGAACGACTTGTCTGTGAAAAGACGGGCTGCGGATATGCCGTTGCATTGGCATCGGGAACGGCAGCGTTACACCTTGCGGTAAAGCTTGCGGGGGTAAAGCGTGGCGATAAAGTATTTTGTTCCGATATGACTTTTGACGCGACAGTAAATCCCGTCGTTTACGAGGGCGGTGTTCCCATTTTTATTGATACGGAGTATGACACGTGGAATATGGACCCCGTTGCACTAGAGAAGGCGTTTATACTTTATCCGGAGGTCAAGACGGTTGTTATTGCACATTTGTACGGAACACCGGCAAAGATGAATGAAATTAAGGAAATTTGTGACAGACACGGTGCAGTGATCGTGGAAGATGCGGCGGAATCCTTTGGCGCGTCCTACAAAGGAACACAGACTGGCACATTCGGACGCTACAACTGTATCTCTTTTAATGGGAATAAGATTATTACAGGTTCGGCAGGCGGAATGTTTTTGACGAACGAGTTAGAGGCTGCGAACAAGGTGAGAAAGTGGTCCACACAGGCGCGGGAGAATGCGCCTTGGTATCAGCATGAGGAGCTTGGCTATAATTACCGTATGAGCAACGTGATCGCGGGTGTTGCACGCGGACAGATGCCCTATCTTGAGGAACATATTGCAGGGAAAAAGGCAATTTATGCGCGTTATAAGGAAGGCTTTAAAGACCTTCCTGTTTCCATGAATCCGTTTGACGCGTCTAACTCTGAGCCCAATTTCTGGCTTTCTTGTATGCTGATTGATGCAGATGCGATGTGTAAACAGGTGCGGGGAGAGTGCGAAGTTTTATATCAACCGGAGCATGGAAAGAGTTGTCCGACGGAAATTCTTGATGTTATCGCAAAGTACAATGCGGAGGGACGCCCTATCTGGAAGCCGATGCATATGCAGCCGATTTACAGAATGAACGGTTTTGTGACAAGGGAGGGGGACAGCAGGGCAAAAACCAACGCTTATATCAGCGGTGGCTCTGTTGGTGTGGACGGAAAGCCGCTGGATGTTGGAATGGATATTTTCCATAGGGGATTATGTCTGCCTTCTGACAATAAAATGACGAAAGAAGAACAGGATCTTGTGATTGAGATGGTGAAGGCGTGCTTTGGCTAATTTTGCAGAAAAAGGAGAGATACTAATTATAAAAATATGAAATTACAGAATAACAACGATTCGAAAAAATTAACAAGTGTTTTGTTTGTGATATATCTCATTGTTTTGACTTGGATTATCGTATTTAAAATGTCATTGGACATTCATTTGTTTCAAGACATGAACCATCGGAGTATCAATCTCATTCCGTTTGCCGGTTCTTTGATCGTAAACGGGAAGGTTGAACTATCCGAGATTATCTTAAATATTGTTGTGTTTATCCCTGCCGGTGTATATATGGGAATGCTGTTTGGCGAAAAGGATTTTTTAAGAAAAATTGCTCCGATCTTTATCGTTAGTCTGCTATATGAAACGTTGCAATATATATTAGCAATTGGAGCAAGTGATATAACGGACTTGATTGACAATACATTGGGTGGTGCAATTGGTATTGTGCTTTATGATATTTTGCGACGGCTGTTAGGAGAACGAACAATAAAGATTCTCAATATTTTGGCAGCCATTGGAACCGTTCTTGTAAT
>JAAUZZ010000012.1 GCA_014804345.1 Lachnospiraceae bacterium | reverse complement strand
TAATTGGCTTCCTTGGATTACTAATCATCGCAAATATGTAATAAATCTATAGATATTTTTGTGGCATTTACTATTTGGAGAAAATTTATATGAAAACAATCATTACAATTCAACATACGCAATCTGTTCACCACACAAACGGTATGGTTGGCTCTTGGACCGACTGGGAACTGTCCGAATTGGGAGTGCAGCAGGCAAATCGTATTGGAGAAAAGTTAAAAGTTGAGTTATCTGAGAAAAAGTTTGTAATGTATTCCTCTGATTTATTACGTGCAAAACAAACTGCTGAAATTGTAGGAAAATATTTCGAACTGACGCCTGTTTTAAGAACGGAGTTGAGAGAAAGAAATCTTGGCAAATGTTGCGGAAAATCAGTTCAATGGCTTCGCGAAAATCTTGAAATGCAGGAGAAAACGATTGATGACAGATTGTTTTCTGATGCGGAAAGCCGCAGAGATGAGTGGAACAGACTGAAACCGTTCTTTGATGAAATGATGGCAAGTGATGATGAAAACATAATCATTGTTTCTCATGGAGATTTGTTAAGCGTATTTTATACAATGTTTCTTGGGTTCAGTGTTGAAACGATGAATACAAGTGAAATATTTGGTCTTTCCGGTGGAGTTTCCTATCTGTTTGAAAATAATGAAGGAAAGAGATTTATAAAGAGAATAAGTGATATGTCTTATCTAAATTGAATTAGAATTTTTATGGAGGTAGTGTGAAAAATAAATTTTTCACACGGCAAATTTGTGCTTAGGACTTGCATACAACAAAAAGCTGATGCTTTTCGTTGTCGAAAATTCGCAGGTTGAGAAAGAAGTAAGGTGGTTAATATGCAGACAATTATTATAGTGTTGAACCCGGCAAAGTTAAAAAATCCGGATTTGGATTTGCGCTATTGCATTCCGGACCGCATTGAAGAAGTTTCCAATGGCGCGATACAAGACAATGGATATGATTATATTGATGCCGAAGAAGGGCAGCCTGGTCCATTAATGGGAATTTGGTTAAAAACAGAATCGGCAAGCGAAAGTTTTCCTATAATTATAAAACTATTTCAAGAGGAAAGTTTCAAAGATAATGATTTGTCGCTGTCAGCGGAAATTTATATTTCGGAAAATGATACAGAGGAAATTGAGAATTGTACATTAGTTTATCCTAACTAATAAATTTTGTTTATTTATCGGGGCTATATATAAAGGTTGGTGCTATTTATGACAAATTCACAGGCATGGAATTATGCAATAGGAATGATTAAAGTAGATGGTTTAGAGCCTACAGAAGATTTCAAAAAGTATATTGAGAAGGAAAAAAAGGGAGAGGCTACTATGGAGGATGTGAAACGTTTTCTGGACAAAAAGTATAAAATAAAGGAGTCTAAGGATGCGTGATCCCTATCTTTATGATGATGTTCCTGTACTAAAAAATAAATTGGATATTCATGATCAGAATCTGCTTGATGATGCAGAGGCTGATTATGTAGTCTATCGTTTAAAAGATTTAACATTGAATCCATTGAATGGAGATTACAATACAGAACATTTACTGAAAATGCATGAGTATATTTTCAGGGATCTTTTTGAATGGGCAGGTGTCCCTAGAACGGTATCTATTTACAAGGAAGAAGATGTGCTGGGTGGTCTGTCAGTGGAGTATTCTGATCCGTTTGATATAATAAATGATATCCATCAGGTTCTTTCTGATATGAGATCAAAAGACTGGGCAAATATGACAAGAACGCAGAAAGCATCAGAGTTTTCCGATTCTCTGGCGCGATTGTGGAAAATACATCCATTCAGGGAAGGAAATACCAGAACGACGATTACATTTTGTTGTCAATTTGCCGATGAAAAAGGATTTCCATTAAACAGAAAACTTTTTGAGGAAAATAGCAGATACGTAAGGACAGCTTTGGTGGCGTATAATGCATTTTTTTTAGATGGAACTGATTTTTCTAAAAAAGAGTATTTAGAAAGGATTGTATATGATGCACTGGATGTAAAGCAGTGATTGATGATATGTTCCGATGTATTGGTTGACTTGATATAATTTATGTAGTAGGAAGGGGTACCGTTTTGATAGAATTGAAGGAAAAGGCATTAGAACTTGCTGAAACTTTAAGGAATGAAAACATTATTTGCATTGATGAACAGCTTGTTAATAAGCATTTAGACATTTATGTATGAGTATTGAAGCATATACAACTTTTATCATGCGCCTTTATGGCGGATTATTCTTACTTGTTATACTCATCGGCGCTGTAGAAGCATGGAATAGAATACGCAAGAAAACACGCAAATACTGGTTGGGGATAATTCCTTATTCTATCCTCTATTTGATTTCGGCTGTATTTAGTACATTTATTGCATTTATTGCTTATGATGATCCTTCAGATCCCAATTATGCGAGATATGAAAACTGGGGATTACATGATTTTATTTTACATGACATAAAAACATTCATTCTATGGCTGTTTATCGGTATATTGCTTTATCTCGCATTTGGAAGCAAATCGACGAAAAAATCAATAAAAATGGCATGTATAATATTGTTAGGCTTTTTCATAATTTTATTAGGGCTAATGTTCTTGTGGCTAATGATACAATCTATGTATATAATCGGGTAAAGTATTGGTAACACTTTTTTCCAAAAAAGTGTTACGAACAAATAAGAAAACAGCATGCGGATAAAGTATATTCATAAGATGAAACCTTCGGAGGTCTGTCATGGATAAGCAGATTATTGATGAAGCCATTGAATATGTGAAAAAAGTATTTGAACAGGACTATAGTGGACATGATTTTTTTCATACTTTAAGAGTATATAAGATGGCTGCAACAATAGCGAAACAAGAGAGCGCTGATATGACTATTGTTCAGCTAGCTGCGTTATTACATGATGTTGACGATCATAAATTGTCACCCGAAACATATGCAAATAAAGATAAGGCAGTTGATTTCCTAAGGAAGCATAATGTGCCTCAAAAAACAATAAAAACGATTTGCGATATTATAGATGCTGTTTCTTTTATGGGAGTGGATTCTGTTGTTCCTAAGTCAATAGAAGGCAAGTGCGTACAGGATGCCGATCGATTGGATGCCATAGGCGCTATCGGAATCGCAAGAGCGTTTACATACGGGGGCAATCACAATAGAGCAATCTATAATCCCGATATTCCTTTTCAAGAAAAGATGACCAAAGAAGAATATCAAAATAATATTTCAACAACAATCAATCATTTTTATGAAAAGTTGTTTCAACTGAGTGAACGAATGAATACAGATACGGCAAAAGCAATAGCGAAAGAGAGAGATTCCTATATGAGAGCATATATTTCGGAGTTTTTAGCGGAATGGGAAGGTATTCGATAAGTTCTGATTTATGGAATAGAACGTAAATAGGGTTTGACATGAAGACTGATAAACAATGGGATAGAGGTTAAGAAAATGGAAAAACATAAACAAACCATCTACGAAAAATACATCAAAAGAATGTTTGACATTATCATATCGCTGACAGCCTTAATCGTGTTAAGTCCTGTCTTTCTCATTGTGGCAATATTAGTGCGCACGAAACTTGGTTCGCCCATTATTTTCCACCAGCAGCGCCCGGGTTACCACGAAAAAATATTCGGGCTCTGCAAATTCCGCTCCATGACCGACGAGCGCGACAAAAACGGAGAACTTCTGCCGGACGAGGTAAGGCTTACAAAATTCGGAAAGGCGCTTCGCGCGACAAGCCTCGACGAACTGCCCGAACTTTGGAATATCCTAAAGGGCGACATGAGCCTGATCGGTCCAAGGCCACTGCTGGTAAAATATCTTCCGCTTTACAACGACTTCCAGAAACAGCGCCACGACGTGCGTCCCGGATTGACAGGCTGGGCGCAGGTAAACGGCAGAAACGCCATCAGTTGGGAACAGCGTTTTGCGTATGATGTTGAGTATGTTAAAAATTTATCATTCGGAATGGATTTAAAAATATTATTTCAGACAGTCGCCGTGGTTTTTCGCCACAGTGACATTAACAGCGCGACCGATGCCACAATGGAGGCATTTACGGGAACGAAAAACGAAACCAAAACGGAGGGTGAAGTATGAACATTTTATTTTGTAGCGTGGGGCGCCGCTGCGAACTTTTGAAGGATTTTCGAAAAACGCTTGGCGACAAGGTGCGTCTGATCGTAACGGACAACAGCCCGTATGCGCCCGCGCTGGAGTTTGCGGACGTGAGTTATCAGGTTCCGTTAATCCACGATAAAGCATATATTCCGATGATTTTGGACATATGTAAGAAAGAGGAGATTCATGCCATCACGACCTTAATTGACCCCGAGATAGCCATTCTCGCGGAGCACAGGAAAGAATTTGAAGCGTTTGGCGTAACTGTGCTTGCCCCGTATGAAAAGACGGCAAAGCTTTGTTTTGATAAATATGAAATGTATCGATACTTAACCGAAAAAGGCATCAACACAGTCAAGACGTTCGGCTGCTTTGCGGATTTCAAGAAAGCATATGACAATAAGGAAATCACATTTCCCGTGTTTGTGAAACCTCGCACAGGAAGCGGAAGCGTCGGCGCGAGAAAGGTGGACACCCTTGAGATGTTGGAAGAGCTGACCGCGCAGGACGAAACGCTGATTATTCAGGAGTTGATGACAGGCGAGGATATGGACGCCGATATCTATGTAGACACAGTAAGCCATAAGCCCGTCGCCATCTTCTCTAAAAAGAAGATATCGACCACGATCGGCGGCGCGAACAAGACGATTTCTTTTAAGGACGAAAAACTTTTTACCTTTGTGCAAAACGCGCTCACGGTATTTGAATTCAACGGTCCCTTAGACATGGACTTATTTTATCAGGACGGAAACTATTATCTCTCCGAAATCAACCCGCGTTTTGGCGGCGCTTATCTTCATGCGTACGGTGCAGGTGTTGACTTTCCGCTGTTTATTTATCATAATGTGAAAGAGAAGAGAGAAAACCAACCGTGCATCGGCGCATATGATAAGGATGTTGTCATGATGATGTATGACAGCGTGGTGATCAAAAAACAGAAAGAAATTCAAAGTAACATGGTAAGCTTATGAAAATACTGATTTTAACGAATTACGCAAATGGTCTTTACTTGTTTCGGAAAGAACTTTTGCAGTCATTTGCGGAGGACGGGCACGAGATTTATGTGTCGCTTCCACCCGATGAAAATGTGGACAAGCTAAAAGATTTGTGCCACATCATAGAAACACAGTTTGACAGGAGAGGGATGAACCCGATTAAGGATTTTAAACTGTTCCTGTCCTACAAAAAGCTGATAAAGAACCAAAAGCCCGACGTAGTGCTGACATACACCATCAAACCGAACTTGTACGGCGGTCTTGCCTGCCGCATGAAAAAAGCGCCGTATCTGTGCAATGTCACGGGACTTGGAACGGCAATCGAAAGCGGCGGTCTGCTGAGCAAAATCCTGCTTGCCTTTTATAAAATATCCTTGAAAAAAGCGAGGCGGGTATTTTTTCAAAATATGGGGAATCGCGAATTTATGACGAGAAACGGCATTGCGATTACAAACAATGTGCTTTTGCCGGGATCCGGCGTCAATCTGTCAGAACATATATTTGAAGAATATCCCACAGAGCAAAAAGGAATTTGCTTTCTCGCCGTGATCCGCATTATGAAAGACAAAGGAATTGAAGAATTTTTTGAGGCGGCGCGGAGGATGAAACAGCGGCATAAAAACGTGAAATTCTGTCTTGTGGGCGAGTATGAGGAGGAAACGAGAAGCCTGTACGAACCGCAGATTGAGGAGCTTGTGAAAAAAAAGATTATCAAGTATTTGGGACATATTGACAACGTAAAAGAAGTGATGGCAAAGAGTCATGTCATTGTACACCCTTCTTACCATGAAGGGCTCTCAAACGTTCTGCTTGAGGCGGCGGCGTGNGGCAGACCNGTGCTTGCAAGCGATGTGAGCGGCTGNATTGAAACNTTTTTGGAGGGCGAGAGCGGATTTCGCTTTGAAGCAAAAAANACGGATGCGCTNGTAANGGCAATGNANAANATNCTTGCGCTTTCCNCNGAGGANCGGCGNCAGATGGGCATTGCGGGCAGAGCNTGGATGGAGAAAAATTTTGACCGTAANATCATTATCGAAACATACCGAAAAGAACTAAAAGATATAAAATAAAATGAATTAAAATAAAAAGGAGAAAAGATACAATGAGTTTATATGAAGACATTGTAAGNGGNAAAGANAAANTATCGCTNGTGGGACTNGGNTATGTGGGAATGCCGATTGCCGTNGCATTTGCAAGAAANATNAANGTGGTCGGCTTNGATTTAAACGAGGCAAAGATTAATCTATACAAATCGGGNGTTGATCCCACAAACGAGGTGGGCGACGAGGTNATCAAAAATACCAAGGTGGANTTTACNGCNGACGCGTCAAAGTTAAAGGAAGCNAAATTCCATATTGTNGCNGTGCCGACGCCCGTCAATGACGACCACACGCCNGATTTNACGCCTGTGGAGGGNGCAAGCCGCATTNTGGGACAAAATCTGACAAAGGGTTCNATTATNGTGTTTGAGTCTACAGTCTATCCNGGNGTTACGGAGGANATATGTGTGCCCATTCTNGAAAAAGAGTCGGGNTTAAAGTGCGGCGTTGANTTTAAGATNGGCTATTCTCCCGAGCGNATCAATCCCGGTGACAAAGTNCANCGTCTNGAAACCATCACAAANATTGTNTCGGGTATGGATGAGGAAACATTGGACGAAATCGCNCATGTGTANGANCTTGTNGTGGAGGCGGGTGTGTANCGTGCGGAGTCCATCAAGGTTGCGGAGGCNGCAAAGGTNATTGAAAACAGCCAGCGCGATATCAANATTGCGTTTATGAATGAGCTTTCGATCATTTTCAATAAAATGGGGATNGATACAAAGGCNGTGCTCGCGGCAGCNGGGACAAAGTGGAATTTCTTAAATTTNCANCCGGGGCTTGTCGGCGGACACTGTATNGGCGTTGACCCGTATTACCTTACCTACAAGGCAGAGGANCTNGGATACCATTCNCANATTATNNTGTCGGGAAGACGNATCAATGATGATATGGGAAAATATGTTGCCGAGAACCTTGTGAAAAATTTAATNAAGGCGGACATTCCNGTAAANAGCGCAAATGTGGCGATTTTGGGATTCACGTTTAAGGAAAACTGTCCCGATACGAGAAANACGAAGATTATCGATATCTATAANGAATTGANGGAATACGGCATCACGGCAAAGGTGACAGACGACAATGCCGACGCGGACGAGGCAAAACGGCTTTACGGNATCGAGTTTACNCCGATGAAAGAGATNAAGGACTGCGATGCNGTGATTCTTGCCGTNGCGCANGANTCATACAAGCAGCTTACAATGGCGGATTTNAATGNGCTCTATGCGGANNGNGAAAAGCCGAANGTGCTCACNGANTTAAAGGGTGTGCTTGACAGAAAGGAATATGAGAACGCNGGCTATATCTATTGGAGGTTATAGTGTGAATAAATTCGCGNNNNCTTTGAAAGGAGTAAGNNTATCGAATGGGATATAANGATNTNAAATTTGACAANGACAGCGTTTTTNTGGTGACNGGGGGAGCNGGCTTTATCGGCTCGAATCTCTGTGAGGCGATCAGNGATATGGGNTATCAGGTNCGGTGNCTTGACGANCTNTCNACAGGGAAAGGANGAGAACGTNAANATGTTTGCNGACCGNCCAAATTACACGTTTATCAANGGAGATATCAANGATTTGGATACCTGTATGAAAGCGTGTGAGGGCGTTGACTATGTGCTGAATCANGCGGCGTGGGGNTCNGTGCCGCGCAGTATCGAGATGCCNCTGTTTTATGAGCAGAATAACATTATGGGAACGCTTAACATGATGGAGGCGGCAAGACAAAACGGCGTTAAAAANTTTGTCTATGCNTCGAGNTCGTCCGTTTATGGNGACCACCCTGTACTGCCCAAAAAAGAAGGACAGGAGGGCAANCTCTTATCGCCGTACGCGNTGACAAAGCGCNCGAANGAGGAGTANGGAAAGCTCTACAAAAAGCTTTANGGTCTTGACACCTANGGAATGCGCTANTTTAANGTGTTCGGACGCAGACAGGATCCAAACGGCGCGTATGCGGCTGTGATNCCGAAATTTATCAAGCAGCTTNTNGATGGGGAAGTTCCGACAATCAACGGTGACGGAAAGCAGTCGAGNGACTTCACTTACATTGATAATGTCATTGAGGCNAATCTCAAAGCATGNCTTGCNCCGAGCGANGCGGCGGGACAGGCGTTTAACATTGCTTANGGCGGACGGGAATATCTGATTGANATNTACTANGANCTNTGCAAGGCGCTNGGAAAAGATGTCGAGCCGCATTTNGGACCGGATCGCGCCGGCGACATCAAGCATTCAAANGCCGATATTTCCAAGGCAAAAGAGCTTTTGGGCTATGATCCGGAGTTTGACTTTGAAAAGGGGATTGCGCTTGCCATCGACTGGTACAAAACAAATCTATGAGTACTAATGCTGTAAAAGACACAGCATAAGTACTTCATGATTTGTGGAAGAACGCAAAAGCAGCGTTCTTCTGGACAGGAGAAGACTATGAAAATTACCGGAATGAAAATCTGTATAAGAATGGACGATATTACGCCTGATATGGATTGGGCGAAGTTCCTTCGGTTTAAGGAACTTTGTGATCTGTATCAGGTTAAGCCGCTTATAGGGGTCGTGCCCAAAAATGAGGATAAAAACTTAAGCATCGATGCGCCGAGGGAAGATTTCTGGGAGTATGTGAAAGCTTTACAAAAGGACGGCTGGACGATTGCGCAGCATGGCTATGTGCATGTCTATACGACAAACGAGGCGGGCATTTTTCCGCTCAATCATTTTTCGGAATTTGCGGGCGTGGAGTACAGCGAGCAGTATGAGGCGCTCAGATTGGGGCAGAATATATTAAAGGAGCATGGAATCGAAACCGATATTTTTATGGCGCCCGGACATTCNTATGACAAGTATACCCTTAAGGCGCTTGAGAATCTGAAATTTTGGCGTATTACGGACGGCTTCGGAAAACGGCCGTATATCAGGAACAACATGGTGTTTTATCCGATTTCATATAGTCAAAGCAGTGCGCTTCGGGCAAAAAGCGGTTATACAACCTTTGTTGTGCACACCAACACGATGGAAGATGCGGATTTTAAACGATATGAACAAATGTTTGAAAATTATAAAGGCAGATTCATTTCTTACTCGGAGTTTTTGACAATCGAGCCGCAGATACGCGGTGCGTTTGGAAAGCTGAAAGAGTATTTGATGGCGGCTGCGAAGTCGACACTGGTAAAAATGAGATCATAACGCTTTGGAAGGTTAAGAGGATACGAAAGTATGATTAGGGTATTGCATGTGCTGGGTACGACGAATCTCGGAGGCGCCGAGAGCCGCATCATGGAGCTTTACCGCGCGATGGATAAAGATAAGGTTCAATTTGACTTTCTTGTGCATACGGACAAGGAGGGGCAGTATGACGCGGAAATTAAGCAGCTTGGCGGCAGAATCTATAATGTTCCGCGGTTTCGGATCGCGAATCTTGCCGCATACAAAAANGCGCTCAAGGATTTTTTTGCTGCACACAATGATTATGCCGCAGTGCATGGGCATATGACAAGTACGGCATCGATTTATCTGCCGATCGCGAAAAAAGCGGGAATACCTGTAACGATCGCGCATGCGAGAAGTGCGGGCGTTGACAGGGGAGTCAAGGGATTTGCGACAAAAATGCTCCGCTTGCGGCTAAAAAACAGAGCAGACTATTGCTTTACATGTTCCGCCGAGGCGGGCAGAGCTGTGTACGGCAAGGAGTGGGTGGACAAGGGAAACGTGTGGACAATTCCGAATGCGATTGACGCGGCGCGGTTTGTGTACGACGACACTGTGCGAAAGCAAGTGCGCGAAGAGTTAGGACTATCTAACCAATTTGTAATCGGGCATGTCGGAAGATTTAGTTTCATGAAAAATCATGCATATTTAATCGAAATCTTTGCGCAGTTGTGCAAAATGTGTGATGATGCGGCGCTTGTTCTCATCGGAAGGGGCAGCCTTGAGAAGGAAATGCGCAATAAGGTAAAATCTTTGGGACTTGCGGACAAGGTTTTGTTCCTTGGAAATCGTTTGGATGTGGAGCGGTATTATCAGGCGTTTGACTATTTTGTGTTTCCCTCGATCTTTGAGGGGCTGCCCGGAAGCGTCGTAGAGGCGCAGGCGGCGGGGTTGATGTGCCTTGTGTCCGACAACGTGACAAAAGAGGTGGCCCTTACGGAACGTGTGATATACAAGAGTATTGAGGAGCCCGCGAGCAGTTGGGCGAGTGAGATCATGAGAAACATCAAAAAAGCGCTTGTAAGAGAGGATATGAGTGCAATTATCAGAGAAAACAATTTTGATGTAAGGCAGCAGGCGGCGGAGATGGAACGCTTTTACGAGAGCGGCGGCAATCCGCCGGGAACAGTGACGAGGTAACGGGAGGAAAGGCAAAAGGAATATGATAGACACTTCATATCAAAAGAAATTTTTAAAAGTCAATCAAATATGGTATCCGAAAGAGGTCACGATATCACAGCTTTTGGCGCAGAAACGAAAAGCGGATATTCTGTTTGTGCACGGAGTGCCNGAAAAAGAGAAAAAGGGCAGCTTTCGCGGCTGGCAGGAGTATCATACCTGTATGAGCGACTTAACGATGTCCGAGGAGGAGCTGCTTGCGGCAATCAACAAAAATGTGCGCTATGAGTGCCGTAGAAGTGAGCGGGATGATGTTACGGTCTGCTTTTACCANAAAGCNGATATCGAAGCGGACAANAAGCTTTTAAAAACNTTTACNGAAATNTATGAGAANATGTATCNGTCCAAAGGAATGGATACAAANTTTAATCTTGACGGCAGTGAAGAAATATATGGAAACGGACAGCATTCTGTTTTCNGCTGTGTGGCATCANGGCGAGATGCTCGTGTTCCACTCNTATCTCTATGATGAAACAGACACGCGTCTGCTTCACTCAGCGTCGTGTTTTCGCGGGGAGAACTCCGCNGACCANTCGATGATCGGACGGGCGAATAAGCGTCTGCAATGGGAGGATATGAAATATTTTAAGAANAAAGGGCTGCTGCGCTACGACTGGGGCGGCATTTCCGATTTTGAAAANCCCAACGGCATNGANGANTTTAAAATGAAGTTNGGCGGCGAAAAAACNACNTATTANAATGTTTTTGCGGGAAATACCCNGCTTGGNAAGCTTGCCGTTATGGCGATGAAAAGCATGAAGAGAATTTCTTAAAACTTCATGCAGGAANAGAGTGAANTGATTTGGAGAAGGCAAAAAAGCGCATTATGCTCCTTGTTCCGNTGCTCGATCAGGGCGGATTGGAGCGGGTGTGCGCTGCGACAGCACAGCTTTTAAAAAAGGAATATGATGTCCGCNTGGTCGTGTTTAANACGNCGGGAATGATTTATGANGTGTCGGGNGTTTCNCTGATCGACTTAAATCTCGGAGCNGTTCCGGGAAAGATNGGGAAACTTTGCAATGTTTTCAAGCGGGTAANACGNGTGCGGAAGCTCAAAAAAGANNTTNGNANACAGTTAAGCTACAGCTTTGGNCCGACNGCGAANCTNGTCAATATTTTAACAAAGANAAATGATGTGATATGGACAGGCATCAGAGGATTTGGCGCGGTACANGANAAAGCNGCGATGAAGCGGATTTGCAGGCTTTCCGACAGGGTGATCAGTTGNACNAAGGTNATGGAAGAACAGATCCGGCAGCAGTTTNGACCGAAACAATCGGCAGCNGTTTACAATCCCTGTGATATTGCGCAGATCAGGNCATTGGCNGACGANGAGANANCGAAGGAGTTTGACGNNTTTTTTGCAAAAAGCGGTAANATNGTCGNNTCTATGGGAAGAGAGCATGATGTCAANGGNTTNTGGCATCTNATCAAAGCGGTNTCTNTGGCAAAAAAANCGATTCCCNATTTAAGGCTGATGATNATCGGTGCGGGAGAATANACNGAATATAAGACGCTNGCGGAACAGCTTGGAATGCGTGAGGANGTGCTTTTTACAGGNGTACAGACAAATCCCTTTGCGCTGTTNAAAAAGGCGGACATATANGCGCTGACTTCCGAGAGTGAGGGCTTTCCGAATGCGCTGATNGAAGCGATGGCGGTCGGGCTTCCCTGTATCAGNGTCAACTGTCTTACCGGTCCNGCNGAGATTTTACATGCGGACTATGNNCAGTGCAGTGANGAAAANCAAACNATACATGCGGATTACGGTATTCTTACNGGNATTTTTCGAGGGGANAAGGATTTGGATGCCACCCACATTACGAAAGAGGAGGAGCGTTTTGCNGATGCGCTGCAATCNTTGCTTTCGGACGAGGCGTTATATCNTCATTATTGCGANGCGGCNAANAAACGCGCCGAAATGTTTGGCATGGAANAATATTTAGACNATATCAGNGANNTGATTGAAACNGACATCAAAGANNANNGGTNANAGGATGCAAAAGAAACAAAAACAGNCANNNNTGTGNNTNGCNTTATTTGCNGCAAGTCTGGCGTTTTACCTTTTCTGGTATNTGCTGGACGGTGTNATTTTAACGGANGATGCNCCGTCATATATCAATATGCAAAGCGACAGGGAGCCGGGATACTGCCTGTATCTTTTGCTGTTTCGAAAGCTTTTNGGAGCGGANCTNGGCATTCANGCGGCAGTGATNGGACAGTGCGTGATTGCGGCTNNGGCGGCATGCGCGATTACTGTGGAACTTACAAACTTATTCTTGNTAAACAGGNTAGGAAGCGTCGGAATCCTTGCGATTCAATACGGCATNACTCTGNTAAACCGGTTTGTGGCGCAGAGAAGNTACAGCTATTTTAACAGCATCGAAACGGAGGGGCTTGCGTANTCTNTGTGGATTTTNTGGTTTNTGTGCGTTTTGGGAATNATNTATAAAAAGGANAAGAAAAGTCTGATAGGCGCCGTCNTCTGGTCAATGGNNCTNATCTGTATCCGAAAACANATGNTAATAACNNTNNTTATTTTANTGATNGCGATTTTATTTTCCTATATTGGAAATAAAGGCTGGAAAACGGCNTGGATCTGTGCNNTNCTTTCNTGTGCGNTATGNTTTGCGGGGACAAGATTTGTNGAGTGNNGTTATAATTGGATATTAAGNGGCNCATTTGCGNCCCACACAGGGGATTCGAGNTTTATCCTCGGGACGGAATTGTATCTTGCCGATGACGCGATGGCACAATCCATCACAGATGACAATCATAGGAAGATTTTCTTGGAAATCAGAAAACGGGCGGAGGAAAACGAATATCATATTTCCTATGCGGACAAGGGCTGGCAGTCGCTTGTCGATCATTACAGCGGCGCCTATGACCGGATTAAGTTTGATATTGTGATGCCTGTCATCAGGGAAAATCAGGACGCACGGGGCGTTCCTGATGCGGAGCGGGAGGCGGACTATAACCAAATTGCCGGAACCGTGATGCGGGCGCTTTTCGTGCCCTGTCTGCCCAAGCTGGCAAAGCTGTATGTTTGCAATATCATACACGGGCTGGTCACAACTGTATTAAAGGTGCATTCCTTGCTGAATTGGGCGGNGCTTTTCTTGTATTTGTGCTATCTTGCAAGTATTGCACTGCTGTATCGGGCTGGTAGGAGAAATGCGGCGTGGGATTTCGCAAATCCTGTGTATTTTGCGCTGCTTGTCCTATTGGCAATCGCAGTGAATGTCTGTTTTACCTCGCTTACTATATACTGCCAGATGCGGTACATGCTCTACAATACGGGCTTGTTTTATCAGGCGTGGTGGGTGATGATCATAAAGTACATTCAAATTGAACGCGGCAGAGGGAATAAAAATAGGGGATTCGTATGAGAAAGATACTATTTCATCTAAATTGTCTTGAAAGAGGCGGAGCGGAGCGTGTTGTGACAACGCTTTCNGGACAGTTTGTAAAAAACGGCTATGAAGTNCTGATCGCTACGGAGTGGCAGGGCGAAGAGGAATACGAAATCGATCCGCGCATCACGCGTGTACATGTAGGGCTCGACAAAAAACAAGAAGGGCATGGCAGGATTGGAAGATATCTCGACCGAATCCAAAATCTGCGCAAATTGATNAAGAAGACAAAGCCCGATATCGTAATTGCNTTTGCAAGACTTGCAAATTACCGTGCGTTAATGGCNACAATAGGAATAAAAACNCCTGTTATGATATCTGTGCGNATCAATCCCGTAGGCTTTTATGATTTTTTGCCGGATAAAATATTGATACCNACGATANTGCGGCGTGCNTCGGGCTGTGTATTTCANACNCCGAAGCANCGGGANTTCTTTCCGAAATTTTTACAGAAAAAGTCNAAGATTATCTTAAANCCNATAAATGACAAGTTTATCGGGAATCCGATNCCNGAAGAAAANGACCGTGAAAAAGCGGTTGTTCACTCGGGCAGNCTTGTCGANTTTAAAAANCAGGNGTTANTGATACGNGCATTTATAAGNGTGCACGAAAAACATCCTGACTATGTGCTGAAACTGTACGGTCCCGATTCGTTTGACGGGACAAAGCAGCAGCTTGAAGCGTTGATCAAGGAAACNGATTCGGCGCNTTATGTCTTTTTGATGGGAAGCAGCGCACANCTGGANCAGGATCTGATAGGCGGCGCTGTGGCGGCNTTTT
Source organism: Lachnospiraceae bacterium (assembly GCA_014804345.1). Classification (GTDB taxonomy): domain Bacteria; phylum Bacillota; class Clostridia; order Lachnospirales; family Lachnospiraceae; genus COE1. The sequence continues at coordinate 68,305 of JAAUZZ010000012.1, read as the reverse complement.
CTTCCGANTATGAGGGAATGCCGAACGCAATGCTCGAGGCGATGGCGCTCGGACTTCCCGTNGTGGCAACCGACTGTCCGCCCGGAGGACCNCGTATGGTCATTGAAGANGGCAAAAACGGACTGNTNGTTCCGATTAAAGATGAGAAGGCGCTNNCGGAAGCAATCAANCGGTTGATTGAGGACAGNGANCTTGCGGCAAGGCTTGGCGCAGAGGCGGCAAAAATCGGAGAACTTGCNAGCTCNGAACGCATCTTTGAAGAATGGAAACGNTATGNGGAGCAGATTATCGACAATGCATAGAGGAGAACNGAAGGGAGNNCCGGAAAATGTGCGGAATATGCGGCTTTATATCGAAAAAACGAATTACGAANGAGCNNTTAAAAGCGATGAACNATACCATGTACCATAGGGGACCGAATGACAGCGGCGAGGAAATTTTTGACGCGGCGGGCGGTTACTGCGTGGGAATGGCNCACAGACGCCTTTCGATACTGGATCTTTCCATGCTCGGNCATCAGCCGATGCACTCNTGTGACGACAGGCTTGTGATTGCNTANAACGGAGANATTTACAACTTTTTGGAGTTAAAAGAAGAATTGAAGGACTATCCCTTTGTGTCAAATTGCGACACAGAAGTCATTCTTGCCGCATATCTTAAGTGGGGCATTTCATGCATTGACCGCTTTCAGGGAATGTTTGCGATTGCGCTCTACGATAAAAAAACGGACGATTTGTATCTGGTGCGGGACAGAATCGGAAAAAAGCCGTTGTATTACTGGCTTGACGGGGAAAATCTTGTCTTTGCGTCGGAGCTAAAGCCGATTATGAACTGCCCGGGTTTTGCGAGATCGATCAACAAGTCGATTGTCAAACGGTATCTCTATCAGCAGTGTGTCAATGAGCCGTATTCGATTTTCGAGAATGTCTATAAATTGGAGCCGGGAGGAATTCTTCAATTTCATCAGGGAACCGTCAAACAGTGGAAATACTGGGACATTGCCAAAGTATATGCCGCAAAAAAGAGCGCGCCTGTCGGCACATATGAGGAGGCAAAGGAAGAACTTAAGGCAATTCTAAAGGACTCCGTAAAAAAGAGAATGATAGCGGATGTGCCTGTCGGCGCATTTTTGAGCGGCGGATACGACTCCTCGCTTGTGACGGCGCTTGCACAGGATATCAGTGGCAGTACGCCGGTAAAGACCTACTCCATCGGTTTCAACGAGGAGCGTTACAACGAAGCAAAATACGCAAAAGAGGTGGCAAAGCATTTAGGTACGGATCACACGGAGCTTTACATCGACGAAAATGCCATGTTTGAAATGGTTGACAGCATTCCGAAGTATTATGATGAGCCGTTTGCGGACAGTTCCCAGATTCCTTCCATGCTTGTTGCCGGACTTGCTGCAAAAGAGGTGACGGTCGTGCTCTCCGGTGACGGCGGTGACGAATTTTTCTGCGGATACAATATTTATGACAATGTCGCGCAGGCGCAAAAGCTTGACTTTTTGGGTCAATTAACATACAGTGTTTGTAACATGCCACCCTTTCGGAAAATGGAATTGTTTGAGAAACTGCCGTTTCGCGTACAGGTGGTGGCGGGAAACCACGAGAAGGAAACAAAGACGCAGATTGGCGGAAGAACCTATATCAAAGTGATTGATAAAATGATGCCGGAGGGCAGTGTGCCGTTTAAGTTTCCGATTGAATCCAAGTATCGGGAACAAAACTGGCAGGAGCGCAGAATGCTTCTTGATGAGGAAACGTATCTTCCGGGGGATATTCTCTGTAAGGTAGACAGAGCGTCGATGAAATACTCCATTGAGGCAAGATGTCCCATATTGGATGTGAATGTGATGGAATTTTCCTATCGACTGCCGCACAAATATAAATATGCAAACGGCATCAAAAAGCGGATCTTAAAAGATATCGCATATGATTATATTCCAAAGGAGCTCCTGGACCGTCCCAAAGTGGGATTTGGAGTGCCCCTTGATAAGTGGATGAGAGGACCGCTAAAAGAGCGGCTCGTGGAAATGTGCAGCTTGGACTACCTTAAAAAACAGGGAATATTTGATGCGGAATATGTCAATCAATTTATCAGTCAATATCTTCGAACAGGCGATAAGGGTCCGGCATCGGGCGCGAACTATTCGAAGGTCGCATGGTCATTTTTCGCTTTCCAGCAGTGGTATGACGAATATTTAGCGTGAGAAGTAGAATACGCAATAAGAGTGAAGGATTAAGATGAAACGAATTGCACTATTTATCAATTCCCTGCAAAAGGGAGGCTCGGAGCGGGTCATGGTAAATCTCGCCGAGTATTTTCAAAAACAACAGTATGAAGTAATCCTGGTAACGCAGTACAAAAAAGAAAACGAATACGCGCTTCCGTCAGGAGTCAGGCGCGTCTATTCGGAGCCCGAAAAGGAGCAGCTGACGGGAAGCAGGATCAAAAATTTCCGCATTCGGTTTGAGACGCTTCGAAACATTTGGAAAACCTATAAGCCCGACGTAATCCTTTCCTTTTTGGGAAAGAATAATTTCATGGCAATCGCGACGGCGGCATTTTTGCCGGCAAAGGTAGCGGTTTCCGTGCGCGGAGAGCCTACTATGGAGTATGAGGGTCGGATGATGCGTTTTCTTGCAAAACATATATTCGAATTTGCCGACGGCGTAATCTTACAGACGCAGCGTGCAAAGGAATTTTTCCCAAAAGCGGTGCAAAAAAAGAGCGTGATCTTAAAAAATCCGCTCAATCCCGCGTTTTTGGGAAGAAACATAAACGCGCAGCGTGAGAATGTGATCGTGGCGGCGGGGCGGCTTGACGAGAACAAAAATCATGCCATGTTGATTCATGCTTTCGCAAAAATCGCGGGTGAGTATCCCGAAATGCGGCTTGCGATATACGGCGATGGACCGTTAAAAGAACAGCTGCTTTCGCTTGTAAAAGAAAAGGATCTTGAGGAGCGTATATCACTTCCCGGAAACATCGACAATGTGGCGGAAATGGTAGGGTGCGCAAAAATCTTTACACTGACTTCCAACACGGAGGGAATGCCCAATTCCATCATTGAAGCGATGGTGCTTGGAACCCCTGTGATCGCAACGGACTGTCCGTGCGGTGGACCGGCCACACTTATAGAAGACGAAGAAAACGGTATGCTTGTGCCTGTAGGCGATGCCTATGCGCTTGCCGACGCAATGAGAAAAATTCTCTCGGATGAAGCATTTGCGCGGAAACTAAGCGAAAATGCGGTAAAACTTGCCGACGAGCTTGCTCCTGAAAAGGTTGACAGGGAGTGGGAAAACTATCTGTTTGAAATACTTTAGAATGACATACAGTCATAGTTGAAAAACAGCGGATGATATATTATACTATACAATAAATTTACAAAGAAACACAGCAAGGATGGGGATACAATGGAAGAGAACGCTAAGAATGTCGGCGAAGACAGCGGATTTATGCTGAAAGTGGCAACATTTATCGTTGACAGAAGAAATCTGTTTTTTCTGCTTTTCGGCATTGCGATCATTTTTTCGCTGGTATCGATGAACTGGGTCAAGGTGGAAAACGCGCTGTCCGCATATTTGCCAGATACCACAGAAACGAGTCAGGGACTGGATCTCATGGAGGAACAGTTTATTACATACGGAACGGCAAAGGTCATGGTGACCAATATTCCATATGACGAAGCGTATGCGCTTTATGAGCAAATCGAAGCGCTCGATTCGGTCATTATGCTTGACTTTGAGAATACGGAGGAATACTATAACAATTTCTCAGCGCTCTACAATATAACGTTTGGATATACTGAGGAGGACGACAGGGCGCTTGAGGCATTAACTGAGGTCGAGGAGATGCTCGAGGGCTATGATATCTATGTATCAACGTCGATGGGTGATGCGTCGGCAGAGCAGCTTGCGTCGGAGATGGCGACTATCAGCGTCCTCGTTGCGATCGTAGTGGTAAGCGTACTGCTGTTCACCTCGCAGACATGGGCGGAGGTACCGGTGCTTCTGCTCACGTTCTGTTCGGCGGCGTTGATCACAAAGGGTACAAACTTTATTACCGGAACGATTTCTTTCGTGTCCAATTCCGTTACAATCGTATTGCAGCTCGCGCTGTCGGTCGATTATGCGGTCATCTTCTGTAACCGATATAAGGAGGAGCATCAGACACTCGGCATCCGGGAGGCGGATATTGTTGCGCTCAGCAAATCAATCCCCGAAATCTTTTCCAGCTCACTGACAACAATGGGCGGACTGATGGCGATGATGTTCATGCAGTTTGGAATCGGCGTGGATATGGCAATTTGCCTGATCAGGGCAATCCTCTTAAGTCTTCTTGCCGTATTCCTCTTGATGCCAGGGCTCATCATGCTTTTCGGTAAGGCGATGGATAAGACAAAGCACAAAAGCTTTATTCCGGACATTCCGTTTGTCGGAAAGTTTGATTACAAGACAAGATACATTGTGCCGGTTCTCTTTTTGGTAGTGCTTGTGGGCGCCTATTTCATACAGTCGCGCTGTCCGTATGTGTATGGCTATACCATGCTCGAAACACCTGTGCAGAGTAACGCAATGGTCGTTGACGAACTGATTGACGAAAGCTTTGGCACGGACAATTATGTAGCGCTTATCGTTCCGGCGGGGAACTATGAAAAGGAAAAAAAGCTGCTGCGGGAGCTGGATTCGCGGGCGGAGGTCGACCATTCGCAGGGACTTGCGAACACGGAGGCAATGGACGGATATATGCTTACCGACAAGCTGACTGCGAGGGAATTCTCGGAATTAATGGATCTTGACTATGAGATTGCGGAGCTTTTATACATGGCGTATGCCGTAAATGATGAAAATTACGCCAAGATTATCAACGGCTTTTCCAATTACGGTGTGCCTTTGATTGATATCTTTATGTTTCTATATGATGAAGTGGACGAGGGTTATGTGACGCTCGACGATGATCTGATGGAGGAATTAGAGGAGGCGCACACAAAGATGCAGATTGCCTTAGACCAGCTTCAGGGTGAGGAGTACAGCCGTATGCTGGTTTACCTCACGCTTCCGGAGGAGGGAGAGGAAACTTTTGCCTTTTTGGACGAGATGCATACGATTACAAATAAGTATTATGAGGACGCTCAGATATTGATACCTGGCGAGGCGACCAGTCAGTACGACCTTTATAAAACCTTTAAGCGCGATAATACCGTTGTCAATGTTATGTCGATTTTGGCGGTAATGGTGGTGCTTTTGTTCACGTTCATGTCGGCGGGTATGCCAGTACTTTTGATTGCAGTCATTCAAGGTGCGATTTGGGTCAATTTCTCGTTCCCTGCGGCGCAGCAAAAGAATGTGTTTTTTCTAAGTTCAATGATCGTATCCTCAATCCAAATGGGTGCAAACATTGACTACGCGATCGTAATTTCGGGACGTTTCATGGAACTTAAGGATAAGATGCCGAAAAAAGAGGCGATTATCGAAACGATGAACTTTGCATTTCCGACAATCGTCACATCGGGAACAATGCTTGCGCTTGCGGGAATTTTTATCGGGCAGATGTCGTCCGACGGCGCAGTGTGCGGTATCGGCCAGTGTCTGGGACGCGGTACGATCATTTCAATTATTATTGTTATGTTTATCCTTCCGCAGATCCTGCTCGTGGGAGAGAAGATTATCGACAGAACTTCCTTTGCCGTATCCATGCCGCTGAAGCTGGAGAAAGCGTCGGGGCTTATGCGCGTCGACGGTGTGGTGAGAGGTCATATCAATGGTACCGTTACGGCGGAGATGCACGGATTTGTGCGCGGTGACGCAAGCCTGTTTGTCAATATGGGCAAGCTGGAGCAGCGTGACGAGGACGGTGTGGCGTTTGACAAAATGATAGAAACGGATATCGATATTGTAGAGGAGACGGATAAGGAGGGGGAATCACTTTGAGCAGAAAAACAGACATAATAAAAAGAAGTTTTACGATTTTGTTGTCGGTTATGCTTGTACTTGGTATCTTTCCCCCCGAGTCGGTGCGTGCAGCAGAGCAGACAACAAAATCAGAGCAGGACAGCGGCGTACGGGAGCCGGAGGAGATTACATATGAGCGTATCGATATTTACACGGCGGAGGACTTGATGGCGTTTTCCGATCAGTGCTATGTCGATGCGTGGTCAAAAAACAAATCTGTGACGCTCAAAGCGGATATCGATTTAAGTGAAGTCAGCGACTTTCATGCGATTCCGGTATTTGACGGTATATTTGACGGAGAAGGGCATACCATATCAGGCTTTTATCATACGGGAGCGGGATATGTGACGGGCTTTTTCCGCTATGTCCAAGGTAATGCGCTTGTTAAAGATTTAACATTGAAAGGACAGATTGAGGGTGACAATGAGGAGGAGTGCATCGGCGGTTTGTGCGGCGTCAATTACGGAACGATACGCGACTGTGCGTTTCATGGAACGGTCAAGGGACGTGACACCATAGGCGGCATTGTGGGTATCAATGAGAGCAGCGGAACGATATCAAACTGTACGGTAAGAGGGCGCGTTTCGGGCAATTATTCAACTGGCGGCATTGTGGGTATCAATCACGGTGTTGTCAATAACTGCACCAATCGTGCTGGCATCAATGACAACACGGAATGGGTGGAGGAAGATGATGAGCTTGGCACGGGCATTTTCTTCAGCATCAGCGTAAGCGATGAGGAAACGCAGGTATACAGCGGCGTCGATGCTGGCGGTATCGCAGGCTACTCTGACGGCGTGCTTTCAAGATGCTCCAACGCGGGGATTGTCGGCTATGAGCACACAGGCTACAATATCGGCGGTATTGTGGGCAGACAGTCGGGCGTTGTATCCCTTTGTACAAACAATGGAGAGGTTTACGGACGAAAAGACGTAGGCGGCATTGTGGGGCAGATGGAACCGTTTATAGAGATTAATGAGGCGGAATCCTTAAGAAATGCGATCAATAAGCTGCATGACGTTATTGATAAGACCCTTGATGATATCAAACTGACAAAGAATGTGCTCAAGGAAGATGTGGATTCGCTGCAAAGCTATGCTGAAAACGCGATTGATACAGGCGATGCGCTTGTGACACAGTTGAGCGATTTCGTGGATGATAACATGGATCAGGTCAATGCCGTTTCCGATCGCATGGAGCATGTGCTGGATATGTTTCCGAATATAACGGACAGCGTCAATGCGGCGCTTGACGAATTTTCGGTTTTTAACGGTATCATAGACGATCTTGTGGACGATATCGATATTTTGTCGGGTTCTTTCAGCACAACCCAGTATCGGCGTATCTCGCTTGTTACGACAGTCGGCGGCAGCCTTTCGTGTGACCGGACAGAGCCTGCGGAAGGGGATACGGTTACAGTCACAGTAAGCCCTGACGAAAATTATATCATGAAAAGTAAGTCTTTTCGGGTTCAGGATAAGAACGGTAAGAAGATTTCCGCTCAGGATTTGGGAAACGGCAGTTATACCTTTGTGATGCCGAAAAATAATGTTCTGGTGACGGCGGAATTTGAGCATACAGGAACGTTTAAGTCTACCGGCATTACCGGCGCAGACACGATAAAAGGCGCGGCAAACGATGATGCAATAAAAGAAGAGGAAGTTCCGAAAGAGGCGGAGGCGCCTGATATCGAGAAGCTGGCGCAGGAACCCGAAAAAGAAGAGGAAAAAAAGGAAACGATTGAGAAAGAAAATGCCGCGACGGAAATTTTACAGGAAGATATAGCGGCAGAAAATGTGGAAACTGCAGGCGTTGACGGAAATGATTCTGCCAATTCACAACAGAGCGATTCGCAGGATACAGTACAGACACAAAATCCGGGCGCGGAAACAACAACACAGGAAGCGGAGAGCGCACAGGGAAGCGGTTCTTCGCAGCCATCTGATGCGACCGTGTCGACGGCGCTGGTGATCCTAACGTCAAACCTTGGCGGAAGGGCATCGTATACCTGTAATCCGCAAGGTGTTGTGACGCTTACCATAACGCCGTATGAGGGATACGCTTTGAATGGTAATCCGACCGTTAAGGACAGTAAAAACAAAAAAATTCCCGTTTCCAAGAATAAAGCAGACAGTCTTGTATATACCTTTAATATATCGAAGTCTGTCCAGCCGTGTACCGTAAAAATTACTTTTAAAAGACAAAATAAAGGGGAAGCGGCACAAACCTCGCTTGGGAATCTGCAAATGTCGTTAGACGACCTTTCGGATTCGATGGAAGAAATCAACGAATCGATTAAGACCATTAAATCGATCGTGCAAAACGAAGACGGTACGATGAAGCGTCTCAGTTCGCTTACCGCTGCCGAAAGAGAAGCAGTGAATGCGGAAATCCTTAAGCTTGCTGATGCATTGTCATCATCTTCCGCTTCAGCTTCTTCCGTGATGAGCGCGCTTTCCTCGCTCTCGAACGTACTCTCTACATATGACTTTTCCGGAACGCTGAGCAAGGTGAAAAAAGACATTGACAATGCGACAGACGCACTGCAAAGAGTCATAAACAGCTTTAAAGCCGCGTCAAATTCCGTGCGTGACATTGTAAATTATTTAAACGCACAGCCGGATATAGAGTTTGTAAAGCTTGGCGACGATTTTCACGCCACAAAGGAGGATCTGCACGACCAACTGAAAGGAATCTCAAACAGTCTGTCCAGTTTAAGTGACAATGCGTCTGTATATTCGGATATTGTCAACGAAGATTTAAGAGCCGTCAATGATCAGCTAAACGTTGTGTTTAATCTTCTCGCGGATACGATGAGTGACTTAAACGAGCTTGACCTTGAGAAATACTATGAAGATGACATTGACGACGAAACGCTTGCAGAGCTTACAACGGGAAGAACCGATATCTGCACCAATAAAGGCATTGTAAACGGCGATATCAACGTGGGCGGCATTGCGGGTTCCATGTCGATTGACAGCGAGGACCTGGAGGGAAATGCAGCGGGAAGCGTCACGTTTGAACTTGGCAGTAAATTTATCACGCGGTGCGCGATCACGGAAAGCGTAAACGAAGGATATGTCACGGCAAAGAAGAACGGCGCCGGCGGCATCGTGGGATATATGAATCACGGTATTGTCGCGGATTCTGAGGGCTATGGAAGCATAGAGAGCATAGAGGGCGACTATGTCGGCGGCATCTGCGGTGAATCGCATACGATCATTAAGCGCTGTTACGCGCTCTGCTCTGTGACGGGCAGAAAAAATATCGGCGGTATCGCGGGATACGCGCAGACCTTGAAAAACTGCTATGCAATGCCCGATATTGCGGCGGAAAGCGGCAGAATGGGCGCTATTGCGGGGCAGATTAAAGGATATGAAGAGATCGAGGATGCGGACGATGCGATGAACGTATCCGATAACTACTATGTCGGTGATGACGTTTACGGAATCGACAACATAAGCTACACGGGAATCGCGGAGCCGATAACCTATCGGGAATTACTCACAGTGGAAAAACTGCCGACGCAGTTTCGGCATTTAAAAGTTATCTATAAAATAGAAGATACTTATCTTGGTGTGGAAGAAGTGCCCTACGGCACGTCGCTTGCTGCACTTAATTATCCTGAAATCCCGCAAAAGGACGGTTATTACGGTGTGTGGGAGGACGTGACCGGAAAGACTATGAGTGGAACGCTTTTGGTAGAGGCGCAGTATAAGGAGAATGTGACTGTCGTGCAAAGCGATGGCGGTGAGACGGCAGAAGCGGGCGACCATAAAAAACCCTATGCGTTGGTAAACGACGCTTTTACGGAAAATACGGTGCTGAATGCTGTGATCAGCGATATCGCGCCACCGGATAACGCGGCACGCCGTGATCATGTGGTGTATGAGGTGTCACTTGAAAACGGCGGAATCGGCGAAACGGACAGCTTTGCGATAAGGCTTTTAAATCCCTATGAGGATGCCGCAGTCTGGGGATACAGAAACGGCGCATGGACAAAGCTTGAGAGCAAAGTGAGAGGGCAGTATCTTCAGGTAGACATGATCGGAACAAATGAAGTGTTCTGCCTTGTCGATGAGAGCGCGAATCTTGTGCTGATTGTGTGCTGTGTGATAGTGGGCGTGGCGGCGCTTGCGCTGGTTGTGCTGCTATTGAAGGGCGGTACAAAGCGCACAAAAAATAAAAAGGGGAAGAATATTCAAAATTCTTAAAATTTTCTTAATTTTTAAAATTATTGAAAAATTTTATGTAAATTACTGGAAAAAAAGAAAAAAATGGTTTACTATAAAAAAGTAGGAGGAAATTGGTATTTTTTAGGGAGGAAAAAAATGCAATATAAGGGGTTTAAGCGAATGAAATGCGCAGCTGCCATAATTTTATCGGCGGCGATTGTACTGACAGATGTGTCAGGTGTTTCTGCGGCGGAGTACGGACAGACTTTGGAAACGGAAGTACAGGAAGAAACGACGCAAAGTCTCGCGGAGGAGGATGCTGTGGCAGAAGATGCCGTAGTGGAAAGTGAGACGTTACAGGAAAGTGTGGAAATAAGTGACGAGATAGCAGAGACACAGCCAGAGCTGTCACAGACAGAAGAAAATACGGAGATTGATACAGACGCCGGACAGACAGCGTCTGATTTTAGTGGTGAAACAGAGCCTGTGGAAACAAGCAGCGAAACAGAAACTACAGAAGAAACAGATCTGGAAGCAGAGGAAATGGAGATTAAGGCAGTGGCGGAAGACTTCCGTCTTAATCAGACCAGTGTGACACTGATTATAAATGAAACGTTTGATTTAAAAACGCAGGTTTTATTTACGCCCGAAAACGCAGAAAACAGGGCGCTTGTATTTCTCTCAGACAATACATCAGTGGCGACCGTAAATGAGGATGGTGTTATCAGCGCTGTGGGCGCCGGCGATGCAACGATAAGCATTCGGCTTGACGATGGCTCGCTTAACAAAGAGTTGACTTTTTTAGTCAAAGTATCGGATGAGACAAATATCATAAGGTTTAAACTATATGATGATACAAGTGGGGCAGAGTTCACAAAAACGACAATATCTGTGGGTGAACCTGTCGCGATACAGGCAGTCTTCGGGGCACAGACGCCTTTTGACGCGTCACTGCAATGGTCAAGCAGCAATCCGGCATATGTTAAGACAACCCAGCGTACAAACTTAATCAACACAAGCGCCGTGGAACTTGAGGGATTAAAGCCTACGCCCACAAATGAGCCGGTAGTGATCACATGCGTACTGACATACCCTGATCAGACGCGATTTACGGGTATGTTCGAGGTTACGGTAAAACCGCTTGCGGAGAGTGTAACAATATCGCTTGGCAGAGAAGATGCCACGGGCAAGGATGTTATCTATGACCTGGAAAAAGAGCAGTTTATCGCCATCGGAACGATGAAGCTTTCCGAGCCTGTGTCGGAACTTTCAGCATCAATTCTCCCTAAGGATGCAGATCAGAGAATAAGATGGAGTTCATCCGATAACGCTGTCATAAAATTTGATGATGAGGAAAGCGGTAAGGCAGTCGGAAATAAGAACGGTGAAGCGACTGTGACAGCAACGCCGTATGTATTATACGGAAAGGGCGCCGACGGAAAAGAGGTAAAAGGAACTGTGCGTGTAAAGACAAGACGTATCATAAAGTCGTTGTCATTTACGCCAAAAACAAGCGACAAGAAGGATGCAACTCATGACAACTACGGCAGGATAGAGATCACGGAAGGAATGAAGATTACGCTTGAACCGACGTATCAGCCTGCAGATGCAACGGTAAAGAAGCTAAAATGGTCAAACAGCGACACGAATGCACTTGATATAAGTGTCAATGAGAGTACAAATATTGCGACCGTGACAGCAAAGAAAGTTGCGGCAAATACAGTTGTAAAGCTTACCGCGGAAGCTACGGATATGGGAGAGGCTTCCTGTGTGCTTGAGTTTATCGTAAAACCGAAAGTAGAGAAGATTTATATATACAGGAAAGATAATCAGAATACCTGTCTGAGTGGCGGCACTCTGGGCGTTGATCAGAGCGGAACGTTTGACTTGATAGCGGTCAATAAGCCCGATGATGCCATGCAGAAGGTGACATGGAAAATAAGCAACACAAAGATCGCGGACCTTACGTCGAATGACGATGGAAGCTGTACGATCACAGTAAAGGACAAGGGAACGGCGCAGATTACGGCAACAGCGGCGGATAGTTCAAAAGTTACGGCAGTTACCACTCTTAATGTTTCTTCATTAGCGCAAAGTGTTACGATAGAGGGCAGCGATAAGGTTATGGTAGGCGGAAAGATTAAGCTTACGGCGTCTGTTTCCCCGAAATCGGCGAGCAGCAAGAATATCAAGTGGGAGTCCCTTACTCCGGAATTTGCAACGGTAGATGAAAAAACAGGTGTTGTAACGGGGCTTGCTACGAACTCGAATAGCAATGTAACGACTGCGATAATTAAGGCAACTGTGCAGGATGGAAGCGGCGCAACTGCTATGCATTATGTATCCGTGTATGCCGCTCCTGAGAAATTCGACATTATGATACCGGATGGCGACAAGGACGAGAAAAATGATGTAATACTTACAGGAAAAACGATAGGAATTGATCCTGATACGAATAAAAAGACATATGTGGTCGCGGTAAGAATACTCCCCGAAAAAGCATGTCAGGAAGTAGAGTGGAAGTCAAGCAATGAGAAGGTTGCGACGGTAGATAAGAATGGCAATATTGCTGTTACCGAAGATGCATTCGGCAAAGCGACAATTACGGCAAGTGCGATTGATGGAAGTAACAGGAAAGCAAGTGTCACCGTAAATGTTGCGACGCTTGTAACAAGTATAGAGATAACAGGCGGTCACTATGTAGGATATAGTGATGATGAGGATATCACGTTACAATTAAAGGCTGTGGTCGGGGATAAAGATGCTACGAACAAGTCCGTTGTGTGGAAGAGTGAGTATCCCAGTATTGCGGAGGTTGATGAAACAGGACTTGTTACGGCAAACGCAAAGACCGGTTCGACAAAGATTACGGCAGAGGCTGTTGACGGAAGCGGGATTATTGCAGAACACATGGTATATGTGGTAAGCAGTAAGAATAAAGTCACTATAAACGAGGCTGGCAGCAGCGTTGGTAAATGGGTTATTGATTCAAAAGGTGGAAAGTCGATAGAGGGTATAGACCTTGCCGACAAGGAAACAGAGAAAATATACCTTAGAGCTGATTTAAGCGGCGGCTCGCCCGAAAGGGATGATGTGCCGATGGAGTTAAAATGGAGCACATCAGATAAAAATGTTGCGACTGTCGAAGTAGACGAAAAGGATTCGCATATCTGTGCCGTAACTTTACATAATAAAGGGGTAAGCGGAAAAAAGACAGTTAAAATAACGGCAACAACCACAGAAGGCTATGCGGCAAGCGGAAGTGTGACGATAAAAGACATCGAAAATACAAATCCGTATGTAACAATTACAGGACCGGGGCATCGGCTTGCAAACGGGAAAAAGATGCAGCTTTCGACGGGCAGTATAGCAGTGAAATGGTACTCTGATAATGAAGCTGTAGCAAAAGTAGATGTAAAAAAAGGCGTAGTTACGGCTGATAAAAATGTGACAGGTACAGTAAGGATTATGGCAGTGTCTGAAGTCGGAACAGGCTGGGATACATATGAAATTAATGTGACGGCGCCCACATCAAACATTGACATAACATTAAACGGGAATACCAATATTGTGACAAAGGAGAAAGTCGGCGTTGATATTATTAGGGGATACAATAATCAAAAGGAGCTCAAGCTTGGCGCACTTTTAGACGGAGCGCCATCGGAGGAGGTTACATGGAAAAGTTCCAATAAATCAATCGCTGCGATAGATGAGGCTGGGAATCTCGATATCAAAAAGACCGGAAATGTTACGCTTACGGCAACGGCAACAGACGGCAGCAAAAAGTCGGGAAAAGTTACGCTCGTTGTCACAAAGCAAATAACCAGTATGGAGCCTGCCGGAGGAAAGGACAATATAGTCGTAGGCTTAAAGAAGTCCGTACAGTTGAGCGTAACGTATAAACCGCTTGGAACGACCATCAAAAAAGCATTGTGGGAAAGCAGTGATCCTTCTGTTGTAAGCGTTAATAAAAATAACGGAAAAATCACAGGTAAGGACATAGGTTCGGCTGTGATCACAGCGACAGCGACGGACGGAAGCGGCATAAGTTGTGAGTTTATCGTAAATGTTGAACCTGCGGTAAGCAAAGTCGAGATTGTCAGCGCCCACTTAAAAGGAGAATACAGCGCTGTAGTGGGTGTAGACTTAAGTTCCGGTGAATATACGGACACTTTAAGCGTTAACCTCTATGAATATGATAAAGTAGAAAAGGAATATAATCCGATTGCGGACCAGGACGTGACATGGAGTTCAAGCAATAAGGCGATTGCGGAAGTTGATCAGGACGGAAAGGTGACGGTGCATAAGGAAGGAACAGTCACAATCAAGGCAACGGCGACAGACGGCAGTAGAAAGTCGGGCACGATAAAACTGTACGCAGGTCAGCTTGTGAAAACCATTAATGTGGATCCGAGTGTGCCGGCAACAATAAACCTATCTTTAGGGGATAAAAATTATAAGACATATGACCTCTCAGGTAAAATTAGTGTTTCTCCTGTGACGGCAAGCAACAAAACGCTTGTTTTCACAAGTACAAACAAAAAGTGCGTGACAGTAAGTGCAAAGGGTAAGATTACAGCGAAGAAAGTAAATGATGAATCTGTATCTATCATTATTACAACGAAAGATGGTTCGGGGGTCAGCGTGGAAATACCCGTTGAAGTAAACTAATATGGTTTCATGTTCGGGCAGGAGAAGAAAAAATCTCCTGCCCGTTTATTTGCTTTTAATATGGAAATACTATGAAATATAAAAAAATTATGATATAATGAGTGTTAGCGAGAAGAGCATGCTCGCATGTTCGGCGAGCGGCGAGCGGCGAATGGCGATCATGAATCGAAGATTTATGATATAATGTCGACAGACATTATATCTCGCCCGAATGGGCATAAACTAACATAATTGCGAAGCAATTATGTTATAATGTCGACAGATATGATACATGTCTAAATGGAATAAAGACAGTAATGATAATTAGGGAGGCAAACCGCAACTATGTGTGGAATAGCAGGCTTTTGTAACAATCCCAAAAATTGGAAAGAAAATATCGAAAAAATGAATGAGCGTATGTACCACCGCGGTCCTGACGCGGGCGGGATCTGGGCAAGCGAAGATAAAAGTGTGGTATTTGGGCACAGACGGCTTTCCATCATTGATCTATCCGAAAACGGTGCACAGCCCATGCATTCCGCATCGGGAAGATATGTGTGTGTATATAACGGCGAAATCTATAACTATCGAACAATACGGGACAAGCTTTTAAAAGAAAAAAAAGTCACCTCATTTCGCGGCGGTTCCGACACGGAGGTGCTGCTTGAGGCATTTGAGGCGTATGGCGTCAAAGAAACGCTTGCGCTCTGCAAGGGCATGTTTGCAATCGCGCTTCTTGACCGACAGACCAAAAAACTGACGCTCATGCGCGACCGAGTTGGAGAAAAGCCGCTTTATTACGGCTTTGTGGGCGGCAGCTTCGTATTTGCGTCGGACATCGGCAGTATCCGTGCGCTTGATGGTTTTCAAAATGAGATTGACACAGGTGTCCTTCAAATTTATTTTATCCATGGCTATATTCCCGCACCATACTCAATTTACAAAGATATCTATAAACTTGACGCTGGCTGCATCTTAGAGCTTGACGCGCCCTATGATACGCCAAAGATTAGCCCTTACTGGACCGTGCGGGAGACAGCAAAATACGGGGAGGCGCATCCTTTTCAGGGTACAAGGCAGGAGGCGTCAGAGGAACTGGAGCGGCTCCTAAAGGCGGCGATTAAAGAGCAGATGGTGGCGGATGTTCCTGTCGGGGCGTTTTTGTCCGCGGGAATCGACAGCAGTACGATCGTAGCATTGATGCAGGCGCAGTCTGACCGCAAAGTCAGAACCTTCACGATCGGTATGGATGATCCGAAATATAACGAGGCAGTTTATGCAAAAGAAATCGCGCATCATTTGGGAACTGACCACACGGAGCTGTATATTACGCCCGAGGACGCAAGGGCGGTAATCCCAAAGCTTGGAGAAATCTTTGGTGAACCGTTTGCCGATTCCTCTCAGATACCAACCTATCTTGTGAGTAAAATGACAAGAGAGCATGTGACTGTGTCCTTAAGCGGAGATGCGGGGGACGAGCTGTTTTGCGGCTATATGACCTACTCCTCGATAGACAGAATATGGGGAAAGATGAAATCTTATCCGTATCCGATAAGAAAACTGGCAAGCAGTCTTCTTGTCAGCTGTCCGTTACTGAAAAACAAGCAGATTTTGCAGACAAAGGCTTATCTGCTCGGTGCGAAAAACCCCGAACATTTATACGAACTATCCAATGCGCAGGAGGCAGGAAATCTTCGGATTGCACTGGATAAAAACGTGCATTCCTACAAGCATAACACACAGCCCTATGGTGACTTAAATGATGCACAGAGCCGTATCATGTTGATGGATATGGAGGTATATCACCCCGACGATATCCTTGTAAAAGTTGACCGGAGCGCGATGGCGGTATCATTGGAAACGCGCGTGCCAATGCTTGACAGGGATGTGGTTGAGTTTGCGTGGACGCTGCCGCTTGCCTATAAAAAGCAGGACGGCGTCGGAAAGCTGGTGTTAAGAGATGTGCTCTACCGCCATGTGCCAAAAGAGATAATGGACAGACCCAAAAAAGGCTTTTCCATTCCAATCACAAAATGGTTAAAGGAGCCGAAATTGAAAGCATGGGCAGAGGCATTGCTTGATAAGGAGTTGATTCGAAAACAGGGCATTTTGGACGCGGATGTGGTTTGGAACATGTGGAACGACTATATCGAGCATGATAACTGGCGCATACAAATCTGGTATATTTTGATGTTTCAGAGTTGGATGATGCTGCCGAAGTAAAGGGTTACTGTTCAAACGATGCGCACGGAAAGAGGAGAGTTTGATGAGAAAAACGTTAAAAGAAAGATGGCACTGGGCGCTGGTATTTTCCTTTCTGGTAGTTGAAACGGTCGTGTTGCTGCTTTTGGGCGACAATATTTATGCAAGTGCGCATGATAATTTGGAACTTCATGTGCTGGACTATCATCTACTCAAAGAAAACGGACTGTTTTTTGCACACGGTGTACAGATTCCCATATTAAACGGCGTTTCAAGAGACTTTTTTTTCTCCGAGTTTCATATATACAGCCTTTTATTTATGATATTTCCAAGTTGCTATGCCTATATTTTGAGCGTGATACTAAAGACAGTAGCGGCAGTCTTTTTCGTGTGGCTCTTGGCGCGTGATGTCTTAAAAGAACGTTACCCAAAATATGAACCGCTTGTGGCGCTTGTGGGCTTGGCATACGGTCTACTGCCCTTGTATCCGATGTTTTCCATTTGCTTTGTGTCCATTCCGTATCTGATCTGGATTTTACGGAGAATATGTGGTCGGAAGAAGGGCGGCTTTCTGTTATTGTTTACATATCCGTTTTTTTCGTACTTTACGTTTTTCGGAATGTTCATACTGGGATATATGGTTTTATATACCATCTATTTAGCATTGACAAAGTCCAAAAATGCGTTGAAAATGGCAGTAAGCGTCATTGTTCTTACGGCGGGATATATGGCGTTTGAATACAGACTTTTTGGCGTTATGCTTTTTTTCGATACAGCGACCATTCGGGATACCATGATTTTCGACTCTTATAATGCGTTTGAATTTTTTAAGGCGGTTGTAGAGGTATTCTGTAAAAGCATTTTTCACGCGGAGTCCGTGCATGGCTATTTAGTGTTACCGATTGTGCTGATTTACCTTGTGGCAGCGCTTGCGAATTGTATTAGGAACAAAAGAAGCGCTGAATTTTTAAAAAATCCCGTATTTTTGATCGTGTTGGCGATTATGTTTAACTGCCTTGTGTATGGCCTGTATTATCTGGAGCCTGTAAGAAACCTGATCGGTTTTTTGATACCGCCCGCGAAAGGGCTTCAGTTTAGCCGCACAGTATTTTTTAATCCGTTTTTGTGGTATCTGGCATTTTTCATGGTGTTAAAACAACTGTATGACAAAGGGTGGATCCGCATTTCCAACGTGTTGGCAGTTGCGGCAATTGCCGTGGCGCTCTTGTCAAATACAAAATATAATGACCTGTTTCAGACGGCTTTTAACATGACATACAAATTTGTGAAACAAAAAGAATCCAACAATTTGTCATATCGGGAATATTTTTCAACAGAACTGTTTGATGAAATTAAAGAGGATATTAATTATGGCGGCGAGAAATCCGTAGCATACGGACTTGATCCGGGGGTGCTTGCGTATAACGGGATATACACACTTGACGGTGTGCTGAGTTATTATCCGTTAAGCTATAAGGAAACATTTCGGAGGCTGATAGCGCCTGCGATCGACAGACCCGGAAACGAGGCGGCAAAATCCTATTTTGATGACTGGGGAGCAAGAGCGTATTTGGTATCGGGCTCCGGGGAGAGTGTTTCACAGCCGCTTAGAAACTATGAGATTTCGGACAAAAATCTTTATATAGATGTTGCGGCATTTCGGGAGTTGGGAGGGACTTACATTTTTTCTAGGATTGCGCCGGATAATGCAGAAGAATTGGGACTCCACCCTGTCGAAACATATGTTCGAAAAGATCTTCCCTATACCATTTATTTATATAGTGCGATAGATGAATAAAATTCAAAAAAATAAAGATGCACAGAGCGTGTGCGTACATGGAGGTACAGATGAGAGAACAAAAGAGTGCTAAAGAAACATCACAGATAAAAAATTATATCAAGATTGCGCGTCCCGATCATTGGATTAAAAATGTGTTTATCATGCCGGGACTTGTGCTTGCGCTGATTTTAATTGAAACGCCGCAGGATTGGGGGAACTTTGCGATCAAGCTGATAGCGGGATTTTTTGCGACCTGTTTTATCGCATCGGCAAACTATGTTATTAATGAGTGGCTTGACGCGGAGTTTGACAAGTATCATCCGACAAAAAAATACAGACCCGTGGTGAACCAAAACATGAAATTTTCCCTTGTGATGGTAGAATACGCAATCTGCATTGTGATTGGCGGGGCGCTGTCGTTTGTCGTGAACATTCCGTTTGTGCTGACAGAGTTGTGGCTATTGGTCATGGGAATCTTATATAATGTAAAACCGATCAGAACAAAGGATGTGGCATACCTTGACGTGCTTTCCGAGTCCATCAACAACATGATCCGTCTGCTGCTTGGCTGGTTTATCGTGTGCGAAAACGTATATCCGCCATCCAGCATCTTAGTGGGATATTGGATGGCAGGCGCATTTCTTATGGCGGTCAAACGGTATGCGGAGTATCGCATGATCGGAAATCCCGAGCTTGCNGGTTCCTACAGAAAATCNTTTTCCAAATATACNGAAGAATCNCTNTTGTGTTCTTCTTTCTTCTATGCGCTCTGNGCAACNTTCTTAATNGGNATCTTTTTGCTNAAATACAGNATTGAGTATATTGTTGCGATGCCCGTACTGTTTCTTCTGTTCTGTTATTATCTTTACATAGCGCATAAACCGGATTCGGCGGCGCAAAAGCCGGAAAAGCTGTTTCGGGAGAAAAAACTGATGCTGCTTGTGGCTGTGCTNGTGNTTCTCTTTGCNGNGCTNACGCTGGTTGACATACCGATCATGGAAATGTGGGAAACAGCNTTCTTNATNCCGACAGGGATTCCTACAGGACGCTAAANNGNGGGNTTCGATATGAACCGNATTGCGCTAAAGAAAAATAGTATTATGGACTATAAGGTATATCTNTTTGANTTGGACGGAACACTATATTATCAAAAACCGTTTCGCGTTAAGATGTTGTGNACATTNATGAAACATGTNCTTATGCATCCGNNGTCAATNNCGGATATGTTTCTGATCAAAGCATANAGAACCNTNCGGGAACACTGGGAACAGTGTGAAGCGGAGTGTTCTTTTGATCCNAAAATGAGCCTTGACGAAAAGCAGTATGCCTATGTGGCAAAAAAGAANGNNACAACACCNGAACGGGTAAAANGCGNGGTAGAGCTGTTTATGNTTGAAATGCCGCTTCGNGTGCTGCCGCCGTTTCGNGACGAAGCGCTTTATNCGNTGATNCAAAAGCTGAGANAAGNAAACAAAACAATNGTTATTTATTCGGATTATCCNGTGGAGNANAAGCTTGCGTGNCTNGGNATCACTGCCGATGCNTGTTACACNTCGTCAGATGCGTGTATNAATTGTATGAAGCCGGATCCGAAGGGGATTCGGGTTATTTTGAGCNCGCTTGGCTGTGACTGCGCGGACGCGGTCATGATNGGTGACAGATACGAAAAAGACGGACTTGCCGCAGAGCAAAACAATGTTGATTATGTGATTGTGGACAGCGCCAAAANGNAGCGTCAAAAANTGNNTAAGATGTGGTNTTAATTCAAAAGGCATATANTAATCCATGTATCGNACGGGGGAGGTGTGCATGGTTCTTGTTGCGTTGANNTGGATATATATACTGGTTACCGTATTTTTGTGCGGGTTTGCGTTTACAATGCTNGTGGAGAAAGNGTTTGGNTACGCAATTCAAAATGCGGTTGAAATCTTNTTTTTCGGGCTGATTGTCGTAACGGTCTATGCGCAGCTTTTCAGCCTCCTTATGGGGGTAGGCGCTGTGGCNAATCTTGTGCTGATTGGCGNGTGTATGCTGATTTTTGCGGTATGGAGGAANAAAATAGCTNTCCTCTTGTACGANAAAATGCAAAACAGGTCTTTTTTATATAAAATAACAATTGTAATNNTANCGGNCATTTGGTGCTATTGTACATCAAGAGGCTATATGCACTATGATTCCGACCTCTATCACGCGCAGAGTATCCGCTGGATTGAGGAGTACGGCGTTGTCAAAGGACTTGGCAACATTCATGTGCGNTTTGCGTACAATAGTTCCTTTTTTGCGCTGTCTGCGCTTTACAGCATGAAATTTCTTACAGGNCAGTCACTTCATACNGTGAANGGTTTTATCGCGCTGCTTTTGAGTNNCGAGGNGCTTGCNNTGTTTGATAAGNGCAGGCTTNCCNAAANGAANGCANTAAGACTTTCGGATTTTGCAAGGCTTGGCGCACTGTACTATCTTACNCTGATTTATCGNGATATCGTATCGCCGGCGTCGGATTACTGNGTGATGTGTGTCGTGTTCTANCTTGTGATNCGATGGCTTGCNGCGATTGAGGAGGGAGAAAAAAANGCTGCGCCTTACGCGCTTTTGTGTGTGATGGGCGTCTATGGCATNACGTTAAAACTCACGGCNGGCGTNATTTTACTGCTGCTCNTAAANCCTGCGTATATGCTCNTNAAAGAAAAGCGNTATCGGGAGATTATCNCTTATATTNTGNTGNGCGNAGTCGTGATCGCACCGTGGATNATAAGAACAGCGTTNATATCGGGCTATCTTTTGTACCCGTTTCCGGNNCTTGACATNCTGAANGCAGACTGGAAAATCGACGCTGCGGCTGCCGCANTGGATGCGGCTGANATCAAAACGTGGGGNCGCGGACTNAACAATGCCGCGCTTGTGNANNTGCCTGTCNGTGAATGGTTTCCGCAGTGGTTNCAAAATACGCTGCCCACNCTCGGAAANCTNTTNATTTTGGCAGATGCTGTGTGTATNNTNNTTTTTGCNNGTTTTANTCATNANGTTTTTTNTTGNCAGNAAGCGTAANAAGGCAGNGTCCGANANGGCAGAGGAGCTTTTGGCGTTGTCTGCTGTGGCGGCATCCTATTTGTTCTGGCAGTTGTCNGCGCCGCTNTTNCGGTACGGATATGCGTATGTGCTNNTGNTGATCGCGCTTACGGCAGGACTGCTNTATCGGCGTATTAAGGGAAAGAGCAGTCTGATTTGGTNNNCGGCNATCATNCTTNCANNCGCCAAAACGGTATCATTTGNNGGCTATGTGGTGAATACGGCAGAAAANCNATATTATGTAANNCAACAGGATTANGGCNTTTATGATCTGGAGCANTTTACAGTNAANGGAACAANCTTTTACTACCCNAAAAGCGGCGACAGAACAGGGTANGAAAATTTTCCGGCAGTGCCGGTAAAAGAAGAGATCGCGTTTCGGGGAGAAACCTTNCGGGACGGCTTTTTCTATTTGGGAAAAGAAACCAGCGTAAAGAGCGAAAAAACAGACCGTTAAAATATTGACTATTTAGACAAAAAATGATAACATAAAAAATGATGCGAAGTGGAGATGTTNACGACATTGCGTTCAATGAATTTGTAATAAGCAGGAGGTATGAGGGTATACATGGATAAGCAAAAGATTTTGATTGTAGACGATGAGGAAGTAAACAGATCCATATTGGAAATTATGTTCCAGACAGAGTATGAAGTNATACAGGCGTGCAACGGACAGCAGGCGATAGAGCAGATTGAGAAAAACGATGATATCGTGGTTGTTCTGTTAGACATTGTGATGCCTGTAATGGACGGTTTCGGTGTGTTGGAGTATATGCAGTCGAAAGATTTGCTCGGCACGCTTCCCGTAATCCTGATTACGAGCGAAACCATTCGAAACAGTGAGGAGAAAGGCTATTCATACGGCGTTGCGGATGTTATACATAAACCGTTCTATCCCGATATTGTCGAGCGCAGAACGAAAAATATCATTGAGCTGTACCAGAATAAGCATAATATGGAACTTCGTCTGAAAGAGCAGGAGGAAGAGCTTCTTGCACAGCAGAAAGTCATTCAGGAAAACAACGAGTTTATGATTGATGCGCTGAGCACTGTGGTGGAATTCCGAAATCTCGAAACGGGCGATCACATTCGACGCATCAAGTACTTTACGAGAATTATGTTGAAATATATGGAGAAGTATTTCCCCAAATATGGTCTGACAAAGACACAGATCGACGAAATTGCCAGAGCGTCTGCACTGCATGATGTCGGCAAAATCGGCATACCGGACGCAATTTTATTGAAACCGGCGCGTTTAACACCGGAGGAATTTGAAGAGATGAAAAAGCATACGACGATCGGATGCGAGATTTTGGAGCACTTCCGTGAGAAACAGCCGAATGATTTCTTCCAGTATTGTTATGAAATCTGCCGTTGGCATCATGAGCGGTGGGATGGAAACGGATATCCGGATCATCTGGTAGGCGATCAGATACCAATCAGTGCACAGATTGTGGCGGTTGCCGATGTATATGATGCATTAGTAAGCAAGAGAGTATATAAGGGAGCGTATGCGAATTCCGAGGCATACGAAATGATTTTGAATGGAGAGTGTGGACAGTTTTCTCCGGATGTACTTGAATGTTTCCAACTTGCAAAAGAAGACTTCTTTAATATCGTAGAAGTAATTAAGATGTTTGACTTTGTGGGTTAATTTGAGTCATGCGTAAAACAGCGAAACTGCACTGGCGTTTTGCTGTTTTTCAATTCGATAAGGCGGCGCGCAAAGCGTGTCGGCATTTGACAGACAGTAGGCTTATTTGGGGAGGAAGACATGGAAACGCTTCTTTTGGAAAATGCATTGGAGATTGTGCTTACCTTTGATGATAAGGGAATGATTACATACGGTAATGCCTCGGCGCAGCAGAAGCTGGAATACGGTGAGGAATTGTGCGGGCAGCCGATTGGCAGTATTTTCCCGGGGGCCTTTGAAACAGGTGCGGGCGAGTGGAAAATCACCTGTCCTGTCGGGGGTGAAATCAGCCATCAGACGGCATACCGAAAAAACCAAACCTGCTTTCCAACGGAAATAAAAGTGTTGCAGGATCCAAAAACAGGCAGCTTTCTCTGTATGGCAAATGACGTGCTGGAAAAGGAATTTCTGAGCCGCGATCTGGAACGGGTCAAACAGGAAACCGAGGCGGCAATGCAAGTGAAGTCGGAATTTGTGGCAAATGTCACACATGAGCTTCGAACGCCGGTAAACGGGATTCTGGGGCATGTCAAGGAACTGCTTCCGGAAGAAACGGATAAGAAAAAACTGCGCGGATTGAATATGATTGAACATTGCTGCGTAGAGATGAATAAATTGATCAACAACATTTTGGATTTTTCCAAACTGGAGGCGGGAAAGTTTGTTTTAGAGCCGCGAAGGTTCGATTTCCGTAATATGATTGATTATGTCGTGGCAAACCATAAGGGCAGAATTACGGAGAAGGGCTTGGACTTTTTCCTAACAGTTTCGCCCGGTGTGCCGGAATATATTGTCGGTGATGAGCTGCGGATCACACAGGTCATCAACAACCTCTTATCCAATGCACAGAAATTTACGACAATGGGTAAGATTACGTTAGAGGTCATTAAGACATCACAGATGAATGACTCGATTGAATTGTTCTTTTTGGTTAGTGATACCGGCATCGGAATTGACCAAAAAGATCAGGATAAGCTGTTTCGCAGTTTTTCACAGGTGGACGCTTCCATATCGCGCAAGTACGGCGGTACGGGACTGGGACTTAGTATCTGCCGTCAATTGGTGGAGTTGATGGGTGGTACGATTCATGTGGAAAGTATAAAAGGCAAGGGAACGACGTTTTCGTTCTCCGTGTGGGTCGGACGNGATCCCGAAGCNAAGGATGCGGGAACGGANGAGGANAGTTTTGTGATGCCAAANCCNGNGAANTTCTTTGCGGATAANGCGGAGGAAGACGAGGGAGTCAGTGNGTACGATTCACCCGAAAACCGNGAAACATTGAAAAAAAATCTGTCAAAACTCATTCTCTCCGTGGAGATGGAGAATTGGGAAAAAGCGGAAATGTTTATGGAAACGATCAGACAGCTTACGACGGANGCTCCGCAGGAGNTAAGCCGGGCGGCGCTTCGGNTGAAAATGGCAGTGCAGAAAGAAAATTATGAAAAGATTTCCGCAGGAATTGAAACAATGCGGGAGTTAATTGACGCACAGGAGGATCCGGAGATTGGAAAAGCATAACAAACACACAGGGAANGCACTTGTTCTGATTGTGGATGATGTGGAAGTAAACAGAGAAATNTTNAATGAGATNGTAACGGATATGGGNTATGATACGGCGCTTGCGCAGAGNGGCGCCGAGGCGCTTGAGAAAGTGCNCGNGAAACTGCCCGATTTGGTTNTGAGNGATATTTCCATGCCGGANATGGANGGATATGAGTTGTGCAGACGNCTCAANGCAAANGTAAAGACAAGGGATATCCCAATCATTTTTATNTCGGCGTTTGATAANACGTCGGATATTGTCAAAGGATTTGAACTGGGCGGNGGCGATTATATCACAAAGCCGTTTATACCGGANCTTGTCAAGGCGCGTGTGAATGTGCATTTNAAATTGCANGAGGCGACGCGCAANATCACNGAAACAAACAGACGTTTGCACGCNTCGGTCAANGAACAGGTNCGGCAGATGGAACGGGAACGGCGCGGCGTACTGTACGCGCTTGTNGGNGTGGCATCCGAGAATTCGCAGTACGGAAAAGTTTACATNGAAAGAATGCGTTATAATTGNCGTATTCTGGCGCAGAGTATGCAGCTTTCACCGNTGTTTGGCGATGTGATNTCGGATCATTATGTCGATACNGTTGANCTTGCGGCNCCGCTTTGNGATATCGGAAATATTGGTGTGCCGATTGATNTTTTACAGAAAACATCGGCGTTAAATGACNAAGAATGGGANATCATGCGCAGGCATACNTTGATCGGAACCAAGCTTTTGGGCGATTTGAATGTCGCAAACGATTACAATGATTTTATGCAGATTTCGATGGATATTACCCATTATCACCATGAAAACTGGGATGGAAGCGGGTATCCGGAAGGAAAGAAAGGGGATGACATACCGCTTGCNGCNCAGATTGTTGCGATGTCAAGCATGTTNTGCGCGTTNACGGANGACAGAAGTTTCCGAAACAGTTACAGCAGGGAAGAAGCGCTTGACATTATGCACAAGGAGGCAGAACAAAAATTTAATCCCGATATTTTTAATATATTCTGTAAGGTTGCCAGACAGCTTCGATAANTATAGTAAACGACAAAATATTTGCCGTTTACTATAATGAAATGCACACGTCCGCATAAGGATATTAGCTGCATNCGCAGCATGCGGACTGCGCAANCGGAAACGGCTAAAGTCGTTTNCTATACAATATTGCAAGTAAGAANGNTGTTTGGAGACCGTGATTTTAAGGCAAAACCTTTGTAATGGAGGACAAAAAACGATGATGAAGGANGATGAGTTTTTTAGGATTGCCACATACATGAAACAAAATTACGGAATTGATCTGGGACAGAAAAAAGTCATCATGAACGGCAGACTGGAAAACTATATTAAAAGAGNAGNGTGGGGCAGNTTCCATGATTTTATGGATGAGCTCCANAAGGATAAAACAGGAAAATTCGAAAAAGAACTGGTCAATATGCTCACGACCAATTATACTTATTTTATGAGGGAGTTTGAACACTTTGAATTTTTTAAGAGAGAAGTTCTCCCGTGGGCGAAAAAAAAGGCGGAAAGGACAAAAGACTTAAGGGTCTGGTGCGGCGCCGCTTCGACAGGAGAAGAGCCTTACATGATCGCGATGGTGCTTCGGGACTTCTTCGGATTGGAGTTTGGCTCGTGGGATACCACGGTGCTTGCGACNGATGTNTCGACCAAAGCGCTCANAGAGGCGTTAAACGGTGTTTACGAAGAGGAGGCGCTTTCCGAAATGCCGCANCAGTGGAAACGGCACTTTTTTAAGGATATGGGAAATGGCAGATTTGCCGTGACACAGGANNTGAAACAGGAGGTTTTGTTCCGNCAGTTNAATCTGATGTCNCCNTTTCCGTTTAAGAAAAAAATGCACACTGTATTTTTNCGAAATGTTATGATATACTTTGATNCNCAGACAAAAAAAGAGCTGCTTCAGAAGGTGTATGATTGCCTTGAGCCGGGCGGTTATCTNTTTATAGGAATGACCGAAACGCTTGATCGAAATCAGATCCCCTTCCANATNATACAGCCNTCTATTTTTAGAAANAGGGAAGGATGATTNANTTATGCGNCCNATTAGAGTNTTANTTGTNGAAGATTCNNTGGTNTTNCGGGANNTGNTGGTNCAAAATTTAAANANNGATCCGGCGATAGAGGTTGTGGCAACGGCAAANGANCCGTTTGAGGCAAGAGANGCNATNATAGAGCATAANCCCGATGTNATGACNTTGGACNTAGAGCTGCCCNNAATGAACGGAATNGAGTTTTTGCAGAAANTGATGCCNCAGTATCCGCTTCCGGTNGTGGTNATCAGNGCGNTAAGNGACAAGGTNTTTGACGCNNTGAATGCGGGAGCCGTTGATTTNGTGGCAAAACCGTCCGTNACNGGNCGTGCGCAGCTTGNGGANTTTATCCAAAATGANNTGNTNGTAAAGATTAANATNGCATCCACTGCAAAAATCAGCCAGATTAAGCAAAAGGCGGCAGCNGCACAGGTGCTGCAGGGCGCACAGGCGCTTACCCAAAAAGGGAGCGATCTGATCGTNGCGATNGGNGCTTCAACAGGAGGAACGGAAGCGATTTTNTCNGTTGTNAAGGATTTNGGNCCGGATATCCCCGGCGTTGTGATCGTNCAGCATATGCCGCCGGGATTTACGAGTATGTACGCGAAAAGACTGGATAATCAGTGNCGTGTTCAGGTGAAAGAGGCACGNACNGGTGACAGAGTTCTTCCGGGACATGTGCTGATNGCGCCGGGCGGNGATGAACATATGCGTCTGGTAAAGGTAAATGGTGTGTATCAGGTTGAGGTTAAACCGGGTCCGCGCGTAAACGGNCATTGTCCGTCCGTGGAGGTATTGTTTGACTCCGTGGCAAAAGTAGCGGGACCGAAAGCGCTTGGNATCATTCTTACGGGAATGGGCGGNGACGGNGCNAANGGACTGCTTGCGATGCGNAANGCGGGNGCGCACACGATNGGACAGGACGAGTCGACGTGNGTCGTATATGGAATGCCAAAGGTTGCTTATGATATCGGTGCNGTGGAGTATCAGGAGAAACTGCAGGATATTGCTAAGAGAACTTATGCAGTGTTAAATAAAATGTAAAGGAGAGGAACAATGAAGATTTTATTGGCAGAAGACGATTTTACAACAAGAAAGTTCATGGTGAGCTTCCTGTCGAAGTACGGTGAATGCGATGTTACCGTGGATGGCATGGAAGCCGTAGATGCTTTCATGATGGCGCTTGAAGATGACGAGCCTTATGATCTGGTGTGCCTTGACATCATGATGCCGGTNATGGACGGGTATCAGGCGCTTATGGGAATTCGAAATNTGGAAAAAGAACGCGATATTCCCGAGGAAAAAGCNGTCAAAGTCATTATGACGACTGCACTGAATGATGAGCAGAATGTGAAGATGGCATTTGANCTGGGTTGTACAATTTATTCGGGAAAGCCGATTGATAAAGCAAGGTTTGAACAGGCTATGAAAAAATTAGGCTTGATATAATTCAGACANTAAAAATATTTAAGGAAAGGAGAACATATGGCTGAGGAATTTAACACAGAAGGAATGTTAGACATATATCTCTTTGAGAACGGACAGCTTTTGGAACGACTGCAGGAAATGGTNTTAGACCAGAAGGATGCCGATGGTTTTGACGAAGACAGNATTAATGAAATTTTCAGAACCATGCATACCATTAAGGGATCTTCCGGTATTATGATGTTTGACAACATCACGGCAATTGCCCATAAATTGGAAGACGTTTTCTTCTACTTGAGAGAATCGCATCCCGATAATGTNCCNCATCTGCAGCTTGTTGAGCATGTGTTGGAGGTAGAGGATTTCATCAGCGGTGAGATGGAGAAAATCAAAAACGGAGATACGGTTGACGGCGATCCGAAAGACATTATCAAAGATTTGGATGCATTTCTTGATCAGATTAAAAATGGTGCNGGGNNNGNTGCGAANCAGGCGCCCGAGAATGTGCATGAAGAACCAANGCAGTTTTATATTGCGCCGGTTGCCACAGAGGCAAGCCGTTTCTATAAGGTGTATGTCAATTTTTCACCGGATACGGGAATGGCAAACATNCGNGCATACAAAATTGTGTANGCGATGAAAGAGATTGCCGAGGATTTACTCTACTCTCCGGAAGATATTCTTTCCGACGAGAGNAGCGCTGANGTGATNATGAAGGAGGGNTTNAANATCCTNCTTCAGGCACAGTGTACGGAAGAGGANATCNGAAANATCATCGGCATCGGATATGATATCAAGAAAGTGGATGTCTATGAATGCTCGGCAAACGAGTTCTTACAAGGTTTTAACTTTGGTGATGATCANGGTTCTCAGCAGNTTATCGACTTAGAATCAAGTGTAGAAGAAATTGAGGCGAAAGCGGANNAGAAAGAGGGAGAGNNGGAAAAGAAACCCGANAAACCNCAGATNGCNCCGGGTGATTTCGTNATCAAATCCAAGGAACCGGGCAAGCAAAAGAAGCTNGCAAAGGATAAACCCAAAGGACATAAAGATGCTTTTATCAGCGTCAATGTAAGNAAGATGGATCAGCTTATGGATTTGATNGGAGAGCTNGTNATTTCNGAGTCNGTGGTNNTGCAAAATCCCGATTTGAANGTNCCGGGGTTAAATCTTTCGAACTTTAANAAAGCAGCNGCGCAGATGNCGAAAATTTCGACNGANNTGCAAAATGTCATTATGTCGATGCGTATGATGCCGCTGACNAATTTGTTCCAGAAAATGAACCGTACTGTGTTTGANATNTCCAGAAAATTGGGAAAGAACATTGATTTTGAGCANGTTGGCGAACACACAGAGGTGGATAAGAACATCATCGATAATATTTCGGATCCGTTGATGCATCTGGTGCGTAATGCGGTTGANCANGGNGTTGAAACAAAAGAGGANCGTGCNCAGACNGACTAAGNCGGAAAGAGCAAAANTAACGCTTTCNGCAAGAACGGANGCCGGAAAAGTCTGGATCAGCGTAACCGATGACGGAAAAGGTCTTGACCGCNATAAGATCCTTGCAAANGCAAGGAAAAAAGGNCTNTTGGANGACGANAAGCCGGACAGCGCATACAGCGACAAGGAAGTGTTCCAGTTCATTACTCTGCCGGGATTTTCAACGAATGAGCAGGTAACGGAATACTCCGGAAGAGGCGTAGGCATGGACGTTGTTGTCCAGAATATACAGTCCATCGGTGGAGCGTTGGAGATTGACAGCGTTGCGGGCGAGGGCTCTACATTTACGCTGAAAATACCGCTGACATTGGCGATTATCGACGGTATCGTCATGGAAACAGGGACTTCTTCCTTTGTAGTGGAAACCGGAGTCATTAAAGAGTTTGTCAGTGTGAGAGAGGATATGATGATTCATGAGCCGAACGGCGATGAATACATTATGATACGCGGAGAGTGCTACCCCGTACTCCGCCTCGGAGAGTGGTACGGTTTAAAAGAGTACCGCAAGTCAGTGGAAGATGGTATGATGCTTATTTTTGAGGTGGAAGGCAAAACGATATGTCTTTTTGTTGACAGGCTGATCGGAAAACAGGAGATTGTGGTGAAACCGATTCCGTCTTATGTCAAGAAAGTAAAAGGATTGTCGGGATGTACACAGCTTGGAGATGGCAGCATTGCACTGATCATAGATCCCGTAGGATTAATAGAATAATGGGGAGAAAGGAAGGGCAGCCATATGGATGAAATCAGTGAAGTGAAAAGACAGACAGATGAAACGCTTCTTGGGTCTGACGAACATGAAGCACAAAAGGGCAAGTACATGACCTTTAAATCCGGTAACGAGTATTTCGGGTTGAAAATCCAGTATGTCAATGAAATTATAAGTTTTCAGTCGATTACAGCGATTCCGGAGACAGAAGATTATATCAAAGGCCTGATTAATTTAAGAGGTAAAATTATTCCGGTCATTGATGTAAGACTTCGCTTTCGGCAGCCTGCGTTTGAGTACAATGACAGAACCTGTATTATTGTGATCAACGTAAAATCGACTGTTGTAGGTCTGATTGTGGAAAAGATTGCCGAAGTGGTGGAAATCAGAGAAGAAAACATTTTACCGCCGCCAAGCATCGGGCGTGCAGATAAGGTACAGAACAAGTATGTGTACGGCATTGGAAAAGTGGGCGATTCCGTAAAACTTTTATTGGATCCGGATAAGCTTTTGAACGATGAAGATTTGTCGGCGCTTGAGCAGGTTGGTGAAATGAGTAATGTTGAAGAGGTTGAATAAGAAGTGAAAGGAGAATAACAAAATGAAAAACATGAAGATGAAAACAAGAATGATTATAGGATTTGCAATTCCTATTATACTCACAATAATTAATGTGTTAGTAGGAATGGCTTCCGTGAACACGATTAAAGCTACTGTGGCATCAATGCAGACAGAGCAGTATACTACAATCACACATAAGATGGAAGAAATCGGAGCGGATGAGGCGAAAGCCAAAATTCTTACCGACACTCTTACGGAAACAATTCAGGATGATAATGCATTGATAGAAAGAACTGCTAATATATCGAATATCGTTAGTATCGGAATGATTTTGTTTTCCGTTGTGATTTGTCTTATCATTGCATTTTCGCTGATTAAGGCAATTGCGCGCTCTGTACAACAGTTGTCCGATGCAGCGAAAGATATCGCCCTTGGACGTGTCGATAGTATTGAGTTGGTTAAATACGCGAATGATGAATTTGGTGAATTAGTAGATGAATATAAGAAGGTGATTGATAATATCAAGTATCAGGCAGGTATCGCTGAAGAAGTATCGAATGGAAATCTGACAATTTCTGTAAAACCGGCTTCCTCAGAAGATGTGCTTGGTAATTCCTTGAAGAAATTGGTGGAAGATAACAACAATACGCTTGGCAACATCAGCGATGCCGGAAATCAGGTTACGATCGGAGCTTCTCAGGTGGCAAGCGCAAGCCAGTCTTTGGCACAGGGTACGACAGAGCAGGCAAGCGCAATCGAGGAGATTACCGCTTCTATTGATGAAATCGCAGAGAAGACAAAGCAGAATGCGGATCAGGCAAATGAAGCTGCTGACTTGGTAAAGAGAGCAATCGGTGATGTAAAGCAGGGCAACGAGCAGATGCAGGATATGATGTCTGCGATGGAAGATATCAACAAGTCATCTGAGAGTATTTCAAAGATTATCAAGGTAATTGATGACATCGCGTTCCAAACAAATATTCTCGCGTTGAATGCGGCGGTAGAGGCTGCAAGAGCAGGCGAGGCAGGCAAGGGATTTGCAGTCGTTGCAGAGGAAGTCAGAAGTCTTGCTGCAAAGAGTGCGGCTGCAGCATCTGAAACAGCAGAGTTGATCGAAGATTCGATTGGTAAGGTTGGTCAGGGTTCTAAGATTGCGGACGAAACCGCAAAGGCGCTTGGTGTTATCACAGAAGCAGTTCAGCAGAGTGAAGTGCTGATCAACAATATTGCACAGACATCAAACTATCAGGCAACGGCAGTTGCACAGATCGAGCAGGCAATCACACAGGTTTCACAGGTTGTACAGACAAACTCGGCTACCAGTCAGGAGTGTGCGGCAGCCAGTGAGGAGCTTTCTAATCAGGCATCAAGAATGCGTGACATGCTTTCTATTTACAACCTTGGTTCGCGCAGTGCATCTTCGTCAAGCAGTTCAAGTTCATACTCATCTTCCGTATCCAATGCAAATGAGCAGATTATTTCGCTCGGAGACGGATTTGGAAAATACTAAGGAATTTTATAAAACAAAAAGCGACTGTGTGGATTGCAGTCGCTTTTTTCTTGTTTTCCGGTATCCGAAATAAAAAAGGTGTGATATAATGATACTTAATGAGAAAACCGTGCGAAAAAGCAGACAGGAAAACAGGAGAGGATGAAATGATACAGGAAACAACAGATCGTGTACAGAAAGTCAATATCCACAATCAGGAGCTTAGGAGAGCATCAGCGATCATCGGCAGTCTGAGCAGTATGTTTTTTGCGACGTATTATATAAATCTTGAGAAAGATACCTTTCGTCCGGTAACACAAAAAGAAGCGGTCGAAAATGTGTTGGGGGATGAGAGAAATTATACACAGGGAATTAAACTGTATGCCGAAAGCTTTATTTGTCCGGAGGACCATGAAACGTATTTAAAGTGTTTTGACAGGCAGAATTTGTTGGATACATTGTGCAAAGAGCAGTCATTTGTCGCTACGGAGTATCGTATGCTGCCGGACGCACAGAACAAAAGAGCATGGATTCGCGCGTCCGTGGTGTTGGCGGAAACGGCAGAGGACGGCAGCCCGAAGCGGGCAGTGTATGTGGCGCAAGATGTCACAGAAAGCAAGCAGAAAGAAGAACGGGAGCAGCAGGCGCTCAGAGAAGCCTGTGAGGCGGCCAATCATGCGAATGAAGCAAAGAGCGAGTTTATGTCGCGAATGAGCCATGATATCAGAACGCCGATGAATGCGATTATCGGCATGACGGCAATTGCGGAGAAGTATCTGGATGATAAGGAGCGCGTGGCAGATTGCCTAAACAAGATTACGGTTTCGAGCAAACATCTTTTGTCGCTGATCAATGAAGTGCTTGATATGAGCAAAATCGAGTCGGGAAAGATTGAGCTAGTAGAGGAAGAAGTTAATTTGGCGGATTTGATTGATAATCTTGTAACAATGATTCGCCCTGTCATACAGGAAAAAAACCACAGTCTTGCTGTGGATATCGCCAATGTGGAGCATGAGAATGTAATTGGGGATAGCGTCAGGATGCAGCAGATTTTTATGAATATATTGAGCAATGCGGCAAAGTATACGCTGGACGGCGGAAAGATTGAGCTGAACGTTGTCGAGAGACCATCCGGAATACAGGGATATGGCTCATATGAATTTATGTTTCGTGATAACGGTATCGGAATGAGCAAGGAATTTTTGGAAAAATTGTTTGAGCCGTTTAGCCGTGAAGCGAATTCGCGTGTTAACAAGATTGAGGGAACGGGTCTTGGAATGGCGATCGCACGGAATATTGCACGTATCATGAACGGCGATATCGTTGTGGAAAGTACGCTCGGAAAAGGAACAACGTTTGTCGTGACCTTGTCATTTAAACTTGCCGATGTAACGGATCCGAATGCCAAAAAGAAAGAAGCGCAGTCGCAGACTGATTATGAAACGGCGCTTGTGGGAAGGCGGGTTCTTCTGGTTGAAGATAACGCGTTGAATAGGGAAATTGCCGAGGAGGTTATTGCGCAGACCGGCGTGATCGTGGAGAGCGCCGCCGATGGCAAGGAAGCGCTTGAAATGTTTGAGAAATCGCCCGCGCAGTATTATGATATGATTTTTATGGATATTCAGATGCCTGTTATGAACGGATACGACGCGACAACGGCAATCAGAGCGCTCGAGCATGAGGATGCCGTCTCGATTCCGATTATTGCCATGACGGCAAATGCTTTTGCGGAGGATATCCGCATGAGCAGAAAAGCAGGGATGAATGAGCATCTGACCAAACCGCTGGATATGGAACAACTGATGCAGTGTCTTCGGAAGTGGCTGGCGTAGTTAAGAGGAACTTCCGGCGGAAGTGGACCCACATAAAAGCGTGTCGGGAAATCTGTATGAATCGTATTCTATGCTTGCATTACGGAAAGGGTTTCGATATAATATTATACATAGAATAGGAAATCATTGGTAACGGTTTAATATAAGAATAAACGGTTACAATAGTTAAGGATAGGAAAGGAAAAAGCAATGAACGATCAGTTGAAACAAAAATTGGAAGAAAACGGAGCGGATGTGGAGGGCACATTGCATCGTTTCATGGGTAATGGGGCGTTATTTTTAAAATTTCTTGTTAAATTTAAAGATGATCAGAATTTTGTCCTTTTAAGAGATAGCATTGAACAGAAAGATTATGAAGAAGCATTTAAGGCTGCGCATACGCTTAAGGGTGTCAGCGCGAATTTAGGATTGACGCCGATTTGCGATTCGGCTTCCAAACTGACGGAGCTTTTCAGAGGAAAAGCGGCATCGGAAATTGATGTCGAAAAAGTGGCACAGGAGAAAGAAGCATTGGAGGCATCATATCAACTCTTTATGAAGATTATTGAAGAAAATACGTAAAAAAGGTGCCATGCGCTTTTTGCATGGCATTTTTTACTGAAAAAGGAAATGATATGATTTCCTGACAATAGGGCGATAGGGGTGAGAGGGATTGGTACAACGAAAAATAAATTTGCCGGAATGGCTTACGGCAGGCGTGGCATTTGTCTATTATTGGGTCATGGCGCTGTATAAGCTGACCTATGCGCCTATTTGGCAGGATGAGGCGATGGAGTTTTACTGTTCCATTCCCGTGAAAGGAGAGATAACAGGCGTTACGAAACTTGCATCGATGTACGAAAGAATGGCGCATATTCAGCAGCAGCCTCCTCTGTATAACTGGCTGATGTGTCTGTGGCTTAAGGTGAATGAGGGGGAATGGTGGTATCGTTTTTCAAGCGTCATCTTTGGATTTGTGGCTGCGATTGGGATTTATGTTATCATAAGAAAGCTTTGCAACCGCTATATGGCGGCTTTTTGCGTTATCATATATTCGAGTATCTATATCCTGATGTATTATGTGAAAGAGGCATCGGAGTATATTGTGCTTGTGATGTTTTTAATCTGGCTCACTTATGCGTTTTTAGCAATTTGCGAGAAACTTGATGCAAAGCGCATTCTTGTGTTTACGCTGTTGTGCGTGGCGTGTATGTATACGCATTATGGCGCGGCATTTGCGGTCGTGCCGATGGCAGTGTGTGTGCTTGTGATCGCATTTATGAGAAAAGATTATGCAAGTTTTAAATTTGGACTTGTCTCCTTTGGATTATCGGGAATTGCGCTTGGCCTTCCGCTTTTGTATTTTTTCCTAATTCCGCAGTCGGACAATCAAGTTTCGACGCTTTTTTCAGAACGGGACATTATCATTGAAAACGGCAATATTTTCGGAGATTTCTGCTTTAGCTTTGCGAGTGTTTTTCGGTGGTGTTTGATTGATATAGACAGGGACACAGAAAAAATCGGGGTGTTGGTCAATGTGCTTTTGATCGTGCTTGTTGCGGTTTTGTTTTATGTGGCATTCAAGACAAAGAACTTTTTTCTTAAGGCGTTCTTCTGGTGCAACGTAGCGGTTTTTATGATTTATTATGTGGTCACGAAGCTTAATCTCTATGCGTATGGCTGGTATGGAAACCGTTACAACATGTTTATCTTTCCGCTGTGGTTCCTTCTTATTGCCATATCGCTCTATGAGTTTGTGCAGCTTTTGAAAAACAGCGATTATGCGGTCATTTCGAAAGCTTCGCGTTTGGTGGGGCTCTGTCTTGTGCTTGGAGGATTTTTGTACTGCCTTTACGGTGATTATCGCATCAGCAACCACTGGTGGAAGATGGACTTGCGGACTGTGGTGCGTGAGTGGTATGATCTGGACGGGTATGAAACGCCGACAATACTGGATTTTCATCAAAGATATGCGTTTGTGTACTATTTTACGCATGATGCACGCTATGATGAGGCGCAATGGGAGAATATTGTATACAATGATGAGATTGAAACATATTCACACAACCGATCGGAGCCGTTTCAGGAGTATATACGAAAGGTATATGATGACGAACTGCCCGACGAGGTTTATCTAGTGACAGGGCAGTGGAATGCGTTTTGCAAGGCATTTGAGCATTTGGGGTATACGGTAGAGCCTGTGGTTGACACAACGGCAAAGCTTTATCGCGCAGTGAAAAGAACACCGGAGGAAATGACACAATGATTATTATTCATGTGATGGGCGGGCTTGGCAATCAGCTTTACCAATATGCGCTTTCTGAAAAATTAAAGACGCTTGGAAAGGAAGTCAAGCTTGATTTGTATGCCTACAAAGACGCACTGGGCGAGGATCGGGAATGGCGTCCACTGGAACTGGAGCGTCTTGAAGGATTGGAATATGAGGTCTGCACGAAAGAGGAGCGCACGCTTTTTCTTGACAGCAGCATGAAGCTGACAGACCGCGTGCGCAGAAAGCTGACGGGGAGAAAGAGTAAGGTAGTCAATGAAAAGGGCGATTATATGCCCGAAATTTTTGCGATGGATGATGTTTATCTGTACGGTTTTTGGGGATGTGAGCGGTATTATAGAGATATCATAGCGCTTTTACAGGAAAAAATACAGTTTCCGCCCACAGCAAATCCCGCAAATCATGAGGCGATTTCGGAGATGGAGCGCACCAATTCCGTGAGTGTGCATATCAGGCGCAAGGATTATCTTACTGTGGCAGACGGGAAACGGTATATGGGTATCTGCACGGAGGACTATTATGAAGGTGCATTTGATTATATACGCAGCAAGGTAGACACCCCCGTATTTTATATTTTTTCGGATGATGCGGAATATGCGCGTGAACATTTCCAGAAACCGGATATGCGTATTGTGGACTGGAATACAGGGGAGGACAGTATGTATGACATGGAGCTTATGAGTCATTGTAAGCATAATATCTGTGCAAACAGTACCTTCAGCATATGGGGGGCGCGGTTAAACAGGCATAGGGACAAGCTCATGGTACGTCCGCTGCACCATGACAACTACGAAACGGCGTCGCCTGAAGAAATCCATGAAAACTGGAGAGGCTGGGCGCTTTTGAACGCTGTGGGAGATGTCGTGTATGAAGGCTGATTTGATTTCCGTGATTGTACCTGTGTACAATGTCGAGAAATATCTTGAAAGATGTGTCAATTCCATATTGCGGCAGACTTATCAAACGTTAGAAATTATTCTTGTGGACGACGGCTCGACTGATGCCTCGTCAAAGATGTGTGACGCATTTGCCAAGAAGGACGAACGCATAAAGGTCGTGCACAAGGAGAACGGCGGTCTGTCTGACGCAAGAAATGCGGGGCTTCGCGTGGCGTCGGGAGATTATATCGGCTATGTTGACAGTGATGACTGGATAGAGGACGATATGTATGAAAAAATGTATCGCGCCTGTGTGGAAAACGATGCGCCGCTTTGTGTGTGCCGGTATTTTAGGGAATATGCGGATCGAACGGAGAGCGGCGGAAGCGGAGCATGCATACCGCTGTCAAGAGAGGAGCTTCTTCGTATTTATATAGGCGGACATGAACAGTATGTGATTTATAATTCCGTATGGAGTAAACTCTTTCACAGGGAACTTGTGGAAGGAGTGGAGTTTCCCAAGAGGCGCAATTCAGAAGATATCATGTATACGACAAGGGCTTTTTGCAGTTTAGATAAGGCAGTTTACCTTGATGAATGTCTTTATCATTATGTGCTTGATAGAGAGGGCAGTATCATGAATGTGTCAAGGGGAGAGCGGATGTTTAATGATGAGCTTCCGTTCTGGCGGGAACATATTGCGCTGATTGAAGCGTCCGTTTCGAAAGAGATGGCTGATTTTGCATCTTATCATTTTTGGAGGCGGCTGCTGTTTTACTATATGGACTTTGAAAATGCACAGAAAGCAGGAGATCAGACAGCGGGAGCATATGCGAAACGGCTGGTAGGGGAAATGAAACAGGATGCGAGTGAAATCAAGAGAGTGTATCGAAACCGTGATGTGTCAGGCGGCGACAAGGTACGTATGCGGCTGTTTCTGCTAAGTCCTTCGCTTTATGCGATAGCGGTGAGATTTTACGAAAAATTTGTGATAAGGTGTTGAAATGCTTTTTAATTCGTATATTTTTATATTTTTGTTTTTTCCGTTGGTGGTTTTAGGGTATTATGCGTTCCATCATTTCGGAAAGCCGAAAATGGCGCTTGGATATCTGCTTTGCATGTCCATGTGGTTTTACGGCTACAATAGTATTAAGTATCTATTTATATTAATAGCAAGTGTTATCTTAAACTATCTGTTAGTGGAACTGCTTGACCGCACAGACAGGCTGTTATACAGACGGCTTTTGCTTATAGCGGGAATAGGCGTGAATATCGGCATTTTATTTTATTATAAATATTATGACTTTTTTATTGAGAATGTAAATAAGTGGTTTAAGACGGATTATGCCCTTTTGCGGCTGATGCTGCCGCTGGGTATTAGTTTTTATACGTTTCAGCAGCTTTCTTATGTCGTTGATTCCTATAGGAGAGAGTGTGAAAAATATGGTTTTTTGGAGTATGCCGCGTATGTGATTTTCTTTCCGCAGTTGATTGCGGGACCGATTGTGTATCATGATGAGCTGATACCGCAGCTTCGGGATGAGCAAAATCATAGGATCAACTATGAGAATTTGAGTAAGGGATTGTATGCGTTTTCGCTAGGACTCGCAAAGAAGGTGTTGGTTGCTGATACGCTGTCGAAGATTGTGACATGGGGGTATGACAATAAAAGCTATCAAACGACATTAAGCTGTATCATTATAATGCTTTGTTATACTTTGCAAATTTATTTTGATTTTAGCGGTTATTGCGATATGGCATATGGAATCGGGTATTTGTTTAATATCAAGCTGCCGTTTAATTTTAATTCACCGTATAAGGCGAATTCCATCAGTGAATTTTGGGATAGATGGCATATGACACTTACAAGATTTTTTACAAAATATGTGTATATACCGTTAGGCGGAAGCCGAAAAGGAAAGATTAGGACATATATCAATATTTTTATTGTTTTTCTTGTAAGCGGTTTATGGCACGGCGCAAATTGGACGTATATCCTATGGGGAACCATACATGGTATAGCAAAAATTTTTGATAGAATTTTCGAAAGGATTCTAAAATGGATTCCAAATATCATAAGAAGGATAGTGACGTTTGTATTTGTTGCAGTTGCATGGAGTTTGTTTAGATCCGAAAATCTGAAACAATTCAAAAGATTTTGGAAATATGCATTTCGGTTAAAAAACCAATATGGTCTATATCATGAAGAGCTAGTGGAAATTTTTAATAATTTGACGGAAACACGTATCTTATACAGAATAGGCTTTGGTGGTATTATAGATAGGTATCCGCTGTTTCCGCTCGTGGCGTTTATCGTATTGCTGATACTTGCTTGCTTTTTCATGAAAAATACACAGGAAAAAGTTGAGGAGAGTGGAAAGTACAGTATAAGACGTTTGGCTGTGACGGTTGTGATGCTGTTTTGGAGCATTATGTCACTTTCTGATGTGAGTGAGTTTTTGTATTTTAACTTTTGATTTTAAGGTTGGCTCCGATAGAGTCTGTTATTACTATTTTAAATTTTGGGGGAATAAAAATGCGCAAGTGGTTTATTGGTTGTCTATCCGCAATTATATCAATAACACTTATTATAATTGCTGTGGCATGGATTGTCGACCCGTATTTCCATTTTCATAAGCCTTTTTCATTCCTTTCCTATCGTCTTTATGAGGAACGCTATACGAATGACGGAATATCAAGACATTTTGAGTATGATACGATTATCACGGGAACATCAATGGCGCAGAATTTTAAGTCGAGCGAGGCAGACGAACTATTTGGCGTAAAATCTGTGAAAGAACCATTCTCTGGAGCGGGATTTCGGGAGCTGTCTCAAAATCTTGAACGGGCGCTGAAACGAAATGACAATTTAAAAACTATCATATGGTCTGTGGATTTTAATGCGCTTATGCGTGACAAAGACTATGATATATACAGCGGTTATCCTGAGTATCTATATGATGATAATCCGTTCAATGACATGAACTATATATTTAACAAGACTGTGTGGTATGAGGGCATTCTTCCTAATCTTGTGATGACGGTCAAAGGGCAGGAGAGTACGACGCTTGACGAATATTCCGCATGGGATAAAGAGCTTGGTTATGAGTATGTCATGTCGGGGTACAACCGCTGGGAGGAACGTGCTGAAATGATTCCGGGGCTTAGCGAGGAAGAAAAGGAAATGGTTACAGAAAATATCCGTCAAAACTTTGTAGAGCTTGTAAGTAAGTATCCTGATACCACCTTTTATCTGTTTTATACACCATACAGTATTTGCTGGTGGGATTTCATGAATCAGGAGGGAATGATGCGCCAGCAGTTTGACGCGGAGCGCATCGCCACGGAACTATTGTTGCAATGCCCCAATGTAAAGCTTTACAATTTCAATGACCAATATGATGTTATCACGGATTTTGACAACTACAGGGACAGAGAGCATTATGGAGCGCACATCAACTCACAGATTTTAAGATGGATTGCAGACGGCGAGGGGCTTGTAACAGCGGATAATTATATGGAACTGTTCGAGAAAGAACAGGAGTTTTACCTAAACTACGACTATGAGGAAAAGCTGAAAGAAGGGGAAGTTGATGAATAATATTAAAAAGCTCAGCTACATTTTTGATAAAAAGCAGAAACGGATTCTTGTTGTTCTGGGCGTGTTGATCTTTATCGGCGGTGTGCTGGAAACACTTGGCGTATCAGCGCTCTTGCCTGTAGTTGCGGCGATTGTCGATGTGGATTCCACGATGGACAAATGGTATGTGCGTCCGTTCCTCGATGCGTTTCATATTAGCGATTCGACGCAGTTTATCGTACTTCTCTTGTCCGCGTTGATTGCGATTTACATCATCAAAAACGTATACCTGTTAATCCTTGTCAATATTCGGACAAAGTTTATCACATACAATAAAAATACGTTGATCAGCAGGGTTTTGCGGGAGTTTTTAAACCGTCCCTATGAGTTTTATCTCGATGCGGACATTCCTACAGTGTTTCGCCTGACAGACAGCGATATTCCCAATGTCTTCAATATGATCATGGCGCTCATATCGCTGGCATCGGAGGTTATCGTATTTGTGATGATCTGCATGGTGCTCGTCCTCAAGGATTGGAAAATGACATTTTTCCTTGTTCTGGTGATGCTTGCGATGACACTGTTGCTCACCAAAATTCTAAAACCGCAGCTTAGCCGTCTTGGAAAGAAAAATCAGGATATCCAGTCAAGGATTGCAAAATGGAGAATCGAGGCGATTTACGGAATAAAGGACGTGAAGGTGCTCCACAGAGAGGCATTTTTTGCGGACAATTATGAGGAATCGGGAAAAGTCGGCGCAGGAATCGCAAAGGTCTATGCAGTGTTGAACAGCCTACCAAAGCTTTTGGTGGAAACGATATTTATATGCAGTATTTTAGGATACATCATGGTTTATATGTTGCTGGGAAATGACATCAAGGAATTGATTGAAACGCTGACCGTGTTCGGGGCGGCGGCAGTGCGCCTGATGCCTTGTGTGAACCGTATCAACACCTATATTACGGAGGTTGCTTATGCGCAGCCAAGTCTTGACTATGTCTATGAAAATCTCAATATGAGCGCAATCACCCGTGCAAACGACAAAACGGTCGAAGCAAAGAATCCGGATGTTACGATAACGCTTAAGGACAAGATTGAACTCAAAGACATTGTGTATGCTTATCCGAACACAGATGCCATGATCTTCACGGGAGCTGAGATGACGGTGCCTTACGGAAAGTCGGTCGGCATTATGGGACCTTCCGGTGCGGGAAAATCAACAGTGGTCGATATATTGCTGGGGCTTTTAAAGGCAAAAGAAGGCACGATTACCTGTGACGGTGTGGATGTATTTGAAAATTATCCCTCATGGCTTGCGCAGATTGGCTATATTCCGCAGGCAATCTATCTTGTGGACGAGCCGATTCGCAACAATATCGCATTTGGCATCGCAGATGATGAGATTGATGACAAACGTATCTGGGAGGTACTTGATGAGGCGCAGCTAAAGGAATTTATCGAAACACTGCCGGAGGGACTGGATACGACAATCGGCGACCGCGGCGTGCGGCTTTCCGGCGGACAGCGACAGCGGCTCGGAATCGCGCGTGCGCTTTACCATAATCCCGAAATCCTTGTTTTTGACGAGGCGACTTCCGCGCTTGACAATGAAACGGAGGCGGCGGTTATGGAGGCAATCAACAGTTTTCATGGAAAAAAGACAATGGTTATTATTGCGCACAGATTAAATACGATTGAAAAATGTGATATCATATATAAAGTGGCGGACGGAAGGATAGAGCAAACGAAGTTATGAACAAACCAATCATTGCGACAGAACTTTTAAAAGGACAGGGGCTTGGAAATCAGCTATTCTGCTATGTGACTGTGCGCAGTCTTGCATATGCGAAAGGATATGATTTTGCGATATTAAACAGAGCGATTTTTGCCAATAATATTCACAGCAATAAGGGCATGTACTTTATGGACATCGACTGCGGACTTGATGTGCCGAAAGAATCCTTTCAAACGGTTTATCATGAGCGGGAGGACAGGATTTTTATGGGAAACTCCCGACATGATATCGAACACGGCTGTTATGTGACGGGCGCGGATGAAGCGCTTCTGGCGATTGATAAAACGACGCTTGTTTACGGAAATCTTCAGGCGTGGGCGTATTTTGGAAACTATCGGGATGAGATAAAAAAATGGCTTGCCGTAAAACCCGAATATGACTGTTTCACTTATTCCCGTGAAAATTTGTGTATTATCAACGTGCGCGGCGGTGAGTATGCGGGAAGTCCAGAATTATTTTTAAGGCGTCAATACTGGCTGGATGCGATGAAAAAAATGAGAGCAATCCGCGCGGATATGGAGTTTATAATAATAACAGATGATATTGATGCAGCAAAGCGCGTGCTGCCCGAGGTGGAGGCGCACCATTTTGACCTTGCAAAGGACTATACGATAATAAAAAACGCATATTATTTAATTTTATCAAATTCCACATTTGCCTTTTTTCCGGCGTTTACAAGCGAAACCGTAAAGTATATCATTGCGCCAAAATATTGGGCAAGGCATAACGTGTCCGACGGATATTGGGCGTCAGAGCAGAATATCTATGACGGTTTCTGGTATATGGACAGAAAGGCCAGGCTGTTCTCAGCACAGGAGTGCAGGGCGGAGCTTGCAGAATATAAGAATGTGTCAAAGAACTATCGTCGGATTGGAATGCCGCTCAAAGGAACGGCGCTAAAGGCGGCAAACATCAAGGCGAAGTGGCTTGTATACAGCGATTTGTTTGTGCGGGCTCTGCGCTCGCTCAAACGGAGATTGAGAGGAGTATGGCGATAACCATGCGTGAAAAGCGAGAACTGCCCAATGTCACACTGGTGGCGATGACGAGTGTAAATATCAAAGCGACAATTAAGGCAATGCAGTACAGTATGCGCGGCATTACCTTTGGCGACGCGGTACTGATCACGCACAAAAAGCCGTTCGGGCTGCCAAATAGTATCCGTTACAGCCATACGGACAAGCTTTGCAATATTGATGATTTT
The DNA here is from genome assembly GCA_014804345.1 of Lachnospiraceae bacterium. Lineage (GTDB taxonomy): Bacteria > Bacillota > Clostridia > Lachnospirales > Lachnospiraceae > COE1. The sequence goes on along the minus strand of JAAUZZ010000012.1, from coordinate 23,940 downwards.
AATTATAAGATGGTCTATGAGCTTGGAAGCCATATCCATACGGACTTTGCACTGATCGTACATGCGGACGGTTTTGTGGTAAATCCCGAGATGTGGCGCGATGAATTTTTGGACTATGATTATATCGGAGCTCCGTGGCCGCTGCCGCCCGAGGGCGATACCACGACGTACCGCGATAAGGACGGAAACATCTGCCGTGTGGGAAACAGTGCGGGTATTCGCAGTAAGCGGCTGATGGATTTCCCGAAGAAAGCAAATATTCCGTGGGAGGGTGAGTATGCCTACGGACGGATGTGGTATTATGAGGACGGGTTTATTTGCTGCAAGATCAGGCATCTTTTGGAGGCGGAGGGAATGCGGATTGCGCCGCTTGAGGTGGCAAAGTATTACAGCCATGAGAAAATGATACCGGAAGTACAGGGAATTACACCCTTTGCGTTTCATAAGTGGGAGGGCACAAACGCGCAGTATCCGAACTTTATCAGAGAGCCGTTTAAGGAGCGCATAAAAAGATTGTTGAGAAAGAGGTAACGCCAAGTGGTTTACGATTGCTTTCAGTTTTTTAACGAATTGGATATCTTAAAGATCAGACTGAATGTGCTGAGTCCTGTGGTGGATCGGTTTGTCATCAGCGAGGCGACGGAAACCTTTTCCGGATTGAAAAAGCCGCTTTATTATGAGGAAAATAAGGAACTGTTTGCGGAATTTGCGGACAAGATCATCCATGTCGTTGTTGAAGATACGCCCGAGGGTGACACGCACTACCGCGATACCTTTCAGAAAAATGCTGTGACGAGGGGACTAAAGGGCTGTACGGACGAGGATGTTATCATTTTCAGCGATCTCGATGAGATACCAAATCCCGATAAAATCCGCGAGATTTTAATGAATTTTCAGGAGGATAAGATTTATCATTTTGCGCAGAGGCTATTTTACTGCTACCTGAATATGGAGGAAGTGTCGGGAAGCCTGCTCTCCTATGCGGGAGAATTTGAGGGCGTGGAACACAAGAAATGGATTGGTACGAAGATGCTAAGCTATAAGCTGCTGCGGGAGCAGAATTTAATGCTTGGCGAACTGCGTTTTCCCGAGAGAAAAGAAATCGGCATCCGTGTGGAGGACGGCGGTTGGCATTTCGGCTATATGGGCGGTCATGGGGAGAAGGATATCCAAAAGCGCGTGCAGGAGAAGGTTATTTCCGCGGCGCATCAGGAGTATAATTCAAAACATGTGTTATCGAATGTAACAGATCAGATTAAGGACGGCAAGGATATCTTCGGAAGGAATGCGCAGTTTGTAAGATGTGAGATTGACGAGAGTTTTCCGAAGTATATCAGAGAGCATCAGGACGAGTTGGATTTTCTGATCATGCACGAGGAGGGCGCGGCAAACAGGGCGCTGCGGCACACAAAAATAACAATAAAAAACACTTGTTATAATATTCTTGTAGCAATCAAACGAATTGGAAGGAAAGCGCTGAAAAAATGATATCGGATACGCCAAAGGTTTCAATCTGTGCGCCTGCCTACAATAACGCTTCTGAGGTGGAACGGCTCCTAAAATCCATATATGCCCAAAAATATACGGATTTTGAGGTCAATATATCGGACGATTCCACAGATGATGCGATTGAACGGCTTGTGGCATTATATCGGGACGAACATGAAAATATAAACTATATACACAATCAAAAGCCCTACGGACATATCTTTAACTGGAACGCAGCGATTAAGATGGCACGCGGCGCCTATATCAAAATTATGTTCAGCGATGACTGGTTTACGGACGAGGAGAGTCTTGGCGCATATGTGGCGCTTTTGGACAAGTCGCCTGATGCGATGCTTGCTTTTGCGGGCAGCAGACAGGTTTCGTTAGATGACGGTATGAAATTTTATGACAGACATGCTACGCCGCAGTTTATTGGCAGATTGCGCAGAGATTACAGGTTATTATTCAGGGGGAATGAAATCGGCGCGCCGAGCGCCGTCATCTACAGGCGCGGAGAATCGCTCACGTTATTTGATGAAAAGAGCAACTGGGCGTCGGATATGTATCTCTATTTTGATTTGTTGGTGAAAAGCCCGAAAATCGTTTACACGACAAAACCGCTAGTTTCCATCGGTGTACATGAGCATCAGTATACCGAGAGCTTTTCGCAGAAGGATATACGCATCTACAACGATTACCGCTATATGTATGAAAAATATAATTTGCGGGAAAGCAAGGCATGTCGTGAATACTTTACAAAGCAGTTTCTCGTAAAATACAACAAAGGCATACGGGAGGCACATGCGCTTGGAATAGAGCTGTCCATGTATCTAAAAGCATATATTTGTGAATTTTTTGACAGTGTAAGATGTTTCCTGCGGGCGCGCTTTGGGAAAAGCAGTAAGGAGCTCAAATGAAAAAAACAGACAATTTTTTTGTAATCCATAATTTTAACACGGTTCCGACAGAACTTTTGGCATATTGCAACGAGTATCTCATCTATGACTGCTCTACAGACGCTTCTATTAAAGAAACGCTCAAAACTGAGGGCTTTCATGTAAAAAGCGTGGAAAATACAGGACATAATATCACGAGTTATTTTTTGTTTTTTGCTGAAAATTATGATCAGCTTCCCGAGGTGATGTGCTTGTTAAAGGGAAACATGATAGGGCGTCACTGCTCCAAGGCGTTTTTTGACAAGGTATATGACGAGAAGAGTTTTACCTTTTTATACGATGAAAAGCAGTATTGGGACAAGTTTTCCAAATATAAGGAAAACGGCGAAAAAAACGAGTCGGGAAATACCTTTATTGCGATGGAGAACGTTTATGTCGAGAAAAACGATTCTTGGTATACGGCATCGGAAAACCACCCGAAAAAATATTTTAACGATGCAGACGATTTGCTGCGATTTATCTATAAAAAACCTATGATACCGCAGTATTTTATGTTTGCCTCGGGTGCGTGCTACATCGTCCGCCGCGAGCAGATATTGCGCCACAGCAGAGAATTTTATCTTAACCTGAACAAAATTATGAACTATGGAATGAATCCGAGTTTTCCGTCAGAGGCGCACCAGATCGAGCGGATATTGCCGATTATTTTTAATTCGCTTTCGGAAGTACAGGACTATATGAATGATGAGGCGGCATTTGAGGCAAAGCTGCCTGAATGCAGCGCTTATATACAGTATAAGTATGAGAACAGACCGAGGAAATTTAAGAAGCTAAGACAGACGTTGGGATTGATCAAATGAAATCAGAGAAGATAGAGAAAATAGGCAGTGTGTGCTTTTGGCTTGCATTTGTGATCGAACTGCTTATTGTAATGGTTGATAAAAGTGCATATATAAATCCGGTTGAGGGACAGCTTTTTCGGCTTACGTTTCTTCTTTGCTGTATGAAGATCGCAGCGACAAAATATTCAAGAGACGAGTGGCTGTGCATCCTTCTTTTTGGTGCAGTTGCGTTTGTGTCTTACCTTGTCAACGACAGGGACGAAACAGTCAGGATTGTAGCATTTATAGCGGCGTGTAAAGGCGTGGATTTAAAGAAAATGCTGCGGGTTACATTTTGGATTACGCTTACGGGGTCCGTAATATTGTTTGTGCTTTCCGGTATCGGCGTTTTCGGCGATTTTAAGATCACTGCAAATTTTGGGCGTGGGGAATACCCAAGCATCATAGAAACACGTTACTGTTTTGGGATGGGTCACCCCAATGCATTTCAGTGTATGTTGTTTATGATGATTACACTTTGCTTGTATCTTAATGTGGAAAAAATGAAATGGTATCATTTTCTGCTTTTGGAGTTTATCAATTATCTTTCTTATCGTTATACGGATTCCAACACGGGATTTTTGGTATGTACGGCAGTGATTGTGGGAGTGATGCTGTTAAAATACTGTAAGCCGCTTAGAACAAGTAAAACAATCTATTTGTTAGGTGCATTGTTTGTGATTGGAATTGTTCTGTTTTCTGCGGTTGGTTCGCATACAGGAATTGAGAATAAACTGATCGACAGACTTGATACGATACTAAACGGAAGATTTAAATTTGCGCATCGAATAGAAGCGGCACGTTTGGAAAACTGGCTGCCCTTTGCGTCGGCAGCAAATACGGAATATTTTGATGCGGGCTTTATCAAGCTTTTCTATTGGTATGGGATTATTCCCGGAATACTTTATGTATTGATGAACTTATATCTGATTTATCAAAGTTTCAAGAAAGAGGATTATACCATTGTCGTGATTGTGGCAGGGTATACGCTGTTTACGATTATGGAGGCACATTTGATATCATTTTATATCCTGCGAAATTATTTATTTATCTTCATGGGATATTATTGGTATCAGCCGTTTGCGGGCAAAGGCAGGTTTGAAGGATACTTTTGGCAGGCAAAGAAACTGCTTACAGGTTAAGCGTGAAAGGGAGAAATGCGATGAAGTTGGTAAGTGTTATTGTTCTTGCATATCGGTCTGAGGAAACGATTGTACAGACCTTGGACAGCATCAGAAACCAGACTTACAAAAATATAGAGCTGATCATCACGGACGACTGTTCTCCCGACAATACGGTGGAAACCGTTCAAACGTGGCTTGCCAATCATCAGGGCGAGCTTTCTAAGATACAGCTTGTCACGACACAGCAGAATACGGGAATTCCCGGAAATATCAATCGTGCGCTAAAATATGCCAAGGGAGATTACGTGAAACTAATTGCAGCGGACGATTATATGACCAAAGATGCGATATCGGAATATGTAAAGTTCAGTGAGAAAAATCCGAAAGCCATTCCGATTGCAAAAGTACATTTGTTTTCAGATGAAAAAAAAGTTGATTTTGCATCTGCTGAAAAATACTGTAACAGATGTTATGAATTTGCTTCCGAAACAGATTATAAAAAACAATATCGCATGTTATTAAAACAGAACTGCATCGTGGCTCCGTCAGGATCCTTTTATCCGATGGACATTATCCGAAAGCTTGGCGGGTATGATGAGAATTACCGCTGGTTTGAAGATTATCCAATGAACTTAAAGGTCATGCATGAGGGTTACCGCTGTGGATTGATCAATCGCGAACTTGTCTGGTACAGAATATCGGGCGGTTCTGTCACAGCGTCACAACAGATGCGTTTGAAAAAAACGGAGATGAAACTGTTTTTCAGGGAGCGAATGTTTTATATGATGCAAGCAGGAATGGGATGGGAGGCAGTGAAGCAATCGAAATATTGGGCGCAGATTGCGATGAAAAAGTAAGATAACACTTGATATGATTATAAAGGAGATGACACAATGATAATCGCGGCAAATTATGCAGACAAAAAGTTTAGAAGGGCACAAAAACTAAACAGTAAGACTGCAAAACAGTGGGGCGCTGACCGTGTCATCGAGTACACGGCTGAGGATATTGACCCGAAATTTCGTGCCGCAAATAAGGAAATTCTTGATAATCCAAGGGGCGGAGGTTATTACCTTTGGAAACCATATGTGTTTTATCGAGCATATCAGGAGATTAGCGACGACGATTATCTGATTTATACGGATGCTGGCTCTGTCTATGTGGACAGTATTCAAAAGTTGATTGACTGCATGGAGAAGGAGCAGATCAATCTGATGCTCTTTTCTCTGCAAAATGAAATGCTTGAGCGAAAATATACAAAGCGGGATGCCTTTATCCTTACAGGCTGTGATGAGGAGAAATATGCCAATACGCCACAGTCCATTGGCGGTTATATGGTGTGTAGAAAATCCGCGGAGGTCGAGGACTTTTTTCAGGAGGTCTTGTCTTATGCACAGGATATCCGTATTATTTCGGATAACCCAAACACAATGGGGAAAGACAATTATCCTGAGTTTATTGATCACCGCCACGATCAGTCTGTGATTTCGTTGATTTCCAAGAAGAGAGGAATCAAAAAATTTCGAGATCCGTCGCAGCATGGCATGATAAACCGTTATCCGGAAGATATAGAAAAGAGAAGTGGTTATCCGCAGATCATCGACTCGCACCGTTTTAATGTGGGGAGTATGTTTGAGTTGTGGCTTCGGAGGACAAAAATTGTGGCAGTCGTTTGTGGAATTGAGAAAAAGGTGAAAAACAGCGTTTTTCATTTCTGTTTGAGTTGCACAAGGCGACATGGAGGGTAAAACGTAAATATGGATAAAAAGGAAAAATGGATCAAATACGAGAAACGCTGGAAATGGCGGGACATCTATTTTAACAAGGCATTACGCAGGCACGGTATTGTTAAATATTTTCACAGAGAGCCCGTCATGCCGCACTATGCGCATAAATGGGTTATGAGTTCCAAAAAGACAAACGACTATATTTATGACAGGATTATTGAGGGAAAGCCGTTTATGGCATGTCGTTTTGGGAATACAGAGCTGCAAACGGTGGTAGGTGATCTCGCGATACGATATAAAGGGCACTCTTCTAAAGATGATGCATATCTGGACAGATGGTATACACGACTTGGAGAGGGTGCAGGCTTTTTTCCGGCTGAGCAAGCATATCTTCATGATTTTACCGATTTAATGCTCGAATCCTGTAAACAGATTGATCTGCTTGCAATGTGGCATCTTTATATGGAAGATTTTATTATAGAGGAATATATTCCTCATGCGGATCTGACATTCCTTTTTCGGCTGGAGCCGTGGCTTTATAATGGTCGCCCTTGGACAGCTGCGCTTAAGGGAAAAAAAGTTCTTGTGATTCATCCGTTTGAGGACAGCATTAAAGCACAATACCCCAAAAGAAAGGAAATATGGAAAAAGCATCCCATACTGCCTGCGTTTGAGCTAAAGACATTAAAGGCCGTTCAGACAATCTGTGGGTTGCGGGATGAGCGATTTGATACATGGTTTGATGCACTTGGGTACATGTTCAACGAGGCGATGAAAATCGATTTTGATGTGGCGATCATAGGCTGTGGTGCATATGGATTTCCGCTTGCAGCAAAGTTAAAGGCGGCGGGAAAGCAGGCGATCCATTTGGGGGGAGTCACGCAGATTATGTTTGGGATAAAAGGTTCTCGCTGGGAAAATAACTATCCGTCTAAAATAGCAACTTTTTTTAACGACGCATGGATTTATCCCAACGCGTCAGAAAAACCTGCAAATGCTGAAACAGTGGAAAAAGGATGTTATTGGTGATGAAAAGACTCGTTTATAGAATCTATAGAAAAATAAATTATTTCTTGCGTAGAATATATGTTTTTTCAGCGCCCAAAAGAAATGCGCTTAACAGTACACAAAGAAAAACGGATGTTATCGTATCACTTGCAAGCTATCCGGCGAGATTTCGTTTTATTCACATTACGCTAAAAAGCATTATGCTGCAAAGCATGAAACCGGACAGGATTATCGTATGGCTTGATGATAATGTGGAACAAAGCAGTCTTACGCCTAAGATGCGCATACTTGAAAAATATGGGATAGAATACAGATATGTGAAAGATTTAAAATCACATAAGAAGTATTTTTATGTGATGCAGGAATTTCCCGATTCAATTATCATAACCATTGATGATGATGTGATATATTCAAAAGATGTGATCAAGTCGTTAATGGATACACATGAACGTTACCCGGATGCCGTGTGCGCAAGGCGTGTGCACAAAATTACAAAAAAAACCGATGGTACAATTGCTGCGTACAATGACTGGCTTGGAGAGTACTGCGAATGTGATGTGCCTTCTCATGCGCTTGTTGCGGTTGGCGTGGGAGGGATACTATATCCGCCGCATTGTTTGTATGAAAAGGCATTTGATGAGGAACTGATCAGGAAACTGTGCTTAAAGGCTGATGACATATGGCTTAAATTTATGGAAGTATTAAACGAAACTTATGTCGTCTGGACGTCTTGTAAAATTCCGATGCCTGAATTGATAGAAAAAGCGCAGGAAACAAGTCTTAACGGTGAAAATGTGGGACAGAATATGAATGATGTGTATTTTGCGAATATGCAGAATTATTTTCATGTGCAGGCAAAAGACTTTCACATAGAAGATGGAAACTGCGTCATGGAGGATGACAATATATGGAGGTGATATCCGGTAAAAAAGCGATAAAGGGTTTTATAAAGGCTGTGATAACGTCGACTGCACTGACAATGGATTACAGTCTGATTGCTGACGAAATCTCAACGTTCGGTTACGCAAATCCGGAGATGTCTTTTGTAAACTTATCAAAACTACTGTATGCAATCGAAATTCCAACAATAAGTTCTATTTTGCTAATCGGTTTTCTTACATTTTTTTATGTACATGTAAACAATATACAAACGCTGTCAAAGCATACTGTTGTGGGTATCAGAGTATTGGCTTTTTTTGCGTCAGCAAGTGTCATGGTAGGAAAGCTGTTCTACTCTTATCATGACATAGGGCTGTTGAATCGTGGAGCACTGCAGCTTGTGAAGGGGATGTTTGTGTTTTGCGGATTATTTATGCTTTTTTCCGCGGTCATTGATTTTGCCGTTTCAGGTTATATAGAATATTGCAAAAAGAATAAAGATATGCGCTGTGGCAGGGTGTTTGACCAAAAATGGATTGGAATAGGTATTGCGGCAGTAATTTTTGCAGTATGGCTTCCGACGATTATGGCATACTATCCCGCCGTGTTTATGGGAGACAGCGAGGATATTATATATATGGCGTACAATTACCCTACGGGACTTGTAAATATTGTTTTGCCAATTAAGGAAGGGATTTATGTCACAAACCATCATCCGGTTGTATACACTTTGTATATAAGCGTCATTTTGCATGCGGTAAGCGCGTTTGGAGGCAGTAATAATTTTGGTATCTTTTTGTGTGCCATAATACAGTGTCTGATTACGGTCTGCATATTGACATACAGCTGCATGTATTGTGCAAAATACCTTAAGAATGAGAAACTTGCGCTTGTTGCAGTAGTATTTTATGCGCTGTGTCCATGGATGCCCAAGTATGCAGTCATGATTTCAAAGGATACTTTTTTTGCGGATCTGTTACTTTTGTTGGCGATTTTAATACATAAGAGTATTCATACAAGAGATCTGAAAAAAGATATGACAGCGCTTATTGCAGTATCTGTGGGGGTAGCGCTTATTCGAAAAAATGGATTCTATATTTTGATATTGACGTTCGTTTTAGCCATACTACTATATAAAAATCTCTGGAAACGATGGCTTTTGGCGCTTGCATGTATCTTTGCTGTTTATATACTGTATTCTAATGTGGCGCTTCCGGCAGCGGGGATACCTGAAGGGAGCATTGCGGAGATGCTTTCAATTCCGTTTCAGCAGACGGCACGGTATGTAAAATACCATGGTGAAGAAGTAACAGACGAGGAGAAGCATGCAATATCAGGCGTGCTTGACTATGACACACTTGCAAAGAACTATTCGGGCAGTCTTTCCGATCCTGTGAAAAGAACTTACAATAAAAATGCAACACGTGTGGAATTAGCAGATTATTTTATAGTATGGTTTCAAATGTTCTGGAGGCATCCGGGTGAATATGTGACGGCGTTTTTCAATAATTATTACGGATATTTTTATCCGGTGGTAAATGACGCAATGAAGCTTGCAAGAACAAGCGTAGGAAGTATGGCAAATACGAATAGAGATGGATATTTTGATTTCTCGCATTGTTATGATAGTTTCCATACAAGACTTCGGGATAGCCTGACGTTTTATGATTTAATCTGGATGCATCTGCCTGTCTTGAATTTGTTTATGACGAGCGCATTATATGTATGGGTGGTTTTGGCGGCTTTGCTTCTTAGTTGTGTAAGACGGGATAGAGCAGCTGTTTTGGTGACAATCATGTATCTTTTTTTAATTTTCACGGTGATTGTGGGACCCAGCAACGCGATTAACTATGAACGATATGTGTTCCCGTGTATCTTGGGAATGCCATTTCTGGTATGCATATGCTTTGCGTGTGATTCGCAAACTGGCAGCTTTGCAGACGGGAAGGAGTAGAAAATAAAGATGAATGAAATACTGGTATCCGTTATAACTCCGTGCTATAATAGCAGCAGTACCATAGAAAAAACGTTGGAGTGCATCGAGAATCAGACCTATAAAAATATTGAATATATCATTATCGACGGCGCTTCTACAGACGATACGTTAAAGACTATAGAACGCCATAAGGACAGGCTTCCACAAAAATTAAAGCTTGTGTCGGAAAAAGACAACGGTATCTATGATGCCATGAACAAGGGCATTAAGCTTGCGCAGGGGACGTTGATTGGCATTGTAAACAGCGATGACTGGTATGAGAAAGATACCATAGAGCAAGTCGTAAAACATTACGGCGGTAGCAAGTATGAGGTTATCTATGGAATGCAGCGTAATTTTTTTCAGGAGAAAGAAAAAGCCGTGTTTCTCTATCACCATGACTTTTTACCGCAGCAGATGATAACGCATCCGACCTGCTTTGTGACGGCAGATACTTACAGGGATTTTGGAATGTTTAATACAAAGTACCGTTCTGCTGCGGATTATGATTTGATGCTCCGATTCTATGAGAGTAAAAAAGTTGTTTTTACCCCGATTATGCGGGTGCTTTCCAACTTCAGACTCGGCGGAATGTCAGGCAATCAGATCGGAGTAAGAGAAAATGCTATAATCCGTTATAAGCGTGGCTATATGAGCAAAAAGAGATATCATTTTGTGATGATGAAAAGCCGTATTTATCAATGGATGAACCGAAAAAAATAGAAAATCCAAACAGAAAAAAAGAGGTCATAAGCGATGAAGCTTGCAGTCATCTCACTGAACACGGAAAATAAAAATTTAAGTCAATATTATAATTCGCAGGCGGAGGGACTTGCAAAGGCGCTTTCCGAAATGGGGCATGAGTTGACGGTATATCATTTGGTACCTGATCTTGACAAGGAAAGAGAGCATTTGAGGAAAGACAGCGTGCGGATTGAATATATGAAGTGCAGGCACATCGGAAAACACGCTTTAATAGATTGTGCAATGCTTGATGCGGATAAAGAGTGTTATATTACGGCATCGGATAACTATTTGATGCTTGGGAAGTTTGTGAAATGGTGCAGAAAAAATAGGATTCTCTGTCTGCCGTATATTGGTGTGATCCACAGTAACAATTCTTCCGCGATAAAGCGAAAAATTGTTGACATTTTGTGTAATAATGTTAAATTTTATAAGAGAATGCCTACCGTGGTAAAAACGCCCGCACTGGAAAAGAGTCTTAGAAAAGCAGGGGCGAATAAGCTATTCTGCGTGCCGGTAGGTTTGGACACAGCGCTTTTAAAACAAGATTATAAAGAATATTCTGTTGAAAATTTAAAGAAAAAGTGGAATTATGAAGCTTCGGATCAGATAATCTTATTTGTAGGGCGCATGACAGCTGAAAAACAGCCTGAAAAAATGATTAGCATATTCAAACGAATGTACGAAAATAATCATGCGTACAGACTTCTCATGGTAGGACAGGGAGAACTGTCAGAACAGGTTAGAAACAGAATTGCGGAAATGCATCTTGATGATCGGGTAACGATTCATGAAAAGGTGCCAAACGACCATATGTGGGAACTTTACCGTATGTCGGTGTGCTATATCAATTTAAATACGCATGAGATATTCGGTATGGCAATTTTAGAGGCAATGTATTACGAGAATGTGGTGATTGCCTTAAAGGCGCCGGGACCAGAACTGATTATAGAAAACGGCGTATCGGGATATATATGCGAAAATGAGGACAAGCTGATACAAAGAGCGCTTGAAGCGGATAAAGCGGCAATAGGGAAGGCAGCGCATCTGCATGTCGAGGAATGTTTTTTATGGAAAAATTCCGCAAAAAAAATAGAAAAGATTATTTGTGATATTCTGAGTAACGGAAGTTTTCCCGCAAGCATGAAAGGAAATAGGTAAAAGGCAGGGTGATTTGGAATGCAAATTAAATGCAACGTTTTAGACAGACAATTTCAAATGCATCAAAGCGAATATGAAGAAGCTGCTCTTAGAGTGCTCCGATCCGGCTGGTATATTCTCGGAAACGAGGTCGAACAGTTCGAGAAGGAGTTTGCCGCATATACGGGTAGAAAATACTGCGTAGGCTTAAACTCGGGACTTGATGCGCTGATTATGTCAGTGCGTGCGCTTGGAATTTGTGCGGGAGATGAGATCATCGTACAGGCGAACACTTATATTGCCACAGTGCTTGGCATCACGGAAAACAAAGCAGTTCCCGTATTTGTGGAGCCGGACGAATACTTTAATCTTGATGCGGAAAAAATAGAGCAGGCAATTACCTCAAAAACAAAGGCAATTATGGTGACACACCTGTATGGACAGGCGAGCAATATGGCTCCGATTGTAGGACTTGCCCGAAAATACCATTTAGAACTGATAGAGGATTGTGCACAGTCGCACGGAGCTTGTTTTGACGGAAAAATGACAGGAAGCTTTGGCATATCGGGCTGTTTTAGCTTTTATCCAACCAAAAACCTTGGCGCATTTGGTGATGCAGGTGCCGTAGTGACAGATGACAAGGAATTTGCAGACAAGCTTCGCATGATGCGAAACTACGGCAGTCGTGTCAGATATTATAATGAAATAGAGGGGTTGAATTCCCGCTTGGATGAGATGCAGGCAGCATTTTTGCGCGTAAAGCTAAAGTATGTTGATGCGCTAAACAGTGAACGGCGAAAGCTTGCTTTGGCGTACGATAACGGTATCAAAAATGACAAAATTATATTACCGAAAGTAAGAAATGGCGCAGACAGTATTTATCATCAATATGTTGTGCGTTGCAAGGAACGTGATAGGTTACAGGCATTTTTGCAGGAAAAGGATATTCAGACACAGATTCATTATCCGATACCGCCTCATCTTGCCGACTGCTACAGGCGCTTAGGGCACGCAAAAGGGGAATTTCCGCTGACGGAAAACCTTGCAAGCGAGGTTTTAAGCCTCCCGATTTATACGGGCATGACCGATACAGAACAGCGGTACGTGATTGAGCAGATAAACCAATTTTAAAAGGAAATGAAAGCGCATGATAGAAGATTGTAAATTTATAGAATTTTCACAAAAGGGCGATGAGAGAGGGCATCTTGTCATAATAGAAGGGAATGAGAACGTACCGTTTGATATTAAGCGTGTATTTTATATATACGGCTCAGACCGTGATGTGATACGCGGGCGTCATGCCAACTATCATTCCGAGTTTGTACTGATTAATGTTTCCGGCACATCCAAGGTAAAGGTTGACGACGGAATAAACCAACAGATTTTTCATCTCGACAGACCGCATGTGGGTGTCTATATTCCGAAACTTGTGTGGAAGGATATGTATGACTTTTCGGAAGATTCCGTGCTTTTATGCCTCTCAAGCGAGCACTATGACGCAGACGAGTATATCAGGGATTATGATCAATATCTTAAAATTATGAAAGAGAAAGAAAATGCTTAGACATCTTGAAGAAAAGGATGCGCCGCTGATGCTTGAGTGGATGCATGATGATGAGATTAACTGCAATTTTCAGGCGGATTTTGCCGCGTCAACAATGGAAAGTGTGTTGCATTTTATCAATAACAGTTTCAACGACGAACATAAAAACTTTGCTTTTGTAGACGAAAATGACGAATATCTGGGAACGATAAGCTTAAAGAACATTTCGCATAAAAACGGCAATGCGGAGTATGCGATTGTCACACGCAAAAAGGCACAGGGCACGGGAGCTGCGATGAAAGCGACTTTGGAGGTGCTGCGGTACGCGTTTGAGGAGTTAAAGCTTCATAAGGTGTACCTAAATGTGCTTGAGGAAAATGTAAGAGCGCAGAAGTTGTATGAGAAGTGTGGATTTGTGTACGAGGGGACAGCGGTTGATGCGGTCAGGATTAACGGAGAATACAGGACGCTTAAGTGGTATGGGATGATATCACGGTAGTCGGAGGATTGATGTGGACAGTAAGTGTATTAATTCTTTAAAGGGAATCGGAATATTAGGGGTTGTGTTGGTGCACTGCGGATTGGGCGTTCAAGATGGTATATTAGGCTCAATTGCAGCTAGCGGGGCAAGAGGTGTGCAGCTCTTATTTATCATAAATGCATTTTTGATCTTTAACTCTTTAGAGAAAATAGAATTTAACAGAAAGCAGATTATTGCATGGTATAAACGAAAATTTATAAGATTGATACCGCTTTACTGGTTTTTCACAATTCTTCACTTGCTTGTTTTTGGACTTGGTGAACGATATTATTTAGGGACATTACCGAGCGTTTCACCGCTTAATATTTTGTGTAATATGCTGTTTTTGCATGGATTTCATCCATATTATATAGGCAGCATTAATGCGAATTGGTTTATGGCAGACTTAGCGATATTTTATGTGCTGGCGCCACTTTTATATAAACTGATTGACTCACTGGAAAAGTCAGTGATTAGCTTACTTATTATAACACCATTGGGGTATATATTATATCATTTTGCACTGGGCTGGAATGTATTGGAAGTAAAAGCAATTTGGACGGATTATGTGACGATATTGAGCTTTCTGGCAGAGTTTCCGATTATACTACTTGGGATTTTTGCCTATTTTATGATAAAAGAAAGCCATAAATGGAAGAATAAAGGTGTCATATCGGTCGTTACACTGATGTTTTCACTATTTTGTATGGTATCATTGATTATGGGAAAACAATATTTTATAATTTTTAATTACATTTTTTCGTTTGGTGTGTTATTTACAGTTCTGTTTATCGGACAGGCACAAAGCTCTTTGAAGTGCATTAATAATAGTTTGTTTGCTCTATTTGGGAAACATAGTTATGGTATTTATCTTTCACATACTTTCCTATTATCGACAATATTGAATGAAAATTACGGGGGGGGGGTAATTGGAGCTTTTATTAGATATTGCATTGTAGTGGCGGGAGCGCTTTTGATAGCCGTTATAGCGGAAAAGATGATAGAGCAACCGGCAATTCGGTTTATAAATAAAAAGATATTTTCCGGTAATGATTAAAAACAGATACATAGATTGTTCTTTGAAAGGGATAGTAAAAGAGTGAGGGGCAGTTATGGAGAAACAAATATCAATAATTGTATTTTCAAAGGGAAGACCAATGCAGATGCATGCATATCTTGAAAGCCTTTTGAAATTTTCGGATGTAGAGCAGGAAATGATAAGCGTTTTGTATTGTGAAATGGAAAACATACATTATGAAAAGCTGATGAAAGCATTTCCGGGTGTAAACTGGATAAAGGAAAGTAAATTTGAAAACAATTTAAATGCAGAAATACAAAACGCAGGCGAATATATTATGTTTGGCTGCGATGATGTGGTGTTTACGGGAGAATTCAGCGTTCGAAAAGCGGCAGCGTATCTGGAGAAAAATCCACAGGTATTTGGCTTTAGTATGCGCCTTGGTGAGAATATTAAACCATATCCGCAGAACCTTTCCAAGGATGAAAATGTGTTTGAGTGGAAGTGGGAGGGCTGTAAAGAACAGCACTACAACTATCCATGGGAATTGGATTGTACCTTGTATCGTAAGGAGGATGTGCTTAAGCTGACAATGCAAGAAGAAAATCCCATCAAAAATCCCAATTATTACGAAGCAATGATAACTCCCGATAATAGGGAAAAGCGTATTCTTAGGAAAAATATGGCATCAAACAGAAAATGCGGCAAAGCAGTTGTTATTACAGTAAACCGTGTGCAGGATACGCATCAAAATGATTTTGACGACAGTATGCGTACGGATATATATTCGCTTGATCAGCTTTATAATAATGAAAACAATACACTTGATATTGATAAAATATCAAGTATGGATAACAGCATGATACATGTAGGGGCGGAATACTTTGTGCTGCGAAAGGCAGCAGAGGGATATTCGTCCAAACGTCTTGTAAAGAAAAAGGTAAAAGCAGTTATTGAGAGAATGACACGATTTCCAAGACGTGTGTATCGCCGTATTGAGCGCATGTGCTATGAGAAAGGTAAATATTCAGACTGTTTAAATATTTTAAGTACGGAAGATACGTTAAACCTTATGGAAAACGAAAAATTTTGTTTTCTGAGATATGGTGATGGCGAAATCGCCATTATGAAAGGTGAGTCTATTCCTTTTCAAAAGTATGATGAGGCGCTTGCAAAACGTCTAATAAAGCTTTTGCGCGTTAATCGGAAGGGGTTAAGAATAGGAATTCCTTATTATTATATGCATCCCATGCAAAATCTCAATGTTTTTGTTTCAAATTTTGCGAAATCTTTATCGGCGCAACGGAAATTTTTGCGCAAATACTGCAGAAAGGATATCACTTATATCGATACTGCGATAACGCAGGTATATCAAACCTATCAACAATATGACTTCAATGATTACTATAATCGCATGCAGAACCTGTTAAAAAACAGGGATATTACCATAATATGCGGTGAGGGTATTTTGGACAGGCTGGAGTATAAAGCGTTTGATGTCTGTAAAACAGTAGAATTTGTAACAGCTCCAAGCATGAATGCCTATGAAACATATGACATGCTTTTAAAAAAAGCGCTGAAAATAGACAAAAAGAGACTTGTGTGTGTAATGCTTGGTCCCACTGCAAAGGTGCTTGTGTGTGATTTGTATAAAAAAGGATATCAGGCATGGGATATGGGACACTATTTTAAAGATTACGATTCGTATATGAAGAAAAGACCGCGAACGGAAGCGGAAATAATACAATTTTATAAACCCGATTAACTGGAAAGGCATGATACGGAATGTTAAAAAAAATAAATTACGTTTTAAACAGAAAGCAGAAGCTCAGTTTACTGATACTGCTTGCGGTAATCTTTGTGGGTGCCTTTGTTGAACTTTTGGGTGTATCCGCAATTATGCCGATTATAGAGGTTGCCATGAATCCGGAGGTTATTAACGAAAAATGGTATCTGATCATGATTATGGACACCATGGAGTTTACGGATGCAAATGAGGTACTTGTATTTTGGGCATTGCTTTTAATTGCGATATATATATTGAAAAATATCTATGTGACAATGATGTATAATATGCAGTATCGGTTTACATTTAACAATCAGCAGAAGCTTTCGGTCAAAATGATGCAAAGTTACATGAAACAGGACTATCTGTTTCAT
This sequence comes from Lachnospiraceae bacterium, assembly GCA_014804345.1. Taxonomy (GTDB): domain Bacteria; phylum Bacillota; class Clostridia; order Lachnospirales; family Lachnospiraceae; genus COE1. Next base: position 6,837 of record JAAUZZ010000012.1, on the reverse strand, counting down.
GTATCAAAAAATGTGGCAGAATTTCAGAGAAATATTACGAATGATGTCAACGGGTTTTTCACGGTGGTACTAAATGTGCTGCAGTTTTTAGCAGAGTTCAGTGTGAGCGTTGTGTTGGTCATTTTTCTATTTGTACAAGACTGGGTTTCCACAATTGCAGTGGCGTCGCTGCTGTTTCTCTTTTTGCTTTTCTTTGCGGGTTTTTTTAAAAAAGTGCTTGTAAGGAAAGGAGAGGAAAGCCGTCAGGCGAATTTGCAGGTTACGAAATGGTTGCTACAGTCCTTTTCAGGCATTAAGGAGATTAAAGTAATAAACGGAGAAGAATTTTTTATATCGAATTATGACAAACATTATACAAAGTGTGCTACGGTACAGCGCCAGCAGTCTATTTTGACATATCTGCCAAGACCTGTTATGGAAACGGTATGCATCTGTAGTCTTCTTCTTGCGATGATCATCAAAATAACAGTGACGAAAAGTGATATCTCATCATTTGTCACTACGCTTTCTGTATTTGCAGTGGCGGCGTTTCGGATGCTGCCGTCTTTTAATAAAATTACCGGTTATTTAAGTGGAATGATGTTTAATAAGCCGTCAATTGATGCGGTATACAGTGATCTAAAAGAGATTGAAGAATTTCTGGATAAAAAGATAACTGACAGGCAGGATACCAAAGAAGTTGTATTTCACGATTCCATAAAGTTTAACAATCTGTCATTTCGATATCCGGAAAATGATAAATGGGTGTTGAAGAATGCTGATCTTGAGATAAAGAAAGATACATCCGTGGCGTTCATAGGAGCGTCAGGCGCAGGAAAGACAACGGCGGCGGATCTGATACTCGGTATTCTGGAGCCACAGCAGGGAAATGTGACAATAGACGGTATGGACATTAAAAAGTGTATGTCCTCATGGCATGAGAATATCGGCTATATACCGCAGGTTATTTACCTTATGGATGATACTATACGCGCCAATATTGCCTTTGGTGTGCCGGAAACCGAAATTGATGATGCGGCAATAGAAAAGGCAATGAAGGAAGCACAGCTTGACATATTTGTGCACTCTCTAAAAGAAGGAACCGACACGGTAATTGGGGACAGAGGCGTGAAGCTTTCCGGCGGACAGCGTCAGCGCATTGGAATAGCGAGGGCGCTCTATAGAAATCCGAAGGTGCTTATCTTGGATGAAGCGACATCTGCGCTTGACAACGAAACGGAGAAAGAGGTTATGCAGGCGATCGACGGGCTTCACGGTACAAGGACAATGATTGTGATTGCGCATAGGTTAAGTACCATAAAGAAATGTGATAAGATTTATGAAGTTGGAAATGGTTTGATTACGGAGAGAGCAAAAGAAGAAATATTTCAATGATGCTGATATGGAAAAAACAGGATATATAAGATAATAACGATAAGGTAGCAGTATGTTAATGACACGGGAATTGTTAAGGAGAAATTTAGATGATATATGCAATGGCAATGGCAACAAAAGATTATATGCCGTCAGCCGTTTTTCAGCTTGAAACAGCGAAAAGCAAAGGGAAGGTTGACAGAGTGATCTGTTACAATATAGATAAGGATATCGATGATGAATTTAAAGAAAAGAATAAAGCCTTGCTGGCATCCGGTCAGGGAAGGCGGAAGGGGTATTATGTATGGAAGTCCTATTTTGTCGATAGAGCCGTAAAAAGCATAGCGTATGGCGATTATCTTATATATATGGATGCAGCAGGCTTTTATTACAAAAGAAGCGTGCATGAAATCATTCGCTATATGGAAAAGAACAACATAGAAATGATTGTCAGCAGACGGTATAAATATTTGGAAAAACATTGGACAAAAAGAGATGTTTTTGTTTATATGGACTGTGATTCTGAACAATATTGGAATCAATATCAATGCATGAGTGGCTTCTTTGTGGCAAAGAAAACAAAAAAACTCGAAATGATTGTCAATGAATGGCTAAAATATTCTCAAGATGCCAGAATTATTTCCGATGCGCCAAACACGTGCGGAAAGGATAATTACGGGGGATTTGTGGAAAACAGACATGACCAGAGCATATTTTCGCTGCTTATGACAAAATATGATATTATGACGCTTGAGGAGATAAAAGTGCCGGATTTTCATAGGTATCATCATACCATGGAAACGTCGATTAAAAATGTAAAGAAAGAACTGCATAAAAGGAGAAAGAAGCTCATTTGTACTTATTTGAGAAAAAAAGATTATAAGGGCGTATATTACACAATAAGAGAGGAGCTGGAAAATATGTATTATATTCAAAAAATACGAAAAAGCGGGTTTGGTGGCGCTGCTGCAAAATGATGTGTGAAAGATGGGAGAATCAGTGGCATAATACAAAGAAAAGGATTGGTTATCAATGAAAAAAATCAAGAGTCAGGACAAGCTGTATAATCGAAAAGCGCTTATCATACAGCTTATTATTTTGACAGTATTGTGTTTTATAGTGAATATACTGGTGGAATCGGCAAATTGGTTCCAGAATTCGTGGGGAGAAATAAGCTTTGCTACGGTAGTATATCAATTGAGTACGCCTCTTGAAGGAACAGAGAGCGGCATTATTGTTTCTTATGTTCAGCAGGTGATTCCGAAAGTGGTTACGAAACTGTTGCTGGCATTGATATTTTATTATTTACTAAATCGCATATTTTCTGTTGTTATTATACGGTTTCATATAAAGTTTTTTAAAAAGGAATTAGAATTAGCATTTGGAAAAAAATTTTTAGTGATTGGTAGAGCTGCGTTTTGGCTGATACTGATTACTATATCAGCATTAGAAATCGGCATGAAAGTTGAAGCGCTTGGAATCGATGATTTTGTGGCAGATATCAGGTCAAGTTCTACAATTTTTGAGGACTATTATATAGATCCGTTGGATACTGACATTGTGTTTCCAACAGAAAAGAGAAACTTAATTTTTATCTATTTAGAGTCAATGGAGAATACGTACGCCTCGGTCGAGGCAGGGGGAGGGAAGCCTGTAAACTATATTCCGGAGTTGACAGAGCTTGCCGAAGAAAATATCAATATTTCCAATACAGAGTATTTGGGGGGGGTATATCCAGGCGCTTTGACAGACTGGACAATAGCCGCGATATTAGGTTCTTCATCGGGAATTCCGTATAAAATCCCGGGAGATGAGGTTTCCGGTGAGAATTCTGCGGGAAAGTATACAGAATTTCTTCCGGGTCTTACGAATTTGGGAGATATTTTAGAAAGTGAAGGATATAGAAATTATTTCCTCTGTGGCTCGCGGGGAGAATTTGCAGGAAGGGATTTATACTTTCGAAAGCATGGGAACTATGAAGTTATGGATTACTTTTATGCGGAAGAGAATGGATATATCCCACAGGATTATTATGTGTTTTGGGGCTATGAAGACGCCAAGCTTTTTGATATAGCAAAGAAGCGGCTTGGAGATATTGCAGCCTCAGATGAACCATTTAACTTTACGATGCTGACTGTGGATACACATTATCCGAATGGGTATTTATGTGAATTGTGTGAGAACGAATACGATGAGACACTTGCCAATGTCATAGCCTGTTCAAGCAGACAGACATATAATTTTGTGAAGTGGGCGATGGAACAGGATTGGTATGAGAATACAACAATTATCCTTTTAGGAGATCACAATTCCATGTCGAATAATTTTTGGGATGATATTGGGGATTTTGAGAGAAGGACATACAATTGTTTTATCAATCTTCCAAATGGAATCGATACCTCAAATGTCAAAAACAGAAATGTATGTACGCTGGATATTTTTCCAACCACCATTGCGGCTCTTGGTGCCAAAATCGATGGTGACAGGCTAGGGCTTGGCACCAATGTTTTTTCTGACAGGAAAACGCTTATAGAGGAACTGGGACAAGAGTATTTTGATAAGGAAATAAATAGGTATTCGGGATTTTACAATAAAAAGTTTGTCAGAAATGAATAATGGGGAAACCAAAAAGCGTTTTTTAAAGGAAAAGTATATAATAAAAAGGAGAAAATAATGGAGTTTATAGCTTTATTTATACCTGCGCTCATAACAGTTTCTGTCAGGTACAGAAGGAATAAAGGTGAGATGTGGAAGTGGTTTGATTATGTTAAGGAATATGGTGTAGCGTTGCTTGTAAACGTGATTTTTACACAGGCAGTGATCGTTTATGTGCTTGGCGCTACGGGAGAGGGTACATTGGATTTTGAAAGATTTGCCTTTTCTACAAAATATTTAGTTATAGCATGCTTTTTAGCGTTTGTGCTGCCATATGTATGGGAGGCTTTGACAAAAGCAATATCAGTATCCGTTGAGGTTGATCGGGATAAAAGATAGATAAAAACTGCGTAAGGGTTATGTGTAATTATGATATAACGTGATATTGGGAAGAGGAGCGACATGAAAGTACGAAAAATAAGGAATCTGGGAACAGCGATCCTCGTCATAGCTATAATTATCATTAGCGGTATTACTGCTTTAAATTGTAGATGGAATGAGTCATGGGCACTGTTTTGGTATGATTTAAAAAGCGGATTTTCAAGCGTGGGATATTTGTATGTTGTATGCTTATGGATAATACTTGTATTTGCATTTGTGATGGGGATTATTGCAGGTTGTATAATGCCCAAAATGCGAAACAGCCAGACAAAACAGAAGGGATTAATAGCGCTTTGCATGATTGTTCTGGTACCTTGCATTGTAATAAATTATGGAAATATTAAGAAATCTGTTGTAAAATGTTACTGGGAACCAACAAAGACAATCGGACATTCTTTTGGAGCCATAAACGGTGATACATATACCTGTTCGTTGGAAGCCTTTGAATATAATTACCGTTTGGGCAGAAGAACGTTTGAGGTTGATATGCTTATGACCACAGATAATAAATTAGTCTTAAAGCATGACTGGAACAAACCAAAACAGGAAGGAATTTCGGAGAAAAATCAGCCTACGTGTAAGCAGTTTTTGGCCGCAAAAATTGATGATAAATATACTCCATTAAGCTATGAAATGTTGTGTGAACTTATGGTGGAATATCCTGATATATGGATCGTTACGGACACTAAGTATACAGAGCCTGACGAGATCAAGCGGCAGTTTCGCGTATTGATAGATGATGCACAGGCGTTTGGCTGCCCGGAGATATTGGATCGGCTGATTGTTCAGGTATATAGTGAACAGATGCATGAGATTGTAAGCAGTATGTATGACTTTAAATCTTATATTTTTACGATGTATAAACTGTTCCATGATGAGGATAAGGAAGGCAATTTAAAATCCGTATGCAGATATTGTGTCAATAATGGGATTGAAATTGTTACAATCGACTATACTAAATATAATGACAATATGAAAAAGATAACGAAACAGTATGGCAGAACGGTGTATCTCCATACAATTGATGACATAGACTTTGCGAAGGCGTTTTTAAATGAGAACGGGGGCGGAGTATACACAAACAATATTCTTGAGGAAGATTTGCAGCTGCAAGCCGATTAGATGATCATAGAAAGACGGTGAATCTTGTAACGGTAAGTCAAATGATTTTTGAGATGACATTGGGATAAGATGGAGGATTGGTATGGAAAATTACATTGGGGTGTTATCTATGTGCATCCTATCAGGGATTTTTGCGGCATTTGTACATATGCTGTGCATGGATCGTGCAAAAAAAAAATTTACGATAAAAAATATATATTTTTATGTATTAATTTTTTATGGAGCGATGTCGGCTATTAAGATTGTTTTAGGCGAGGGAGCAAAAACGCTTTTTGCAAGCTTTATTGACATTGAGCCCGCAACATATATACACTATGGGATACCGCTTGCCATAGGTGCAGTTATGCTGCCCGTTTTCATAAAGCTTTTATTTGGCGGTGAAAAGGGGCAGATTTTGATTGGGCAGTTTTGCTCCGTATTTTCTTTTGTGATTGGAGTAGAGTTTTTGATAGGGGACGTCATAAGTTCTTACAATTATTTCATTGTGTGCATTGTCGCATTCCTGATTTCTTTAGGCGTAGTATTTTTTTATAAAGGGGAAACAAGGTTTTATACGAAAGGTGAGACAAAGGACAGGTTTCTGTTTATATTGCCTATTATTTTATTGTGGACAATCACTGTTTTAATATTTGAACCAAACCAGATGCTGCTCATCAATTTGGACGAGTTTTCGATCCCCTACTTTGCATTTTTCGGGATCATGCTTGCCGAGGGAGCAGCCCTGACGGTGGTTTATACACTAATCGGCGTGTTTATACTGTCAGACAGACAGCTTAAGGCATTTGGGACAATGATATTTGGCATTTCCGTTGCAGGCTACATTCAGGGAAACTTTTTAAATGGAGAAATGCTGTTGATGGACGGAACGGTTCAGACATGGGATAGTGTTCAAAAAATTGTGAATGGGATTATATGGGCTGTCGTGATCGCTTTGGCAGTATTCGTAAATTATAATGTTCGCCATAAGAATATCTGCAAAAAAATAGTACAGGGTGTATGTGTTTTTATCTGTCTTATGCAAGTACTGTCGCTTGCATTTATGATAATAACTACAGAATTTCCGGATGAGGAAAATGAATTTGTACTTACTACAAACAGTATGCTTGAGCTTGACAAGGAAAATAATGTTATCGTGTTTGTGCTGGACTGGTTTGACCGGCAGATTATGGATGATATCCTTGAACAGCAGCCGGATTTTACAAAAAAGTTGAACGATTTTACAGATTATACAAACGGAATGAGCTGTTATGCATATACGGCGATGTCAATCCCATATTTGCTTACTGGAGTAGAGTGGGAATACAGTATGGGATCAGCTGAGTATTG
>JAAUZZ010000011.1 GCA_014804345.1 Lachnospiraceae bacterium | reverse complement strand
TTGAAATTAAAAGATAAATGCAAAAAGAATTTGAGTTGATGTTTACGAAAACGTTTTCATAAAAATCCATAAAAATCTCAGCGATGAACCCCATCTATTATAGAAGAAAACGAAAGTTAAAATATCAAAAATGTATAAAATGACGGACGAAATATGTTAAAAATTCACGAAAATATAAAAAATGTATAAAAAGACTTGCAATTATCTTCAAGAAGATTTATAGTTAAATTACGAAAACGATTAAGTTGTAAAAATTCTCTGAAAAATACATGCAGATGGGGGATAAACGTAATGGTTTCATTAAAGGATATTTCCGCTGTCTGCGGTGTATCGGTAGCAACTGTCAGCAAGGCGTTGAACAACCACAAAGATATAGGAGAAGAAACAAAAAAGCATATTAAACAGGTTGCTAAGGAGATGGGATATTTACCCAACTCGGCAGCCAAAGCGTTAAAAACGAATCGAACCCATAATATAGGGATTCTTTTTACGGATGAAGCGCACAGCGGACTTACACATGATTATTTTGCATCAGTGCTGGACAGCTTGAAACAGACGGTGGAAGCGCATGGATATGATGTGACTTTTATAAATAGCAGCAGGAAATGGTCTAACAGAATGAGCTATTTAGAGCACGCTAGATACCGTGGATTTGATGGGGTGGTCATAGCCAATGTGAATTTTTATGATGATGAAGTGGAAGAGCTGGCTGGCAGCAATATTCCGTTAGTAACCATCGATAAGCTTTATGCTAATCATATAGCAATTATTTCGGATAATGTAAACGGAATGAAAGATTTGCTTACATATATATATGAGATGGGGCATAGACGGATAGCCTATATACATGGTGAAGATTCGGCAGTAACCAAGAACCGGCTGACATCTTTTTACAGGACGGCGGAAGAACTTTCCATAGATGTACCCGACTGCTATATTAAAGAATCGGCATACAGGGACACTGAAGGAGCAGGGGAAGCAACAAAGGAACTTTTGAAATTGAAAACGCCGCCCACATGTATTCTGTATCCGGATGATTTTTCAAGTTATGGCGGTATAAACGTCATTAGAAAGATGGGACTTAGGATTCCGGAAGATATTTCGGTTGTAGGGTATGACGGTATCAGAATCGGCAGGCATATAGAACCGCAGCTTACCACGATTAAACAGGACACCGACAGAATAGGCATGCAGGCGGGTGAAAAAATCATCAGTCTGATAGAGAAACCCAAGAGTACTGTCATAGAGCAGATCATTATAAGTGGGGAACTTTATAAGGGTGAGACGGTAGGAAGAATATAGTATATTTTTATCTAGTTATGATATTATATCTGTTTTCCGGTTATACAATCGGCGGATTTAATATAAAAATAAAAAATGCAAACTTTATTAAAAGGGAGGACATGTAATGAAGAAAAAAGCGATAAGTATTTTACTTACAGCAGCAATGTTAGGCACAATGCTTACAGGCTGTGGCGGAGATGATGCATCAAATAATGCATCAAACAGCGCTGATACCAGCACACCGGCTCCGGCAGCAGACACAAGTTCAAACACAGACACCAGCGCTCCGGCAGCAGACACAAATACTGATGCAGCAGTAGATACTGCTGACGAAGGAAAGGTTCTTAATGTATATTGCTGGAATGATGAGTTCAAGAGACGTGTTGAAGCTCACTATCCGGGATATGAACCGGATGCAGCAGATGCTTCTAAAGGACTTATCGGTGATATCACAGTTCAGTGGAATATCACACCTAATGATGACAACGCATACCAGAACAATCTGGATGAGACACTGTTGAAGCAGGATAGTGCAGCAGCAGATGATAAGATTGATATCTTCCTTATCGAAGCTGACTACGCTCTTAAATATGTAGATAGTGATTACTCTATGGCTCTTGCAGATTTGGGAATTTCAGATGCAGATCTTGGTGATCAGTATCAGTACACCAAAGATGTAGTAACAGATGGCAACGGTGTATTAAAAGGAGCTTCATGGCAGGGCTGCCCTGGCGTTATGTTCTATAGCCGCGAGGTAGCTAAAGAAGTTCTCGGAACAGATGATCCGGACGAAGTTCAGACTTATGTATCTGACTGGAATAAGTTCTATGAGACAGCAGCAACAATGAAGGAAGCTGGATACAGCATGGTATCTTCAGTAAATGACACATACCGTGTATATTCAAACAACGTATCTTCTAAGTGGGTTGACGGAACTACAATTCATATTGATGACAATATCATGAAATGGGTTGAGGATTCAATGGCTATGGTAGAAGCAGGCCAGACCGGAACACATGAACTTTGGAGTGATGACTGGTCTAAAGGTTTCTTCCCTGAAGGAAAAGTATTTGCTTACTTTGGACCCGCTTGGCTTGTAAACTTCTCAATGGCAGCAGCTGAAGAAGGCTCAATCGGATATCAGGGCGGCTGGGGAGCAGCTACAGGTCCTCAGGGATTCTTCTGGGGCGGTACATGGATCTGCGCAGCTAAAGGAACAGATAATGCTTCTACAATCAGAGATATCATTATGCAGCTTACAGCTAACGAAGAGATTATGAAAGACATCGTTGTTGATGATGATGACTTTGTAAATAACAAACCTGCTATGGAAGGTATGGCAAGCGGAGCTACTATGGTTAAGGATGAGAATGGAAACGATGTTGAATACTCAAGCAAGATCCTTGGCGGACAGAATCCTCTTGGAATGTACTGTGACGGTGCAGGCAGCATTGACCTTGCATACTTAAGTATCTATGATCAGGGATGTAACGAAGAATTCCAGAGTGCTATGAAGAACTACTTTGACGGAAACGCTACACTTGATGAAGCTTTAGATTTATTCTATAAAGCAGTAATTGAAAAATATCCTGAATTGACAAAATAATTAGTTCATAGGTAATAGACGGATAGCGTCCCGCCTGCCTAAATGTGGGCAGGCGGGATTTTTGAATGGAGGGTGGATATGAAGACTGCAAAGAGTGGAAAAGTCGTAAGATATAACAAATGGGGCTATATTTTTCTTATACCGTTTATTGTTGTGTATTTATTATTTCAGTTTATTCCGCTGGTAACTACGATATACAACAGTTTCTTTGAAAATTATCGTTCGGGTCTGACGCAGATTGGACCGAACTTTGTAGGTTTAGCCAATTATAAAACTATATTTACTAACGGAGATATGATGCAGTATGCAAAGAATACACTGATTATGTGGGTGCTTGGCTTTATTCCGCAGATTATTGTATCCCTGCTTCTGGCATCGTGGTTTTCTGATCCGAGTTTAAGGCTTAAAGGTCAGAGATTTTTCAAGACAGTTATTTACCTGCCGAATCTGATCATGGCATCTGCATTTGCAATGTTATTCTTTACATTGTTTGCAGATGGTGGTCCGATCAATTCTATCCTGACCCAGCTTGGTATTTTAAGCCAGCCTTTTAAATTTTTCTCAAATGCAACCAGCAGCAGGGTGTTGGTGGCTTTTATGAACTTCCTTATGTGGTTCGGTAATACAACGATTCTGTTAATGGCAGGTATGATGGGAATCGATACATCATTATTTGAAGCAGCTGAAGTGGATGGCGCAACATCAACACAGGTATTTTTCAAAATTACAATGCCTCTGCTCAGGCCTATTTTGATTTACGTAGTTATTACTTCTCTTATCGGCGGTCTGCAGATGTTCGATGTTCCGCAGATTTTGACAAACGGTACAGGAGAGCCGATGCGTTCTACNATGACACTTATTATGTATCTGAACAAACACTTGTTCAGTAAAAACTATGGTATGGCAGGCGCTTTGTCCGTCCTTCTGTTTATCGTAACCGGAATTTTAAGTATGATTGTATATAAGATGACAAACGGAAACAAGGAGGGATAAATCATGAGTCAAGGTGGAAATATGAAAATAAAAAAAGGTCTTGGATTGGGACCGAGAAGAGCAATTGCATATATTGTTTTGGTACTGGTATCAATCTTGTGTCTGTTTTGGTTTTATGTACTGTTTGTCAACGCAACCCGTTCCCACGGGGAGTTGACAACAGGATTTACGCCGATACCGAGTACGCATTTGTTGGAGAATTGGCATAACTTATTGACAAAGAGTACGCAGCCGATTTGGTCGGGAATGTTTAACTCCTTTATCATAGCGGCATTTTCAGCGGTTTTGTCTACCTATTTTTCGACAATGACAGCGTATGCGATTCATGCATATGACTTTAAGCTTAAGAAGTTTATGTTTACGTTTATCCTGATGATCATGATGATCCCGACGCAGGTAACAGCGCTTGGTTTCTTACAGCTGATAACGAAAATGAAGTTGGAAGATTCGTTTATTCCGTTGATCGTACCAACAATTGCAGCGCCGGCTACGTTCTTCTATATGAAGCAGTACATGGAAAGCACATTGCCGTTGTCGTTGGTGGAAGCGGCAAGAATAGACGGTTCCGGAGAGTTTCGGACATTCAACACGATTGCGCTTCCATTGATGAAACCGGCAATCGCAGTGCAGATGATCTTTACATTCGTTACAAGCTGGAATAATTACTTCACACCGGCATTGATCCTGCACGATGAGAAAAAGAAAACATTGCCGATTTTGATCGCACAGCTTCGAAGCGCAGACTGGCTGAAGTTTGATATGGGTCAGGTTTATGTGATGATCGCATTCTCAATCTTCCCTGTTATCATTGTGTATTTGTTCCTTTCAAAGTTTATTGTACAGGGTGTTGCGTTGGGAAGTGTAAAAGGTTAGAAAGATGTGATGAAAAAAATAGGAGAGCAGGTGAACAGATGCAAGATGCATCATCACTTGCTCTCTTGTTTTTGGTTTCGATAATTGCGGTAGTGTAAATCATTTGGGAAAGAATTTGCTTTGCAAATTCTTTGGGCGCAAGCTACTGAACTTGCGCTTTTTTAGGCATCGTGCACATCACCGTATTTTGTCATATTTCCGATGGTATTTTGGAATTTTGTTTCCCGCTCGGCAGTCACTTCACTTGCCAAGTCCATGTATTTGATAAAGATATCTTCGACGCTTGTCCCCTTTTCTTTCGCGATTTCTTCCATAATCGGTTTGATTTTTTCAAGTTGGAAAGAAACCTGGGTTTTCTGTGGGTCGAAGTTCTTTAAGACCTTATCGGCATACTCGTTGATACGGTCAAGTATTTGTTTGTCTTCGGTTGTCATTTTTTATCAATCCTTTCCTTTTCGATTAATTTTACTATATCACTGTAAGGGCGGCTTGTCAAAGGAGAGAAAACACGATAGAATAGATTTATGAAAAATGAAGGAGGATTATTTATGGCAACAATCAGACCATTTCAGGCATACAGACCAAAGAAAGGACTTGAGGACAAAATCGCAGCCCTTCCGTACGACGTATATAACCGTGAGGAGGCATGTGCGGCGGTGAAAGGGAATCCGCTTTCCTTTTTAAATATCGATAGAGCGGAAACGCAGTTTGACAGCAGTGTAGATACATATGCCGATGAGGTGTATGCAAAGGCGCGTGAGCTGCTTTGGGGAATGATCGAAAAGGGCGAGTTTGTGCAGGAGGACAAGCCGGTCTATTATATTTATGAGCTTACGATGGATGGAAGAGTGCAGACTGGAATCGTGGCGTGTGCGAGCGTGGATGATTATCAAAATCAGGTGATTAAAAAACATGAGAATACACGTGCTGATAAGGAGCTTGACCGTATTCGTCACGTGGAAACCTGCAAGGCGCAGACGGGACCGATTTTCCTTGCATACAGGGCAAATGATGTGATCAGAGAGATTATCGCGAGAACCAAGAAAGAGAATGCGCTCTATGATTTTACGTCGGAGGATGGGATCACGCACAGAGTATGGTGTATCCGTGAGGATGCCGATGTGAAGACGATTGAGAATACCTTTGCGGGAATCGAACAGATTTATATTGCGGACGGACATCACAGATGTGCCTCCGCTGTTAAGGTTGGGTTAAAAAAGCGTGAGGCGAATCCCAGTTATACAGGAAAAGAGGAATTTAACTATTTTCTTTCCGTATTGTTTGCGGACGAAGAGCTTATGATCATGGATTACAACCGCGTGGTGAAAGATTTAAACGGACTTTCTGTTGATGGTTTTATGACACGCGTGTCAGAAATATTTGAAATTGTAAAAGAGGGAAAAGAATGCACAAAGCCTTCCGCAAAGGGCGAGGTTGCAATGCTCGTCGGCGATACATGGTATCTGCTGAAAACAAAGGCGCAGTATAAAAGTGAAGATCCCGTAAACGGACTGGATGTGGCGATTTTGCAAGATCATATCCTTGCTCCCATGCTTGGCATTCAGGATCCAAAGACCGATAAGCGTATTGATTTCGTCGGAGGAATCAGAGGGATTGAGGAACTTGAGAGGCGTGTGAAGACGGATTGTGTAGTTGCCTTTGCAATGTACCCGACATCAATCCATGAATTGTTTGCGGTTGCCGACGCGGGACTTTTGATGCCGCCAAAATCCACATGGTTTGAGCCGAAGCTGCGAAGCGGACTTTTTATACATACAATTGGTGATTTTTAATCATCAAATATATTAGTGTGAATACATTATAGAAATGAGATAGAAATATATGCTGATAACAGATATGGAAATTGATATAGAGCAAATAAGCAGAGAGCTGAACGCGCTGGAGAAATATATGGATACGCTTCCTGAGAAGGCACTTGGTCTTGGTGTTCGTGTCGTGGTTGCCGCAGTGTTGTTTTTCGTGGGTTCAAAGCTGATTAAGCTGATACGGAAAATAACGAAAAAGTCGCTGCAACGGGCGAGTGCGGAAACGGGGGTAATTCAATTTCTTGATGGACTGATAAAGGTCGGCTTGTATGGATTGCTGATTCTGATCATAGCAGGCAATTTTGGATTTGACGCGACAGGCGTGGTGGCATTGGTGGGTTCTGCCGGTGTCACGATCGGTCTTGCTTTACAGGGAAGTTTAAGCAACCTTGCGGGCGGCGTACTGATATTGATGCTAAAGCCGTTTAAGGTGGGAGATTTTATTGCGGAATCGGCGCACGGCACGGAGGGAACTGTTAAGGAGATTGGAATTTTTTATACAAGGCTGGAAACGGCTGACGGAAAAGCAGTCGTACTTCCAAATGGCAGTCTTGCAAACAATTCGATTACTAACGCGTCGTTTGCACCAATCAGGCGTGTGGATCTGAAGGTTGGAATTGCCTATGATGCGGATTTGAAAAAGGCAAAGGCTGTGCTTGGAGAAGTGATGGAGCAGGATGCTGATGTACTGCATGAAGAACCGACTTTTGTGTTTGTGGATGATCTTGCAGACAGCGCTGTGGTATTGGGAATGAGATGCTTTTGTGAAAATGCAAAGTATTGGGAGGTGCGTTGGCGACTTCTTGAAGACGCAAAGCTTGCGCTTGACGCAGCAGAGATAGAGATACCGTTTCCGCAAGTGGATTTGCATTTGAAAGAGCAGGGCGCAGAGGAGTAAATATAAAACACCCATGCAGACGAGAGATATCGTTGTGTGTGGGTGTTTTTTTTATGAGAGAAATTTTGTTGCTTATGAAATATACGGTGTTAATGTCAGATAATTAAGTGCACCCGGAGTTACTTCCGTTCCCTTTTCCAGCAATGCGACCAGCCCCCGCATCGTTTCCTCTGTTTCTTTAGGAGAAGAAGGCAACAGGGAATTATCGAATTTTACGGCAAGCACGATTAGTACGATTTCTGCAAGTGCGGCAGGGTGGTCAAAGTGGATTTCACCGCTTTCGATTCCCTGCTTTATGATTTCCGTTAAATCGGGCTTTAGTTTTGAGATAACATGCGATAGGTATTTATGGTGCAGAAAGGCGAATTTCTGCGCACTTTCGTAATCGGAGGAAGCGCCGTTTTGCTTAATAAATACCGAAGAATTCTGACATGCCTGAAAGAGCATTGCCATGCGCGTAAACGGTGGAATGTCTGTCTGTGCCGCCAGGTTTTTTGCCGTTGAAAGGGGCGTTTCGTAGCTGCGCTCAATGAGTGCGTCTAAAATTGCGTCTTTGGATGGGAAATAGTAATAGATGCTTCCTTTTCCGATTCCTGCTTTCTGCGCAATTTCGCTGACGGAGATGTTTTGAATTGTTTTTTCTTCCAGAAGTCTTTGGAGCGCATCTAATATGATGTCGTATTTTTTTGTGTCGGGCATGAATAAGCCACCTTTCTGAATGTATCTTGTACGCAGTGCCTACGCGAATAGTATAACACATGGATTCGAAACCAACAATCATAAATAGCGCCATAAAAATCAGGAAAATTTTAGTATAAATTTGGAAGAAATATGCTTGACCAACGGTCGAAAAATGTGTTAGTCTTAGGGTAAATAAATTCGACCGCAAGTCGAAAAAAGTTTAAATATGTTGTTTGGACATTGTTATAAGCACTGTCCGGAACGAAATGATGGAGGAAGTTATGACGTACACAGATTTATTTTTTGAAATCAAAGGGAAATTTATGGGAGCGGATGTGAGTGATATCCATGAGCACCTGGCATTCGAGTTTGACATCGAGGATGAGGAAGCAGGCGGCGCTTTTTATGTTGAGGTAAAGGACGGACAGCTTTATGTCGAGCCGTACGAATACTACGACAGAGATGCGCAGTTTATCTGCGCGCCGGATGTGCTGATTAAGATTGCGGATGGGAAAATGGATCCGGTATGGGCATTTACCAATCAGAAGCTTAGAGTGGAAGGAAATATTGACAAGGCTCTGCGACTGAATGAGATTATCCAGCAAAAGCAGAAGCAGATCAAGAAGGAAGAGAAAGAAGCCAAGAAAGCGGCAAAAAAGGAAGAAAAGAAGAAATAATTAAGGTTTGAAAGGAAAGAAGGACGTTATAAAATGGGAATACTGAAAAAAACCATGATATGCCTTGGTGCGCTTACGGCAGTCGGTGTGGGAGAAACAGCTTATTTTTACAGAAGAACGATGAAACGCAATAATGCAAAGGTGGAGCGCACCATGAAAATGTCCGGAACGGACTGGTCGCAGTACAGAACGCTGTTGGATGAGCGAAAAGAGTTCATGCTGTCACAAGAGCACAAAGATGTACATCAGATAGCATTCGACGGATTAAAACTTCATGCAACGTATTTTCCGTCGCTTGATAAAAGTGCGGAGAAAAAAAAGGTGGCAATCTGTTTCCACGGTTACACCAGTCAGGGAATGTCAGACTATATCGGATTATCGGACTATTATCTGAAAAATGGTTTTGCAATGCTTTTGCCCGATGCAAGAGCGCATGGTCAGAGCGAAGGCGACTATATCGGCTTTGGCTGTCTTGACAGAAAAGATGTGCTTGTGTGGATTGACTGGGTAATACAGGAACTTGGCGAGGACGTTGAGATTGTGCTTCACGGAACTTCAATGGGGGGAGCGACTGTGTTGATGGCAAGCGGCTTGGAGCTGCCGTCACAGGTGAAAGGAATTATTTCGGACTGCGGCTTTACTTCCCCGAAGGAGGTATTTACCCATGTGCTCAATTCGATGTATCACCTTCCGGCATTTCCCGTGATTCCGGGCGCTGACCTTGTGAATAAAAAGCTTGCGGGCTATGGCATGGATGAGTGCAACGCAAAGCGCGAGGTGGCAAAAGCCAAGGTGCCTATTTTATTTATCCATGGTTCCAATGATACGTTTGTTCCGTGCAAAATGTGTGATGAGATTTACGACTGCTGTGCCTCTCCAAAGAAAAAGCTGATTATTGACGGCGCCGCACACGCGGAGAGTTATTATAAGGATATGGAAAAATATGAACAGGCAATGACAGAGTTTTTTGAAGAAATTATGTAGTTGACTATTATGGTCAAATGAAGGGAGAACTTGATGAAAACAAGAAAAGGATTTAAGACATACCCATTGACAGCCGCACAGAAGTACCACTTCTATTACTCCGATTATTGTCCGGGAAAGGAGATTCTCAATGTCGGAAGCAGTCTTACCATAGAGTTTGAACTGAACATTGAGGAGCTTCGTAAGGCGATATACAAGGCATATGAGCGTAATGAATCGATGCGCGCGCGCCTTGTGTACGATGAGAAGGAGAAAACGTGGTATCAGTATATCGTGGATAAAGAGGAGCGCGAAATCGAGTTTGTGGACTTTACCGGCAAAACAATGGAAGAGGCGGATGCCGAGATGACAAAGTGGACACGCGTTCCGTTTGGACAGGACGAGCCGATGAATAAGGTTGTCATCATCAAGACTCCGGACGGTTTTGAGGGAATGTTTCTTGTGGGAGATCACAGATTCCTCGATGCGCAGTCGCTGATCGGATTTATGAAAGATGTCATTGAGCTGTATTGTAGCGCGAACTTTGAGAATGTACCGTATCCCGCGGATACGCGTTCTTATGTAGAGCAGCTTGAAAAGGATTTCGCATACGAGGCGGGCAGCAAAGCACAGGCAAGGGACAGAGAATATTTCCATAAATTATTTGAAGCACCCGAGCCGATTTACAATGGTATCAAAGGTAAGAAAAAACTGGACGATGCAAGGAGAGCAACCGGCAATCCCAATCTTCGGGCAGCTCCGACCGGCTCTGACAGCTTTGTGGCGGATATTGATATTTTCCATTTGGAGGAAGAGCCGACAAAGCGGCTTATGACATTCTGTGAGGAGCAGCATGTTTCACTGCAATGTCTGCTGATTATGGGAATTCGCACGTATCTGCAGAAGATGAATA
>JAAUZZ010000010.1 GCA_014804345.1 Lachnospiraceae bacterium | reverse complement strand
TGCGTGATGATGCCCATGATGATCGTGGTCGTGACAGCCGCATGTGCAGTCCGCTCCGTGCTCGTGATGATGTTCATGGTCATCATGGTCGTGNTGNTGGTGTTCATGNTCATCATGNNCATGATGNTGNTGNTCATGNTCATCATGGTCATGATGGTGGTGTTCATGNTCATCATGGTNGTGGTGATGATGNTCNTGTTCATCATGNTCNTGATNATGNTGCTCNTGCTCATCGTGCATAGCNGCTACTTCTGCCATCAGTTCCGCCTCNAGATCTTTTGCATTCTCAATNGTATCTAGAATCTTTTTGCCGTCAAGTTCCTCCCAAGGAGTCGTGATGANCGTCGCTTTGTCATTATGCTCACGAATAATCTCAAGCGCCGTATTCAGTTTGCTCTCACTGATATCGGCAGTCCTGCTCAGAATGATCGTTCCCGCGTGCTCAATCTGATTAAGGAAAAACTCTCCNAAATTCTTAGCATACATTTTNCACTTGTTTGCATCGACTACCACAACTGCGCTGTTNAGNNTAATGTCAGCATCCGTATTCACATTCTGCACAGCTTTCATNACATCAGAAAGCTTGCCCACACCGGAAGGCTCAATTAAAATTCTCTCCGGATGATACGTTTCGATTACCTCTTTGAGCGAACTTCCAAAATCCCCCACAAGCGAACAGCAGATGCAGCCGGAATTCATTTCCTTNATNTCAACACCCGCCTCCTTTAAGAANCCGCCGTCAATGCCGATTTCTCCNAATTCATTCTCAATCAGCACAACCTTTGACGCATCNAGCGCCTCCTTTAACANTTTCTTGATCAATGTTGTCTTTCCCGCGCCTAAAAAGCCGGAAAATATATCTATCTTTGTCATCGTTCTTTCCGCCTCCTAAATCNATTAGAATCTTATTTGATGATTTCCAATTTTTTATCATAGCACAAACTGCGCATATTTTCTATAAATACATTGTTAAATTTACTTAAAATTTTGANTCAACTTTTTGTTGGCATCTATTCCTCACGCATGTACCATTCAAGATTGCTTGCCGCGATTTCTTCATACTGNTCNGCGCCCTCGCCNGTTCTCAGATACACNTTTCGTATNCCTGCCTGTATGATCATNCGAGCNCACAACGGACACGGCTTTGCCTTATGCACAGATAAATCCGNGGGATTTACGCCCGCCAGATATAAATCAGCGCCAATCGTCTGCTCGCGCGAACAATTTAAGAGTGCGTTTGCCTCCGCATGCACGGCACGACAGATTGCATAGCCCTCTCCCTGATGCATNTTCTTCTTAATACGCGGACATTCCCCAATATCACAGCAATTCTCAAAACCTCTGGGCGAACCGTTGTACCCCGTTGAAATCACAGCATCGTCTTTTACAAGCACGGCTCCGTACTTTCTTTTGATACATGTACTTCGATACGCAAAGTTCTCCGCGCAGTTCAAATATGCGTCTGCTTTGGAAATCCGCTTATTTTTTTCCGGTCTTACCATAGTAAACCTCCGCGCCTTAATTGATCTCATCGTACTCCTGTGCAATCAGCATGACCGGCAGACTGTAGGAAATCTCCGCCTCCCTNANNGACGAATCCTCTGCTACTTCNCCNCCCGAGAGCATTCCCAAAAGCNTTCCGCCTGTATCAAACACGCCGCCNCCCGACATTCCCGCCTTTGCATAGCACTTTGTCTTTAAAACCGTTGTGTTAAACACGGGCTCGTAGCCAAATCCCAGAANGCTTCCCGTAGAAAAATGGTTCTTGTCNCCGTTTAAGTCTGCNCCAATCTGCAGCACNGGTCTGTCTGCAAGNCTGTCCGATGCNCTCATTTCATACTCCGCGGGAACTGCCTCATAGATATCCCGCAATATTTTTGCAGTCGCATTTTCGCCGCTTACCCTTAAAAATCCGATATCATACTGCTGCGAATAGCCGATTATCTCTGCATCTGCGCATTCTCCGTTATAAAATGTCACTTCTGCCGCCACGTCTTTCATCAACAGATGCCGATTAGATACGATCACAATATCCTCGTCGCCAATTTTCCAGACAATGCCGCCAGCAACGGAATCTTTTACTGCTACCTTTACCACACTCCGCCTTGCAAGCTGATACACAATCTGCATCCCCGCATCCTCCATTTGATTTTCGCCGATCCGGTCTGATAAAAATTTCACATGCATTCCCGATATCAGCGTATCATTATCATACTTAAAGCTCTGCGCTTTTCCTGCAAAAAACGCAGCCGCCAAAGCGNCGGCCGCCAAAAAAGGTATCCACCTTTTCATAAATCCTCCGTTTATCAGTTTTGAACAACGGTATTCTGTTTAAAAATTTTTTCACCATCAAACGTACATTTAATAAACTTCGCATTTGTCACAGAATAATTTGCAACCTTTCCCTTAAAAGTACAATTTTCCACCGTCAGACGGTTCCCTTGTATCACAGGGGCTTTTGGATAGTTTATCCACGCCGAACCAAACGCATACGCTTCGGGTTGCTTACTGCAGACAGCTTTA
Organism: Lachnospiraceae bacterium; assembly: GCA_014804345.1. GTDB lineage: Bacteria > Bacillota > Clostridia > Lachnospirales > Lachnospiraceae > COE1. The sequence continues at coordinate 32,894 of JAAUZZ010000010.1, read as the reverse complement.
TTGTCTACGATTGAGTTCTTTATCTTAATATCAGTACAGATATCATCACCACTGTTTTTCTCNATTAATATACANGCTCTCGGAGCNTTACCGCCGAACAGACTTCCCGCTCCCGTAATTGTACAGTTATCTACATAGACATTATGTGCGCTTACAATACCAAGACAGTTTCTGCTACAATCGGCAATCGTACAATCTATTATATTGACATTAGTGGAACCTTTCCCATTCCCACCGATATAAATGCCGTCACCACGACACTCCTTNATANTCACATCATGGATATAGACATTTTGGGCATTCTGTATCCGAATACCCATTCCGCTTTCCCCGTCCTTTCCTGTCGCCCGTAGCTCTCCGATGATGGTACCTCCNCTGATTTCTACATCCGAACTGTATACACCGATAACTTGATTATTTTTGTTGTTGCATTTCAAAGCCTGCACAACTGCATCCTCATGCATACAGAGTTTTGTGTTGGAAGGCATATTAATGCCTCGTTCAACATCAATATCATATGTTCCCTCGGGAACATATACCGTATCACATCCCTCATANTCNCCTCTTCCNAACGATTCAAACGCCTTCGTAAATGCATCCCAGTCATCTCCGCCGTCATCGGGAACCGCTCCAAAATCAGTTACCGAAACATAATTTTTCATCTCTCCTTTTACAATCACCTGACACTGAGCGGTCAGCTTAAGCTGCTCCACACTTGCACTTGCCGTAATAACTGCCATACCACTGCCCACCAGGCTCACCAGTCCTTCGTCCGTAACAGTCGCCACACTCTTATTTGAGGATTCCCATTCTACCGTGCTGTACTGTACTTTCGTGGTCAGCTGAACTGTTTCACCTGTCTTCCCTGTTATCCACTCTTCATTCAGTGTCAGCGAAAGCGCTTGTACCCCCTTGAACGTCAAGCTGCCCTTGTAAGCGCTGCCCTTCACTGCTTTGATTTTCACGGTATACAGCTCCGTATTTTTTTCCTTTTTAATTGACGTCACCTCGTAATCCTTGTCCTGTTCAAGTGTCTTGCCGTTATACGTCAGCGTGACTTTTTTGTCATCCACATTTATGATCGTTAAGGAAGTGGTCGCAGTCTTACTTGCAAGATTGAGCTGACCGAACTTGATTTTCAAGGTCTTTGGTTTCTTTGGATNCGACNCATAATTNCCGCCTNNTCCGGCAGGCGATATTNNNATCNCATATGGCNTGCCGATCTNNATGNCNTNAAACGANNNNATNTNNNCATAATNAATCGTNTAATCCTCTCCATANGAAAGNACCGTNTTGCCGTCCTTTACCACAACNGCTTCATTGATGGCNTTCTGAATGTCGGAAATCGTNCCAAANTTCGGAAGCGTTCCCTTNATGGACGCCGATACCTTNCTGAANNNCTTTNGNTCAATGGTAAATTTCAACGNTTNGGAAGTACTNCCGTAATAGCCCNCTCCCTTTTTCGTCACGCCGACAACNTNCGCTNNCGCTTCTGTNCCCGCATTGACATTNTTGGAATAAATGACCTTGTAATAGCTTGAAGATATCTTGTTACCGTCCTTATCCGTCACCACAACCNCNGGCTTCTGCGCCTTCCCGTTGTAGGTGTATTCGCGTTTTTTCAGTTCAATGCTAACACTTGTAATTGGAACGGCTTTTTCCGCATCCTTGCCTAAAATATTGAAGGTTGGTTTCTTACTCNCCTCTCCCGTATAATTACAGGGCTTGNCTTCTACAGCCTTTACGGTCAGCGTGGATNCNNTAGTCGTGTTTTCATCAACATTCTCCGGCAACCAATCATCTATCGTATAATCCGTGCCCTCNACCAGCTCCTTTGTTCCGTCCATGACCGTNACNTTGGGCTTTTCGNCNTTTTTAATNTCNTCGTATCTGATATCNCCCACAGCAGAAAGCGTAACTTTGCTNATGCTCTTTGGCGTNATAGNAAATNTTTTCGTAACCGTTCCNTGATACTCGCCAATACCTTTTACGGTCACAGTCGCAGCTTTTTCTTCTTCTGCTCCTACTGCATCTATGTTATTTTCGTAAGTCACGGTATAGTCCACATTCAGCTTCAAGGTCTGCGTCTTTTGCTTGCCGTTGCTGTCCTGATAGGCATATGTCACTATCATTGTCGGGCAGATTTTCTCTCCTGTATAGACTGCGCTATAGCTGTCCNTTTTCTTCGGNAACAGCACNCCGCTTGCCGTGATGCTCGGTCTTTCGTCACTCTCCTGCCCGTTTCTGCCTGTTGGGGCACTTCCGGCTTCTGTAGCGTCTCCGCTTTCTTCACCGTCCTCATCACCATTATTCACATCATCGACAACCGCATCCGTTTCGGTTCCCGTCTCTTCTTCCGTTTCAATCTCTGNCACGTCCTCGGTTTCTGTCTCCNTCTCATCCTCGGTTTCCGTTTCATCTTCCGTTTCCGTCTCCGTCACATCCGCGGTTTCTGTTTCATCTTCCGTCCCATCTTNCTTTACNGTCTCCGTCACGTCCTCGGTTTCCGTCTCGCTCTCCGTTTCCGAAAACGTTTCATCTTCGATTTCNGTCTCACTCTCCGTTTCCGAGAACAANTCATCTTCCGCTTNGTTACTCACTTCTCTGGAATCACTCTCCGGCATATCATAAAAAGTCTCGNTTTCNGAAAGCAGCTCCTCTTCCGTTTCCGACTCTGTTTCTGCTTCAATTACCGATACCTGATCATCGTTCGAAATNGTACTTGCCATTGTCTGAAANGATGACAAAACCAAAACNGCTNCCTGAATACATGCTAAAATACGTACTTTCATAATNTTTNTCCTCTTTNACNATAAANNAATNTCTTNAAAANTCGCTTCACGTTCCTCNNCCAAGCTGCCAGAAAGCAACTGCGCTTGCCGCCGCTACNTTGAGNGAATCAACNCCATGTGCCATNGGNATCCGCACNGTATAATCACATTCAGCTATNGTGNCATCCGCAAGTCCGTCTCCCTCTGTGCCAAGCACNATCGCCAGCTTTTCTTCCTGCATCAGCTGTGGAGAATCGNTNCTGAGCGAATCTTCNTTTAANGCCATTCGCCACCAACGTAAATCCCANATNGCGCAATTCNCCAANNCCGTTTTCTTCTTTCAGAAATGCCCACGGTATCTGGAATACAGTTCCCATACTGACTCTGATGGAACGGCGGTACAGGGGATTACTGCTTGCCGATGTCAGCAGGATGCCATCCATATTGAGGGCTGCTGCTGAACGAAAGATTGCGCCGACATTTGTCGGATTCATCACATTTTCAAGCACTGCAATCCTGCGCGCTCCCATGCATACTTCCGAAACCGTTTTTAACTTTGGACGCTGCATCGCGCACAACATGCCCCGCGTCAGTTTAAATCCCGTAAGCTGTGTCAATACATCAAACTCGGCTGTATACACGGGGATATCACCACACCGACTGATAATCGCCTTTCCCTCTCCCTCAATATGCTTTTTCTCCAACAGTATTGATACGGGAACACAACCGGCGTCAAGCGCCCTTTCAATGACTTTCGGACTTTCCGCGATAAACATTCCTTTTTCCGGTTCATGGCGGTTTAACAGCTGTCCCTCACTGAGTCTTGCATACACGTCAAGCTGTAGCGCGCCAAAATCTGTTATCTCTATTATCATCTGACAATTCCATTGTATTATCTGTTTTTTAGTAAACAAATACTGCCACCGCAGCGATAAGCCGGGTTATGTCATCGTTATACACGAAGAATGATCATCTATCTAGGACTGTTGTTGCCAACAGCCTCAAGCGACCTACCTGAAAGCAGGTCGGGCAAACCTGTCGCTTTCTGTTTGGTCTTGCTCCGGATGGGGTTTACATGTGCCCTCCCCGTTACCGTGGAGGCGGTAGTCTCTTACACTGCCATTCCACCCTTACCAACAAAATGTTGGCGGTATCTTTCTGTTGCACTTTCCTTAGAGTCGCCTCTACCGGACGTTATCCGGCATCCTGCCCTATGGAGCCCGGACTTTCCTCACCTTTCGCACTGTGCGAAAGCCGCGATCATTTACTACAGTGGCATATTTTCGGACAGGTTTATTTTTCTGCCCATAGTTTTAAATTTTTTACCGTGCTAAGTCCGTTGTTTCCCGTCCGATAAGCTATACCGGTCGCATAAAAAACAAGGACTAACAATTGTGCCACACAATGTTTTACACTTCTTTTCATAGATGCACCTCTATATTACTGTTCACACTGTTTTGATCACACTTTTATACTTTAAAGCAGCTGCCACCCACAAATTCTCTGACAATCGAGTTTTTCGGCAGTTCCTCAGTGCTGACGCCCAAAAAATAGCTGAAAAACTTCAAAAGACGCACCGCCTCAAAATACTCCGGCTCTCCTTTCTCGATTGTATAAAGCAGCGGCTCCGCATACTGTTTGAGCACTGCAAGCTCATAGATTAATGCCGAATTAAACATCGCATCCGCGCTCTCCTGAAACGGGAAGATGTTTTCCTCCTCGCCCTTTCTCACGGACGGCCACATCTGTATCGTACGCTTTGCCGAAGCGCCTCTCGTCCTCGAATCTCTTACCATACGCCGCAGCAGTCTTCCGTCGGTTGTCGGTATCCGGTTGTGCTCGTCAATATTGAGCGAAGTAAGGGCGCTTATGTAAATTTTATACTTACTTTCGGCAGGAAGCGCGTAAGACATCTTATCATTGAGTCCATGTATTCCCTCGATCACAAGGATATCTTCGGGACCAAGCTGCTTGTAATTTCCTTTATATTCCCGCTGTCCCGTGACGAAATTAAAGGTTGGCAGTTCCACCCGCTCGCCCGCAAGAAGCTTTAACATATCCTCGTTAAACTGCTTCATGTCAATCGCCTCAAGGCACTCAAAATCATAATCACCATTTGGCTGTCTTGGCGTGTTTTCCCGGTTTACAAAGTAATCGTCCACCGCAATCGGATGCGGTGTCAGACCATATGTTCTTAATTGTACGGAAAGTCTATGTGAAAACGTTGTCTTTCCCGATGAGGAAGGTCCCGCGATCATCACAAATTTCACTCCGCCTCTCGATACGATATCGGACGCGATTTCGCTGATGCGCCGCTCCTGCAATGCCTCTTGGACAAGCACAAGCTCGTTAAACTTTCCCGCGCGAATCGCGTTGTTTAAGTCTGCCACAGTATCAACGCCAAGCTTTTCTCCCCAGTCCGACGCAATGGACATCGCGTTAAAGAGCTTGGGCAGCGGTTTAAATTCCTCCAAAACATTCGGATTTTTCATCTGCGGCAGAATGAGAACAAAACCGTCCTCGTATTTTTGCAGATCAAAATGCTTTACATATCCTGTGCTCGGCAGCATATAACCGTAGTAGTAATCCTTATAGCCGTCAAGGTTATAGACATTTACGGTCGAACTGCCGCGATATTGAAAGAGGTTTACCTTATCCTCCATTTTCTGTTCGTCGAAAATGGCAACTGCCTCCTCCATCGGCAGAGAACGTTTGATAACGTATAAGTCTTTGGCTATGTACTCCTTCATTTTCGCTTTGACCTTCGCCACAAGTTCATCCGTAACTTCAAAGTCACCCTTCTTAGAGCAGTACAGTCCGCTTCCGATTGCAAACTCAACCTTGATTTTTTCAATCTTATCATCGCCTACAACCTCATGTACCGCTTTCATAAAAATAAGGATCGCCGTCCTGTTGTATGTTTTATGTCCGGTATCGTCCGTCAGTGTCAGAAATTCCACGGTGCAATCCTTATCAACCTTTTTAAACAGCTCCCGAATCTTGCCATCCCGAACCGCAAGCGCAATCTGATACGGATAGTCTTTCTGATAAACGCTCGCAATTTCACCATAGGTAATCCCGACGGGATATTCCCGCGTCTTATTCCCTACCGTTACCAAAAAACTGTTTTTGCTTTCTTTCTTGATATCCATCGTATTCCCCCTTTACTTTATCTCTTTTAAATAACTGTAAACGGCTCACAAAATTCCGCCCTGTAAATTCGCAGCTTTGGAAGTTCTCTTTTGAGAAATTCTTCCATATACGGTATAAAAAGCTTTTCGATTCCATAATGTCCCGCATCGATCACCGTAATTCCCTGCGCAACCGCGTCAATTCCCTCATGATGGTCGATATCGCCCGTAATCATTACATCGGCGCCCGCGCAAATCGCGTCCCTTATGTAACTGCCGCCCGAACCGGGCATAACTGCCGCCTTTTCCACAATGTCGCCCAAATCTCCGAAAACTCTCACGCTCGGCACATGGAAGTTCTTTTTGACAAGCCCTGCAAGTTCTTCTAAGCTCATTCGGTTCAGAAGCCGCCCCACACGTCCGCAGCCCTCCTTTGAAATCTCGTCTTCAAAAGTTACGTTGAGCACTTCCCTGTCCTTGAGTCCAAGCTCATCAGCCGCCGCGTCAGCCATTCCCATTACGTCAAAATTGGTATGCATCGCATAATAACTGATATCATTGCGGATAAGCGTATAGACACGCCGCCCGATAAAATCATCTGTGTTTACACGAGAAAGTTTTTTAAAAATCAACGGGTGATGCGTCAGCAACATATCGGCTCCCACACGCACGGCATCTTCAATTACCTCGTCCGTAGCGTCAAGCGCGATATAAACCGTTTCCACATCCTTGTCCTGTCTGCCCGCAAGAAGTCCTATATTATCCCAGTCCTCCGCATATGCCTTCGGAGAAAGGGTTTCAAGCTTTTCTATAATTTCACTGCATTTCATACATCATAACCTCCCGATTAAAAATAATGATAGAGGCAAAACACAATATCCCCCAGCTGCTCGTCAAGTTCCGCTATCCGCTCCTGCTGTCTGGCTGTGATGCTGCGTGTGTTTTTCAAATTTCCCATGATGTTTTCAAAATTGTCTTTCTGCCATAAAAGATATTGTTTTAATACAGGATTCGATTTTTCCAAAAGATACGGTCCATATGTATCCTGTACACGGACAATCCTTTCNGACGTTTCGGTACATTCTTCNCCNGNTGTTTCTNGCATTGGCGATACCCGCATCATCGGATAATATTTCCCGTCCTCGAAAATCATATCCTCTTTCTCTATCCGATATCCGTTTTGGCGCAGATAGCTTCGCACCTCATTCAGCTCTGACTGCGGCTGCAACACCAACTGCTTCATCTTATGCACAAGTTCNCTGCGNTGTTCCAGAATCGATATCACAAGCCGTCCGCCCATACCNGCGCANATCATGCCGTCCGCCTCGTTTGGCAAAAGCGCGGCCGCTCCGTCGGAAAGCCGCGTTTCTATNGAATCCTGCATCTTNCAGTCCCGAATATTTCCCTTTGCCCGTTCCANCGGTCCCTTATTGATATCCATCGCGATGACTNTTTTACAGATACCGTTCCTGATAAGCGCNATNGCTACATATCCNTGNTCACAGCCAATATCCGCCATGCTTTCGCATGGCAGGACCAAATCCGTCACAGCCTTCATTCTATCCGACAACAGCATTGGTCTCTCCTAATCCAAATAGTCCTTGAGCTTACGGCTTCTCGACGGATGACGCAATTTTCTGAGCGCCTTTGCCTCAATCTGNCGGATACGCTCTCTTGTGACGTTAAACTCTTTTCCAACTTCTTCTAAAGTGCGCGCTCTGCCGTCGTCCAATCCAAAGCGCAGCCGCAAAACCTTCTGCTCTCTGTCAGTCAGCGTGTCAAGCACCTCGACAAGCTGCTCTTTTAAGAGTGTAAACGCTGCTGCATCAGAAGGAACCGGTACATTATCATCCTGAATAAAATCGCCGAGATGACTGTCCTCCTCCTCACCGATTGGCGTTTCCAACGACACGGGCTCCTGCGAAATCTTTAAGATCTCACGCACACGCTCTTCCGGCATGTTCATTTCCTTTGCGATTTCTTCCGGAGTCGGTTCCCGTCCAAGCTCCTGTAAGAGCTGACGACTCACACGAATCAATTTATTGATTGTTTCCACCATGTGCACGGGAATTCGAATCGTCCTTGCCTGATCCGCAATCGCACGCGTGATTGCCTGACGAATCCACCATGTCGCATATGTGGAGAACTTATAACCTTTTCTGTAATCAAATTTCTCAACGGCTTTGATAAGCCCAAGATTGCCTTCCTGAATGAGGTCGAGAAAGAGCATGCCTCTGCCCACATAACGCTTTGCGATACTCACGACAAGTCTGAGGTTCGCCTCGGCTAACCTCTTTTTTGCCTCCTCATCGCCAAGCTCCATCTGCTTTGCAAGCTCAATCTCTTCGTCCGCGCTAAGAAGAGGCACTTTTCCGATTTCTTTCAGATACATCCGAACCGGATCTTCAATCCCCACGCCATCGGGAACGGACAGGTCAATATTCTCCATGTCCATCTCGACATCTTCCTCATCATTTAAAAGAATGTCGTCGTCGGGCAGATCGTCCTCATCGTCCGTGATNCGAAGCACGTCCACATTGCTTTGCTCCAGAAAATCCAAGATTTTTTCAAACTGCTCCGTTTCCANAGGCATGTCCTTGAAAAAGTCACTGATTTCCTGATACTCAAGCACGTTTTTCTTCTTCTTTGCAATTGCGAGGAGTTCCTTTAATTTCGCCTCAAATTTTGCTTGTGTGTTTTCATCCATTCTGGTCAATCCTCCATACCATATTATTTTTATCCTTAATTTAAAGAAATATGCGTTTTGTTAAGTTCTTCCAATGCTTTTTTGCCCTCAATCGCGCGGCTTAGCGCCGTGATATCCACTCCNGAACGCTCAAGATAGTATTCATAGCTGTTTCNTTTCACACTCACAAGNATATCGTGAAGCACTTTTTCGCGCTCTTGNATACGCTCAAGTTCGGGGAGTNTCGCCATAAAAAGAGCNGCCGCCTCACTTTGCGNTTTCTCGTCCTCGTATTGGTCCACGATNCCCGCAACGTTCACCTGATTTTTNTCAATATCNTCAAACAGCTTCTGCGCCACTTCCCGATAAAGTCCCTCGGTAAAGTCGTCCGCGGATATATANTTTTTNAGCTTTCCATAAAGCGCTGCATCCTCCGAAAGCCATGTAAGCAACATCCGCTGCGCTTTCTTTGCGTTCTCNTCATGGGANTTTTTNCCGCTNTTGATGCCCGATTTCGGTCGTTCTCTCTGCACNGGCGCCACTGCGTAGCCGCCCGTTTTTGCCGCCATATTTACTACAAGCTTTCGCAGATTTTCAAAACCGATGTNGTATTTCTCCGCAACCGCTTCTATGTAATTTTCGCGCTCTACNTCCTCNCCNAAATCGCAAAGNCTNCTTGCAATTTGGTTGTGAAANTTCGTCTTCTCCTCCGGATCGNTCATATCNAAATCCCGNTCCAGCATTCTGATTTCAAACATAAACGAATTTTCCGCATGATCGATCCGCTCCTGAAANGCTTCACGCCCAAGNTTTTTGATAAACTCATCCGGATCCTTATACGGTGACATATTGATCACTTTGCCCGACATTCCCGCATCTCGTAAAATCCCGATCGCGCGCAATGCCGCTTTCGTCCCCGCGCCGTCACTGTCATANGCTAAAAGCACATCTTTTGTATATTTTTTGATCACNCCGGCATGTCCGGGTGTAAACGCCGTTCCAAGCGAAGCTGCCGCNTGTGTAAAGCCCGCCTGATGCATACTGATAACATCCATATAGCCTTCACACAATATAATATTTCCTGTTCTCGCCGTGCGCGCATGGTTCATGCCNTAAAGNACTCTGCTCTTATCAAAAATTTCCGTTTCGGGTGAATTCACATATTTCGGTCCCTTGTCGTCCGCTCCCATGATCCGTCCGCCGAAACCGATGACGCGGTGATTGATATCCTGTATCGGAAAAATTACNCTGTTCCAAAAGTGTGTAACCGTACCTCTGCGCTCGTCCGTTTTGGCAAGTCCCGCATCTCTTATCAGATCATCGCTAAAACCTTTNTGCCGAAGGTACGTCAAGAGTTCTTCCCCTCTTATGGGNGCATAGCCAAGTCCGAAACTTTTTCTGATNTCGTTTGAAATNGCNCTCCTGTCAAAATACTCCCTCGCTTTTGTTCCGCGCTCGGAGCGCAGCTGACGATAATAAAATGTCGCAGCTTCCTTATTGACCTCCAGAAGTTTCTGCCGTCTGCTTTCCCTGCGCTTTGCTTCCTCCGAATAAGATGCCTCGGGAAGCGTTATNCCCGCCTTATCCGCAAGCATTTTCAACGCCTCGGGAAACGTNCAGTTTTCNTATTTCATCACAAAGCTCGTTACATTNCCGCCCTCNCCGCAGCCAAAACACTTATAAATCTGTTTCGATCTGCTCACATAAAAGGANGGCGTTTTTTCACCGTGAAACGGGCAGCANCACACATAATTGGCGCCTCTTTTTTGAAGCCCCACATAACCCGATATCACNTCTACAATATCATTTTGCCGNCTTACTTCCTCTATCAATTCTTCGGGATAGAACATATTAACCCCCTATACCGCGAATTTGTGCCTCTGCACAAATTTGCCGGTTGAAAAATCTATGATTTTTCAACCTGGCTCCTTAGCCCATCCAAAACTTNGGCACATAAAGTTCATCATACAAGTTGATNGCAAATCTGTCCGTCATGGAACTGATGTAATCACATACCACCTTTTCCCNNGGCTCGCCNTTAAGTCCCAGCTCAACANAAAGTTTCGGAAGNTCCTCCGTATGCTTCATATAATATTCATANAACGTTTCCACAAGCGCCATNGCCTTATTTTCCTCACACTTTGCAATGCGGTTGCTGTAAACCTTGTCATACATAAANCTTCNTAAATTGCGCATCGCAAGCTCTACNTCNTCGGACATGCGNACGTCATTCGTGCCNTTGCTNTGCGTTACGATATCGTGTATAAAATTGTTCANCCGCTCTCTCGGCGTNTATCCGACAACTTCCCCAATCTCTCTCGGAATATCGCGTTCNTTNANNATNCCCGCCCGNACNGCATCNTCCATATCATGATATGTATACGCAATCTTATCCGAAAAGCGCACNATTTTTCCCTCAAGCGTTGNCGGCATNNTNGAGGTCTGNTGATTTNNCATACCGTCNCGGACTTCCCATGTAAGGTTTANTCCCTCGCCGTCCTTTTCCAATATCTCANCNGTGCGCACACTCTGNTCATTATGTTTAAATCCNTACGGACANACTTCATTCAANGCTCTCTCACCNGCATGTCCAAAAGGCGTATGTCCCAAATCATGNCCNANNGCNATTGCNTCCACAAGCTCCTCNTTAAGCNGNAANGCCCTTGCAATNGTCCTTGCGTTCTGTGACACCTCCAGCGTATGGGTAAGTCTTGTCCGGTAATGGTCGCTCTCCGGCGATAAAAAGACTTGTGTCTTATCCTTTAAGCGGCGAAACGACTTTGAGTGTATAATCCTATCCCTATCTCTTTGAAAAATAGGTCTGATATCACACTGCTCCTCCTCCTTATCTCTGCCTTTTGAATTCCTGCTAAGCGTAGCATATGGGCTTAAATACTCCGATTCCCACTGTTCGAGGTTTTCTCTGATTGTCATATCGTCATCATACCTTTCTTTCCGCAAAAAAACATTCTATTTTATATATTCCGCGCGTTTTCCAAAATTCCTTTTTTTGTCTGAAATTTTATGCTTCTTTTGCTATTGAAAAAGGGCACCCGTGTGCATAAAAAAATAAGAAACCTTGTTTCTTCAAGGTTTCCTCTCTGAATTTACTGCGGAAGATGGGACTTGAACAGGAGCCCATCGCCGAAAATACCCATCGAAAGGAGCATTTCGGGGTGCTGACTTGGGGTGAGTAAACAAAGTGTAAACGTTAAAGTAAAGGGAAATAAAACAGGATTACCGAAAGCACGAGGCGAGTTTGGCTTGCGCTTTCGGCAATCCTTAACATTAGATTATATTCTACTTTTGCTCCTTTACTTTATTTATTCAAGGTGTTTGTGTGTGGCTGTTTAATATTTATCATAGAGTGTCAAGTGTATATTTTGTTGTATCCATGGTATACCTCCAAATCACCAGCCTGGCTCGTCGAATAGTGAATCACCGACGCCCATCCATGTATTACCAAATTCATCTGTGTCACCTGGGTGTAATACTGTTCCATCAGGTGAAACCAGGCTACCATCATCTGCTATATAACTGTCGCCACCGTCTAGAGCTGGTGGGTTGACTACTGGTGGTTGTGGGTTTTCTTTTGGTGTTTCTGCTTTTGGTTGTTGCTGTTGGTTATCGTTATTATTGTTTTCGTTATTGTTTTCGTTTTGGTTTGCTTGTTGTGGTTTCTCAGCTTTTAATTCCTCTATTTCTTTATCTTTACTTGATATATCATTTATAGCTGTATCTAAAGATGCTTTTAATTCATCAATCGTTGAGGATAGATTTGCAATCTCTGTATCCTTTTCTGAAATATCACTATTACAAGAAGATATAGTTTCTTGTAGTATGATGATATCATCTTGAAAGTTGTTCACAGATGTATTTAAGGAATTGTTTTTACTGTACTGCCAAATATTGATGCCAATACTCACGAGCAATAATAATGATAAAATAATAGTGATTGTTTTATTTTTCATGATATACGTTTTCCCTTCTTTTGTTAGACTTTACTTCAAGACTGATTTTAACATATAATACACATTTATTACAATATTTGTTTTAATAGCTTTAAATACGCCAAAGAAGAGATGCGGGCGCAAAGCAGAAAATAACAATATGGCTGTTATCATAAAGCAAAGCCTCGACTATCTTGTAGAGCTTGGAGAACTGTCTGCAAATCCATTTAGCATTTTATTAACTGCATTTTACTCGTAATTTTATGAAAACTTATTTTTTCATAAATCAGTTCTTTCATTTATTTATGTCTAATTGACCTAAGATATAATAAAAGCACAATTATTTTTGGATGGGCGGTGTATCCATCATCTCAGGTACTCTTTTCAGAGTGTGTCGGGAACCATTTCCGACCTCAAAAATAATCGTGCTTAATATTAGCATATTCTCTTTACACTTACAATATACTATGTTTTTCGCTCTTGTCAATTAAAAATTACACATTATGATACGATTTTTACATATCATGTGAAAAATTTTACTTATCACGGAAAATACTACGTATTATTAAATTCTTTAATTCTTCCACTATGTAATCGCCGTTGAATCTTTGATTCTTGTATATCATGCATTGTAGATACATATAAATAGTCGTTATCCTTATCAACTTTTATTCCTATCATGACATTATCTTTGTACCGTTTTCATTGAGATTAATGCCTATATAATCAGGACTATTAATAATGTCTGGTCTGTGATCAATATACTTTAAACATTTTGCATGTTTGCTTTTAAGCATATGAGCCGGCAAACCTTTTGAGCGGTATATATCTTTAATCTCTATATTTATCCCTAATATGGTATTAAATATAGGATTATATTTCCCCACTTTTAATGAATTATTATCCATAAAATCCTCATTTGAAAATTCACTTTTATTTACATATTCACCTACACTAATCATAAGGCAAAGCCTCGACTATCTTGTAGAGCTTGGAGAACTGTCTGCAAATCCATTTAGTAATTTTAAGATTAAACACTCACTATTTCAGTCCCAAAGAAGAGTGTAAACAATTTTACACCACATTTTGTTACACACCCAGACATGAAAAATGCGATAAATACGGATTTTTAGCCACATTTATCGCATCCACACCTACTGCGGAAGATGGGACTTGAACCCACACGTCGTTACCGACACAAGATCCTTAGTCTTGCCTGTCTGCCAATTCCAGCACTTCCGCATCTTATTGCGCTTGTTTAAATCACTCGCAATGAATATTGTATCACTCATATTTGCACATGTCAACAAGATTTTTCAAAAAATCATTCTTCGAAAAATCACTCTTCCTTTGCCCAGCCGTAAGCATATTTTACGGCTTTTTTCCAGCCCTTTATTCTTTTTTCCCTGTCTGCTTCACCGATAAGCGGTTCAAAAGTACAGTCGCTTGTCCAATTTTTAACGACATCCTCTTTACTTGCCCAGTATCCCACAGCAAGTCCCGCAAGATATGCCGCGCCCATAGCGGTCGTTTCCACAAGCTGCGGTCGAATCACTGGAACATTGACAATATCTGCCTGTGTCTGCATCAAAAAGTTGTTTGCGCTCGCGCCGCCGTCGACCTTGAGCGTTGTAATCGCAATGTCTGAATCCGCTTCCATTGCCGCAAGAACATCATTTACCTGATACGCTATCGACTCCAATGTCGCACGGATAATGTGGCATTTATTCACCCCGCGCGTAATCCCGACAATCGTTCCCCGCGCATACTGATCCCAGTAAGGCGCCCCGAGTCCGGTAAATGCCGGAACGACATAACAGCCGTTTGTATCATTGACTTTCTGAGCCATGTATTCCGAATCCGCTGCCGAATCGATAATCCGCATCTCATCACGCAGCCATTGAATCGCCGCGCCCGCCACAAAAATAGAGCCTTCTAAAGCATAATTTACTTTCCCGTCAAGTCCCCAAGCGATCGTCGTAACAAGTCCGTTATCGGAAAATACCGGCTTTTCGCCTGTATTCATAAGCAAAAAGCAACCTGTTCCGTATGTGTTTTTTGCCTCCCCGGCCTTGAAACACGTCTGTCCGAATAATGCCGCCTGCTGATCTCCCGCCGCACCCGCAATCGGGATTACGCCGCCCAAGAAAGACGGGTCAGTTTCACCGTAAATGCAGCTTGAGGGTTTTACCTGCGGCAGCATACACTTCGGAATAGAAAGTTCTGCAAGGATTTCATCGTCCCACTCGAGCGTATTGATATTAAAAAGCATTGTTCGTGACGCATTGGAATAATCGGTAACATGCGCTGCTCCCTTGGTCAGTTTCCAAATAAGCCACGTTTCCACGGTTCCAAAGAGCAAATCACCGTTTTCGGCTTTTTGTCTTGCCCCCTCCACGTTATCTAAAATCCACTTTATTTTGGTTGCGGAAAAGTATGCGTCAATCACAAGTCCCGTCTTTTGCTTAAATTTTTCCGTCAGTCCTTTCTCCTTTAGGGCATCGCAAATCTTGGACGTTCTTCTGCACTGCCATACAATCGCATGATAAACGGGCACTCCCGTGTGCTTGTCCCACACAATCGCCGTTTCCCGCTGATTCGTAATACCGATAGCGGCAATATCCTTTGCAGTAGCTCCGATCATGTTCATCGCTTCAACCGCCACGCCCAACTGGCTCGCCCAGATCTCATCCGCGTCATGCTCCACCCAGCCCGGCTGTGGGAAATACTGCGTAAATTCCCGCTGTGCCACGCTGCACATCTCGCCTTTTTCATTAAATAGAATGCATCGATTGCTCGTCGTACCCGCGTCCAGCGCCATAATGTACTTTGCCATATATCGTATTCCTCCGCTTTCATATCCAAATACCGTTACGCCAAAAGGACAGTTTTTCTTGCAAATTTTGTGATTATTCTATCATGAATTCCTTATCCTTACAACACAAAAACGCTTAAATTCATTCAAATATAACAGGATTGAAATAACCATATGAACCACCATACCCAATCCAAAAAGATGAATAATAAAATAAATATTCAAGTTAAACATACCGGCTTTAAATAAGGCATACATGATCCCATAATATACAATATTGACGATAACCGAATTTATAAAGATATATACGGTTTTTCCTTTGGAAACAAACCATGCGTCTATCATCGCAGCAACAATATAAAATACATAATACGGCACTAAAATATACAGTATATTTAAAATATCCTTATCATTATTTATTCCCATTACACTATGTATAAAAACTCTCCAGAACGGTACGGTAACAGCCCACACAAATATAATGATACAAACATATTTCCAAACATTACGAAAGGTAACGCTTTTCAAGGAATTCTTTTGTATGACTTGTACCAGGCAAGTAATCGGCACTAACAGCCAACCCCATATAAAGTTATTTGCGATCCAATAATTCCCCGATTCGGAAACCGCATTTACCATACGGCATACAATAAACGCATAGATAAAATTATCCAAGAATATTTGCAATCCGGAAAAAGACCCTATTTTTGCCCATAAACATAAAAAGTCTTTGCCGCAAACAGCAAACGAGATATATTTCTTTTTGAGAATCAAAATAATAGATAGGACTGCAATAAACGTATTGACAATAATTTCAGAATAAGAAGCCCCCAAATCTTTATATACAGGTATCAGCAAGTAATCGAATAAGGACATTAAAAGCAGTTTTATCACAGTAAACAGTACGATAGAACGATATTGCTCATATATTATAAATAATAAATTCACAAATACCCCTATAAAAGCAATCAACATAGACACGGATTGCATCAAAAGATATTCTTTGGCATATTCGGCATTCATAAATGCCGATATATTGCCAATGTATAATGAAATGATCACTGTAAATCCAAAATACACACTAAATGACAATAGGAATGAAAAGCCGTTTTTCTTGGGGTCTTGACTTTTCAAAAGATAATATAACGGTGTAATAAACGCCGTCGTAATAATCTCATCTATTAAGTCAAACCATTCCATTTGCCCCAATATGTTTATGTCTACATTATTAACGGAAACAATATTCATCCGAATTAGCAAATACACAGATGGCATTAGCATCCATAAACACAGGGCTAAAAAAATTTTTAAATCATTTTTCTTTTGCATAGTATCCCTCTTTTTATTACCGTTCAAATTCATCAGAAATAAAAATAGTCCGTTTCGAAATGAATAACACTCTGAAACGGACTATTTGAATATTTCAATCTAGACTACTTATTTGAAATTGCCGCCTGGAGTACCTTGCATAATACTGCCATGTTTGTATCAGGATGACGTCTGTCAACCACTGCCACAATAAATTTATTAGGATGTTTCCTTACAATTGTCTGACAAGTCATGGATTGCCCCATTTTTCGCTACCCCCTTTCATAGTTTCATTTGGTGGTTCTAGTATAACTCTGCCTTATGGGGTAATCCAGTTATCTTAAATAGATTTCTCAGAAAGTTTTTCCATCTTATCGCCTATAACAATTCTGTCTGAAATTTAAATATATATTATTGATTGTATAGCAAGAAACGGCAACTGCATAAGGCAACTATATGTATAGAGTGAGAGTAGGTTTCCATTGGAAATATTGAAAGTACCTAATATATGAGGTATGCCCTCTGTATGTATAGATATTTTTAAACTAATATCCACCCATTTAGCATTTTATTAACAGCAAATCACTCATAATTTAATGAAAACTTATTTTTCTCATAAATCAGTTCTTTTATTGGAATTAGCATATTTATGTTGTCACAAGTACAATTACACATTAATTATAGTATTCAAATACTGTATCAATTGAATTTTTCCCATCTTCTGAATCCATAAAATCAATTATAGAGATTGCATCTGGCATTACTATTTTTGTATATTGTTTTATATTTTTTATTCTTTTATTAGGTGAAACAATTTTGAATATAATGGATGTAAAATGTCTCTCCATATACTCGATTTTTTCTCGACATTTCTTTATCTTCTCTTCGCTCCCCATTTCATAGATTAGTATTAAAAAATCTAACGCAACATGTCGATATCCTTGATAAGCACATGGTTTTTCTTTGCCGAACCCATCTTTTTTATCAATATTAGGGAAATAAAACCTCCCAATTTCAATTAAAGCAGACAACTCTTGTAATGTATCTGTTCTTTCTTTTCCTGTGCATTCTCCTTGTAATTTACTAATCGTAAATATAACTTTGCCGTACCATGTCAACAATTCATTTTTGTATTGTTCAGATAGTTCAAACTTTTTTGTATTATTTATGATGGCGTATAAACCACCTATTATCGCAATTATTATTGTAACCACTAGCGATATTACTGCAATCAAATCACTCATACTCACATCCATGTCCCCTTTCTCTGAAAATAATTAAATAGTTATTTCATTGTTTTACTAGAGCAATGAATTTATATTCATTAAGTAATTTCTCGAATAACCATGACAAATTGAGATTGCTTTATTGCAAATTTTTAAGAGAAATTATAACACAAAAAACACTGACCAAGTTCGAAAATCTATCTTTAAGACCAATTATAAATAGAAAAATAGCTATAATTAATGCTAAAAAAAATGTAATAAAAGAAACAAATAATTTATTTCCGTTTTCGCCATACCTAAAGAATATTTTTCCAATAAATTCTCTAGGCTTTGAAAAAGAATATATCAAACTTAGCAATCCAGATGCAGCAACAAAGTCACTGCTTAATAAATATAAATTATTTTCCAATTTTAAAATATCTTTAGCTATTACTATTAAAAAAGCCATAACTAAGCAATCAATAACTGCACACCCCATAAGACAATTAAAAACAGTATCTTTATTTCCCTTTTTAATACTATAAGAATCATAGGTTGCCTTGCCATTTTCCTTAACTTCAGTCACCTCGCTTATTGTTACTGTTTTGGTTCCATTACTTTTATTTTCTTCCCTCAATCTTTTATTTGCTGTGATAATGTAATGATATTTAGACATATACTTCACTCCCTGAGAACACAATTTCATAAAGGATGTTTCTCTCTGCAAAACACATTAAAATTTCACTTTTATCAATATCAATATTTTAAAATCCAAATATTTTTGATGGAGTATTAAATGGCGTAATATCAATTAAAACTTTTCCTTGACTCCAAACAAATAAATATGTAGTTGTTATTTGTTCTTCTAATAAATATGGATATTCTTTAAAAAAATTTTCACATGTTTGTCTTAAATATGTATATATATTATAATCTATCTCTTTTATCTCACTTAATTTCATTCCTCCCTCTTCTCTTGAAAGTAAATCTATAAATTTGTTCGGATCGTATCCTTTACTTTTCTTACATAAATTCAATATTTTGTTTAGACTCTGCCTTTTTGCATCAATATATTTATTTCTTTCTCTTCACATTTATTTTTATATTTTTTACAGATAGAATAGAAAGAATCAAATGCTATTGAAAATATAATACCAGAATATATATCCTTTATATATGGAATGCTAATTGTACAGTAGTCCAGTATTGTGATTATGATTAATAAAATCAAACGATAAAATGTTATGGAAAGAAATACTGACTTTACAATATTATCATCTTGTTTTTCTTCTTTAAAACAAATAGATAAACACATAAAAAGTGCAGTTATAAAAAATATAAACATTCCATTTAAATAATTTCTATATGTCAACACTCGTACACAGCAAATAATACATATTGGCATTGTTAACAATACATTAAATATTGTGACACTTATAATAAAAGGAGGATTCACTTTATCATATATAAATCCTAATACTATCATAAATATTCCTACTCCCACATACAAAAGAGTATATCTTTGTTTTATAAATTGAGGAAAAATAATAATTAAAATTGACACACAAAAATATATAATAGGAAGTTTAAAACACCACGTACCCAATGATAATGATTCAAATATCTTTTTCATAAAACCCCTTCCTTAAAGCTAGTCTTACATTGCTACATTCTGTTTACTTCTTTTAAATATTCTGTCGCTTTTTCATTAGCATACTCAAAATCTGCATATGGCAATACTTCTTTAATATAATCTTTTATGGAAACTTTTTTACTATTAATCTTTATCTCAATATCAGTCTTTTTTGTCAGTTCTCCATGACTTAATTTATCTAAAACAATAGCAAGCTGTGCCTTTTCTTCATCACCAATTTTTTCTAATATCTGTAATAAATCTAAGGATTCTTTGGCTCTTTCTCTACTCCTCTCTTCAATTTCCTTTTTATATTCTTCTTCGCCTTTAAATTTTTTACCTTCTTTATTAATCAAATTTTTTTGAGATTGCTTTAATGATAATTCATGTGCTTTGCTCATCAGTTTCCTTTGGTAATCATCATCTAATTCTGAAAACAACAACACTAATTCTTTTACTTTATCAGGATTTATATTCATGATATCCTCCTCTTAAAAACAGCATTTCATTCTCTATTATTATATACCGACAAAAGATTATCAGGCAAAATTATAACTGTTTGAGATGTATTAAATCTAAGCTCGTTACTATTTATAATAGCCTCAACAACCATTCTATAACTCAATTCAAAATCATTTTCTCTAACATATTTTACAAGTTCATCCACTGATATTCTTCCATTTTTGCATCCCAATGGATAATTATACATACTCGGATTATATATAACATCAATTATAAAATCTTCTACTACTTTCTCACCATCCGATATTGGAGTGACTTGTTCTCTATTAAACTCTTTTACTCGCGGATGTTTTTCTTTTATATGTAGCAAAACTCTCCTATATAACTTATAATTGTGCATTTTAATATGTTGTATATTCAAAAAAGCAACAAATAGCAAAAAATATATTATATATAAAGATAAAATCAACAAACAAAAAAATATTTTTAATACATTTTCAGACACATGTAGTAAAATGGAAATAGAAGAAAAACTTATAAAAGCTGATACAGGTATAAAAATTCCTAAAAATGCTGCACAAACTTTCCAAAGTGTTCCAACATCTCTTTCCTTGGATTCTAAATAATTAATAGCTTCCTCAGTAACTACTAAATTTTTCTCAATTTCCTTATTACTCATATCAAAACATATATCATATAAATATTCAAAAGTCAGTATTCTAAATTTAGAAGGTAAAAAAATTTTAATTTTTTTAGATGCATCTTGTCTAGGATCTATTTGAATAGGATCTGGAGAAAAGAAACCATATCCACCGCCAAATAAAGTACCAAATATGCCCATAATAAACCTCCAAACATAATACTCTATGAAAATCAGACTTCATTATATAGCTTTTTCTCATTAGCCTCTTTATAGCAAAATAATACATTTTATGACTAAATATGTAAATACTCCTATCATTCCGTCATATATTACCTATAATTCATCAATCAAAAAGGCATATCAGACTTTTACATCCGCTATGCCTTATGATCATCTCACCATTTAAATTTCAATCTTTCAGTTCATCATTGCCTCATAGACATACACCTTGTCCTGAATTTTACCCTTGTATCTATCTGCGACAACAATAGTAAGAGCTTTTTTATGTCTCTTATACTCCCAAAATGCTTCTTTCGGTATATCATAAACACCTAAATTTACAGTCTTGCCACCAATATTTAATGCTACACGATATTTACTTTTATCATAGCCTACCCCAAGAGGATATTTACCACGTTTTTACATTCAGCAAAAAGTGTATTGATTATATGTAGAACAAATAAAAAGTATAAAGTTATGCAAAGAAACAGCTATCATAATATTAAAAGAACACGCAATGAACAAAACTGCTTAACACTATCAAAAAAATTCCCATCTTTACATCTTATACAGGCTGTTTTTCTCTGCTTTTAATGGTTTTATTATCCATATTCTTCAAAAATTGTTCCCGTATTTATGTCGGTCAAAATTATTAGAGCCAAAATAGAGCCATTAAGAATCTTCTTAATCTCATTATTCGATCGCCCAAACTTCTTTTACTATTTTAAAACAATCATCAGAAATCATTTCTATAGAATTTTCAATAAAATCATTCTTGTCTAAAATAACTACCTCTTCACCTAAGGCTGGGTAAAACATTTTCAACCAATTGTGCAAACTTTTTAGTTCTTTATTTATATGAGTAAAAGAATATTCCTTTTCTTCATCCCAAATATAGGGGTCAAAAAAAGGCAAATCATTTAATTGGTCTTTCCTTCTTTCTATCTCCTCTTGCTCAATACCAATATTTTCAGAAATTGTATTTAATATCCACTTATATATAATTAACATTTTAACTTTTTTATTTGATAAATTAAATAATTTTAATCCATAAGTCATGTAATGTGAATAATCATTTGAAAATTCAACAATACTTTGTATCCCAAGAAAATCAATATATATTTTTTTTATTTTATCTTTATCTTTCAAATATGAAGCACCATATCCTGATAAAACCTTAATAATTTCTTTGACTTTATATTCCTCATCTCCTTTCTCCCATATTTCTTGTTCTATAAAATATTTATTTTGTTCATCTTTTACAAAATTCATCTCCCGCAAATAATAATTTCTTTGTATAACATTATATATAACATTACTAATTTCACTTTCTAAAGATTGTATTGAATATCTCTGTTCTCCTTTGATAAGTAAACATTTTTCGTATATCCAATTTTCTTCAATAAAATCTTCCTTCATTTTACAAAATTTATTAACAAGACTATATCTATTTCGTGGTATAAAATACAATCGATTCATTTCATTTATTTTATCATAAACTAACTTTCCTTCTTTACTAATAAATGGAAACTCTATATCCTTAAATATCTTATCATCTAGTGTATTCTCAGACAAATGATATTGAAGCTTATTTATCGCTATTATTTTCCACAATTCATACCCTTGTTTATCAACTGACAATTTAATCAATTCATTTGATATATATTGTCCTAGCTTCAACCATATCTTATCCAAAATATCACTCTTATTTTTAAAATTAAATCTTGAAACAGATATGTCTGATATCGTATTAGGAAAATTAATTCTAATTCTTGGGATCGGGAACAAGTGACTTACAAATCTATATGTATCATATTTCCCTACTTCCGCTTCGACACATATACCTTTATTAAACAAATTTATATAATGATTTTTCAAAAGGAATCTATTATTATTGTTACGCTTATTCCATCGAATTCTTAAATTTTCTTCCTTTCTCCGCACTATAATCTCATCAGTTGGCCAAGTTCTTGTTTCGTTTACAATTTCATCCTGATATTCTCTTATTACAGCAAAATATATATTTCCCTCGATTTCATCAATACCCAATTCTTTAGTAACATCAATACTTCTAATTTCAAACACTTTATTAAAATTATCTACATCCTGAATTTTAACAATATCTTCTACTGGATATTTCCCACTCATAGTGTAAATATTATATTCTTGTAAATTATTCACTTCTCTTTCTAATTTTTTTATATCATAATTCATTGGTATTAAAATTGTTTTTAACCCATTTTCATTTATAATAATTGGATATTTAACATAATTTGCCACATATTTTATATACTCCGTAATACTATATTCTTCTATATTAATTTTATTGCGTTTTAATTGCTTCTCTAAATCATAATTTTTTATTCTCAATTTAATTTCTGTACCAACTTCACACTTATACTCTGGTATTTCTTCTATCCTAAATGTTTTCTGAATATCATTAATAACGACTTTTAGTCCCTCACGCCCTTCCTCCATATAAGGCTCGCGCCTAGTTAATATTTCCATCTGCCCTGCCACCGAAAAGCAACTCAAAATACCTATCCCAAATTTCGAAATAGCATTTATATCAATTCTCTTACTTTTAAAATCAGAACTATTATAATAACTTTTACCTAAAACAGAAAAATAATTTTTTAACACATACTCATCCATTCCAATCCCATCGTCCCGACATATCACATCCATATCATTAATAGACGTTCTGTTAATCTCAAAGTAAATATGACCTATGTTATCTCCTCCAACTTTTTTCCTATCCAAAATCTTTTTTCTCAAATCTATTGCGTCAATACTGTTTTGTATCAGTTCTCTTATATAAATATACGGATGACAATTATATATCTCATCACTTAATATCTTAAATATATTTCTCTTTTCAAAAGAAAATCCAATAGTTATTGGCTTAAAATTTCTCGCTTCTATTCTCCATTCTATTAAATACACTCCCAACACATGTCGTGAGTCATTCATATGTACTAATGTATCAGAACATTCTCTAAAATACTTTTCACATAACTGTTTAAAATCCATTAAAGCAGCATATACTTCATGGTTATCTGTGCTACCACTAATACACACAATCCTACCATTTCCATATGAGGGACACGTTATTTGATGTAAAGCCCTGTGCTTTTCCCACTCCATTTTTGAATAGCTATTCTGTGGATTAACATACTTCCATAATACATAGGGAGTTCTATCCTCTGCCAAATCGAACAAGTCAATTAGCCTAATATAAATTGCTAATGCTATTAAATTCACAGTTTCCCCCAAAACAGAAGTATCCTTATAATATCCATTTCTCTCTGATATATCTTCAATCTCAAGCCAATGCCCCACACATATTTTATCTAATGCTCCAGCAAATCCTCCATTGTATGTCCTAAAATATGTATCTACTCTTTTTCCACTTCTTAGCGCATGTGTATCCCGAATATAATCTTGCCATATTTCTAAGCTAATTTGTTCATCATTTTCAAATACCACATTATCAAATTTTGTTTTTATAAATTTTTCAAACCTGTCAAATTCATCATCTAATAAATTAATATGCAATGAATCCTCTTTTTTGTTATGCGTGGCAATATAATATCTTTCTGATTTACTGACAGCCATCCCCCAATCATGTGCATACATTGCTGCAATTAATAAACATAATTCCACAACATTCATTTTTTCATATGATTCTTCACCAAGCAAAATATCAGCTATCTCAAACAAATGTAAAATATGATAGTCTTCGTCATGTGGTGTATATTCTTTAAACAATTCATTTATCTGCCTTAATTCTAAAACAATATGACTACGAAATCTGCAAATAGTGCTACATAAATCATTATATCTATCAGGTTGAGCCTCAACCTTTCTTTCTAATACTTGTTTTAACATAGAATTAGGTATGGAATGTAATAAATTCATTATTCTAACCCCTTTCATCAAACGTGCCTAAATAATCATAAAAAAGCATAGCAAAAGAAATATTATAACAACCCTTACCTTCCTCTATGCTTTTTTCCTTTTCTGCTGTTTCAGTTCAAACTGCCACTGTTTCTCCGCTTCCTGTTGTTCCCTGTTCACAGTCTCGCGTTCAGTTTCCAACTACTCCTATTGTGATTTTATCTATAATCTTATATATAGTACCATATAACTGCCAATTTTTCTATAAAAATGTAGAAATTTACTTATTACTGCGTTTTCAATGTTAACTAAGAAATCTTTATATCCTAAAACTTTGAATTTTATTAATATCTGATATTTTACCCATACTCTCTACCCCTCGACAACTCCGCTCCATCCGTAATCTTAAAAATTCGCTCCAACACTTAAAATCATGATTTTCCACCAAAAATCTTATAAAGTCTTTCAAGGTTGTTACGAGTATATAAATACTTTTTCCCGACAAAACTTCATCCGTATTGCTCCCTCCAGTAAAACCCTGAAAAGATTGTAATTTGGGATTTGTATGGGCATAAAAAAAACAGCCTATGCGTTTCATAAGCTGTTTCTTTATCATTTAATTACTATCTCCCTGTGAAGAAGAACTCTCGTTTAAATCCTCGCCCAGACCTGTGAGAGCATCTTCTACTAGTTTGTTGCTCGAAACTTCTTCATTGTTTATAAGACCTTCTACTAAATCTCCAAAATCCCTGAATAATATAGAAAACTTTGTCCGTAACTGTGGCGTTCCGTATATAAAAGCAACGATGCCTATCACGACACCCCACTTAATTACTACCCCCAATTTATCTTTAACATCTCGCCTGCGTCTGCGCTTTTCGTATTTGTCAAGCCGATAGCCTACCTCACTTTGTAATACTTCATTGACTTCTACTTTCAATTTATCCTGTTGATATTTTACTGCCTCACTTACCGCCTGATTTGTGACTTCTTTAACGATAGGGGCTATCTTTTTCTCTGTCTGCCGCTTTTCGTATTCATTTTCATCATTTACCAACGATACGCCGCCTAAGTTTTCTTCCACAATTGATACATCCTCACTGACCGCTATGTCCGCAGGAAGTACCCCGTCAAAGGACTCATCAACCTCTTCTATTTCAGATACGGTTTCATTAGTGGCTGTATCCATAAACAGTACCCCATCAAATAATTCATCCACTTCCATTACTTTTACATTTTCATCACTATACTTCATAACTATCGCCCCTTTAGCGTTTTATTTACTACCAAACAATACCCTGCATACACCTTCATCAACTTTTATGTGTTGTATGATCTTAGCTCTGTCAGTGCGGAAAAGATATCTGCTATAGTTATTATCTGTGTTAAGAGATTTATTTCCTTTATTCCGTCAGGATACCCACCGCCTGTTAATATTCATGATGGTGCAATGCCACATCCTGAATATTTTCACTTTCCACTAGCTGCATGAGCCTCTCGCACCCCTTTTCTGAGTGAGTATTCATTACCATTCTTTCATAATCATTCAACTTGCCTGGCTTATATATTATTTCTATGGGTATATCTATCTTACCTATATCGTGAAGTAATCCTGCCTCTGCTAGTTCTATCAAATCTATATTTTTATGTATTAATCCTATCTGGACAGCATATCTTGCGGTATCCAGTGAATGTCCGTATAATTGTCTGTTCTGAATGATTTCACAAAACAGCTCGGATAATTCTGAATTATTTAAAATATCCATTATCCCTAAAGATATATACTTAGTTATCTTTTTATCATCAAGTAATTCTACTGACATACAATTATCACCTTTCCTGTGTATCGGGGAAATGAGGGTGAGTGCCTCAGAAGTACCCCTGAAACGGTTAAAATACCTACTTAATAACCATAAAATTCTTCTTGAAAATTGACCTCTACACTGAAAATCGTATTTTTCAGCCTTGAAATAGACTTATCTAAGGTGGTTTTGAACACTTAATTATATATTTTGCATGCTAAAAAATCATGCTATATTGCTGCAGCCTACAGAACTTTAGAAAACGAAAAATAGATTAGAAATTTTCGGCTGACTATTACTTAGAACTCCATATTAGGTTTTAGTTGTACAGATATGAATAGTTATATTTTATTTTTGTTATTTAACCTGCCTTATGATAATATAATTAACTTTGTAGAATTCTATGGTTATATTTATTGGTGTAATTTCTATCTTAGGTGGGGATTGATGACATAGAAAAAGGAGCTACTCACAATGGAATAACCCCTAAAAACAAATACAATAAATATATTCTCAAACATCAAGCATTTAAAGCCTTCATTTTCTCTAACTTTAATTGAACTTCCCTTCCCCTTTTATTATAATAATCCATCCTCTCCTTATCACTCATGTTTTTTGTTATTTCATAATTATATTCACGTAACTTATGAATATCTTCAATTGTGAATTCAGGACTCAATACTGGCTTCTCCATAATTATCCCTCACTTTCTAACAATACCGATGGACTCCATATTTCAATCAGCTTATATCCCTTTAAATTTGTAATTGCCCGTACCCCTCGAATTGTCTTTATATTTACAATATGCCGAAAATTCCATGATATTATACAATCACAATCATTTACTACAGCCACGCCAATATGCTGGCAATCGTCAAAACTTTTCTTTGTAAGTATTCCTAAATCAATCATTTGGCGTGCTACTGCTAAAGCGTCTTCTGTAACATCATAAATTTCATACTCTATTTGATTTAAATATTCCCACAATCTACTTCTTTTAGGTTCAGCACAATCATCAATTTCCTGCAATGTTACTGTTGAAATACATACATCATACACATTATCCTGAAACATTTTCCATAGTTTCCTTGTATCCATCATCTTATCTAATGCATCTTCCTGTAGTAAATGACTTATAACTGACGTATCCAAATATACTTTTAGCTTTCTATTCACTATTTATTTTCACCTCTTTATGATGATTTTAACATGAAATCCTTTTACTTACAATACAAAAGAGAGCTACTCACAATGAAATAGCTCCCTTAAAGACAATTTTATCGAACCTGTATTCGCTACCCTAAGGTGATAGCCGCCTGTGCTGCCGCCAACCGAGCGATAGGCACTCTAAACGGTGAACATGAAACATAATCAAGCCCAATCTTATGACAGAACTCAACCGAAGAAGGATCTCCGCCATGTTCTCCACAGATACCCACATGAAGCTTCGGATTTACAGGCTTTCCAAGCTTAATAGAAAGCTCCATCAACTTGCCGACACCTGTCTGGTCAAGCTTTGCAAACGGATCGTTCTCAAAAATCTTTGCATCATAGTAAGCATTCAGGAATTTACCCGCATCATCTCTTGAGAAACCGAATGTCATCTGTGTAAGGTCGTTTGTACCAAAGCAGAAGAAGTCAGCTTCCTTCGCAATGTCATCAGCCGTCAATGCAGCTCTCGGGATTTCAATCATGGTACCTACTTCATACTCTAACTTCACGCCTGCCGCTGCGATTTCCGCGTCTGCTGTCTCTACGACAACCTTCTTTACAAACTTCAACTCACTCACTTCACAAATAAGCGGAATCATAATCTCCGGCTTTACAGTCCAGTCAGAATGCTTCTTCTGTACATTAATCGCTGCACGGATAACTGCCTTTGTCTGCATTCTTGCAATTTCCGGATAAGTAACAGCCAAACGACATCCTCTGTGACCCATCATCGGGTTAAACTCATGCAATGAAGCGATAATATTCTTAATTGTTTCTACAGACTTGCCCTGCGCATTTGCAAGCTTCTCAATATCAGCTTCCTCTGTCGGAACAAACTCATGAAGAGGCGGATCCAGGAAACGAATGGTAACCGGATTCCCCTCAAGCGCTTCATACAGCGCTTCAAAGTCGCCCTGCTGATAAGGAAGAATCTTCTCCAATGCCGCCTCTCTTTCCTCTGCGGTATCGGAACAGATCATTTCACGGAATGCCGCAATTCTGTCCTCCTCAAAGAACATATGCTCCGTACGACAAAGACCGATACCCTCTGCGCCAAGTTCTCTTGCCTTCTTTGCGTCAGTCGGTGTATCTGCGTTTGTACGAACCTTTAACTTTCTGTATTTATCTGCCCATGCCATGATGCGGCCGAACTCGCCTGCGATCGTAGCATCAACTGTCTTAATCTGTCCGTCATAGATGTTGCCTGTTGTACCGTCAATTGAAATATAGTCTCCTTCATGGAATTCTTTTCCGGCTAACGTAAACTTCTTGTTCTCTTCGTCCATCGCAATATCGCCGCATCCCGATACGCAACATGCGCCCATACCGCGGGCAACAACTGCAGCATGAGATGTCATACCGCCACGAACAGTCAAAATACCCTGAGCTGCCTTCATACCCGTAATATCCTCGGGAGATGTTTCCAGACGAACAAGTACAACCTTCTCTCCTCTTGCCGCCCACGTTTCGGCATCATCAGCTGTAAATACAATTTTACCGCATGCAGCGCCCGGAGACGCGCCAAGACCTTTTCCCAAAGGTGTTGCAGCCTTTAATGCAGCCGCGTCAAACTGCGGATGTAACAGCGTATCCAAGTTACGAGGATCAATCATTGCAACTGCCTCTTCCTCTGTCTTCATTCCCTCGTCAACCAAATCACATGCAATCTTCAATGCTGCCTGTGCCGTTCTCTTACCGCTGCGGCACTGTAACATATAAAGCTTACCGTTCTCAACCGTAAACTCCATATCCTGCATATCATGGTAGTGATTCTCAAGTAAACCACAAACATCAATAAACTGCTTGTATGCTTCTGGGAACTTCTCTTCCATCTGTGCAATCGGCATCGGTGTACGCACGCCTGCAACAACGTCCTCACCCTGTGCATTTGTAAGGAACTCACCCATAAGCTTCTTCTCGCCGGTTGCCGGATCACGCGTAAATGCAACGCCAGTGCCCGACTCCTCATTTAAATTACCAAATACCATCGGCATTACGTTTACTGCCGTACCCCAACTGTAGGGGATATCATTGTCACGACGATAAACATTTGCGCGCGGATTATCCCAAGAACGGAATACCGCTCTGACAGCCTCTTTTAACTGCACAACCGGATCAGACGGAAAATCCTGTCCAAGCT
This sequence comes from Lachnospiraceae bacterium, assembly GCA_014804345.1. Classification (GTDB taxonomy): domain Bacteria; phylum Bacillota; class Clostridia; order Lachnospirales; family Lachnospiraceae; genus COE1. The sequence goes on along the minus strand of JAAUZZ010000010.1, from coordinate 3,017 downwards.
GCTTCTTATACTCAGCCTTAAACTGCTCTGCAAGCTCCTTTAAATCGGCAGCAGTCAAGTCAACGTCAAACGTAACGCCCTTCTTTGCCTTCATCTCGTCGATAAGCTGCTCAAAATATTTCTTACCAACCTCCATAACAACGTCAGAGAACATCTGAATAAAACGTCTGTATGAATCATATACGAAACGCTCAAACTTCGGATCCGGATTGCCTGCGATCATCGCTGCGACAACATCATCGTTCAAACCTAAATTTAAGATCGTATCCATCATACCGGGCATAGATGCTCTTGCGCCGGAACGAACGGAAACAAGAAGCGGATTCTTTAAATCACCAAATTTCTTGCCGTTGATTTCTTCCATCTTGGCAACATAGTCCATAATCTGTCCCATGATTTCATCATTGATTTGTCTGCCATCCTCATAATACTGCGTACAGGCTTCTGTTGTAATTGTAAATCCCTGCGGAACAGGAAGTCCGATTTTCGTCATCTCGGCAAGATTTGCGCCCTTACCGCCTAAAAGCTCACGCATTCCCGCGTCGCCTTCCGTGAATAAATACACCCATTTGCTCATTTTTTCATTCTCCTTTACGTTTGACAGCTATCATAACCTGCCTTTTTAATATATATTTTCTTGTTCATTCGTTATTCATATTAACATATTATGGGTGATTGTCAATAATTTATCAAACATTTCTTAAAATATTTTAATTGCTTTCTCCTTGCAGTCATAGACATAGAGCGAATCGGAAAGAATCTCTTCCGTCAAAAGCTGTGTTTCATTTACTTCCTTAATAATATTGATAAGTTCCTCTCCATTATCCACAGCACACGCCGGGAGCAGCAAAAGCTCATGCACCGAAGACGGAATGATATACAGATTACCGCCGACAGCCGTTGCAAAATCTTCGATAAGCTGCGGATAAATCATACATGCCGCTCCGTCAATTCTTCTGCTGTTACTAAGGACATACATCGGGATTTCACCGCAGCAGGGCGCAGATGCCCTGTCTGTTTCCATTATCTCACAAATAACGTCATTCATACCTTTTATTTCATATTTTAAGAGTTTTGGCGTATTTTTGAGCGCACATTTATAAAGTTCTTTACTGTCAACGCCCCACAGCTTCGCGTGCGCATTATGAATCAGCACGGATGCCCCGCCTATATTTTCATCCGAAATCAGAACCTGAAAAACAATTGACAAATCCAAGAACTCTACATGCGGAATATCGCTCAAAAGCTCTTTGTTTTTTTCTGTGTTTATCAGCTTTAGCACAATCTGTTCCTTGACATGCTCATAGTTTAAAAAATAGCGCATATCAAGTTTTCTGTTCACCTTGTTTCTGTTATAAACGTCCATCACGTCATTGATGACCATTCCCAGCGTTGTCCGTCCATTCTCGTATGCGTTGTAATAATCATTCAAATAGATTGTGGGAGAGATGTTGCTGTCGTCCTGCATCACAGTAAGTCCGCTCAAGACCACTCCGTTATTCTTCATAACATCATTCAGACGCACACGGTATTTCTTTCCTGCTCTTCTCTCTACTTCTTCCCTTACCAATGTCTTAAAACTTGTAAATTCCATAATATATTTTCTCCTCTTTTCTGTTTTTTGCTTTGTTTTCTTACAGTCACCATTTCATGTGGAACAAAAAAAGACAACGAAAAGAATTTATATAAACATATAAATTGCAATTTCATTGTCTTAATCATTCAGTTACAAAATAGTTTGATATACGAGTCGATTAAACGCGTGAAAGATACTCGCCTGTTCTTGTGTCAATCTTAATCACATCATTTACATCTACGAACAGCGGAACATAAACAGTCGCACCGGTTTCAACGACCGCAGGCTTTGTAGCTCCTGTCGCCGTATCTCCCTTAAAGCCAGGCTCTGTGTCCGTAATCGCAAGCTCTACGAATAAAGGCGGCTCAATCGCAAACACGTTGCCGTTGTGTGAGCAAACCTTAACCATTTCATTTTCCTTAACAAACTTAAGAGAATCGCCAACCTTCTCTGCATTGAGTCCGATCTGCTCATAATTCTCTGTATCCATGAAGTTGTAAATATCTCCGTCTGCATACAGATACTGCATTTCTCTTCTGTCAATACGCGCCTGAGGGCATTTCTCAGTCGGTCTGAAAGTCTTCTCAACAACGCCTCCACTGATAATATTCTTAAGCTTTGTTCTTACAAAAGCAGCTCCTTTTCCGGGCTTTACATGCTGGAATTCGATAATCTGATAAATGTTGCCTTCATATTCTATCGTAATTCCATTTCTGAAATCTCCTGCTGAAATCATAAATCTTCCTCCTAATATCGTAACTGTCCCTTACTTTAACGGCAACAGCCCTTTTATTCACTTGTAATGTTTACAATCCTAAACCATTTTATAACAATTTCCTATAGATTTCAACTACTATTTTTTACATTTCGCGATTTTTTTCCAATATAAAGTCAATTGCCATAATGTAACCGTCCAATCCCTTCCCGTAAATCTGATGGTCGCAGGCAGGCTTTGTCACTGAAGTTTTGCGAAATTCCTCGCGCTTTGTAATGTCCGAAATATGAATCTCAACCTTTGGAACTGTGATGCTCACAAGAGCGTCCCGAATCGCATAGGAATAATGCGTATACGCGCCGGGATTGATAACAATTCCGTCCGTGCCGTCAAAATATGCCTCCTGTATTCTGTCAATGATCGCACCCTCATGATTTGACTGGAAACAGGTTATCTCGCAATCCTCTTTTTTTGCTTTCTCCTGTATCATATTCACAAGATAATTATAATCCTGCGTTCCGTATATTCCTTTTTCCCGGATGCCCAAAAAATTCAAGTTCGGGCCATTGATTACTAATATTTTCATTTTAAACTCCTATTCTTCTTATGATCTCTTCCGCTGCCTCAAACTGCGTCAAGCTGTCCACATCAATGAAAAACTCTGCCGCTGCCTCATATGCAGGACCTCTACTTTTTATCATTTCTCTGATGCGTTCTAACGGGTTG
>JAAUZZ010000009.1 GCA_014804345.1 Lachnospiraceae bacterium | reverse complement strand
TTCTTCGCTCTTTTTTGGGCTTTTTACCCTTTTTCAGATTATCAAAAATTGTAATGAAAAGCACTTTTGCCTTGATGTGAAACGGCTGTCCGTTCTGATAACGAATTTTCAGCGAAATAATGCCGAGCAGCCACCGTATCTTACCCGACACGTCAGCGTTTCCCTCCGTATAGCTGCCACCCGCCTTATACCGCACCGGCACAAACAGCACAAGCAGAATAAGCAGTATCACAATCCCAAGGATTATCAAAAGACTGATTCCTATTACTTTTAATATTGTTAATATTATTGACACCATACAGTCCCCTTATATCTTTTATCTCTCATTCTTAGTTCTTAAAAAAGGATTTCACGTCATATCCGCCTGTGATTCGATACACATCTTCCAAAATATCTGCCACCAACGCGATCGCATTCCAATATCCGACAGCAAGTCCCACTATGTACGGTGCATTTTTCTTTCTTTTATAATAAGCCTGTTTGAGCATACCGCTATGATAAATTTCAAGCAAATCATTGTTTTTTGCCAGCGCAATCACAAAAATCATAGGCTGCGGACGACCTGTTCTTAACTTCCATATGACTCTGTTTCGTTTTTTCTCTATGGAAGGACTCATATACAGCCCCCTGTAAAAGCGCATATCCATCAACTCCTATCTTTTACTATAACATACCATCTTAATTTTTACAAACTGAAAAAGCGCAAGCCCGGCAGCGTAAATTCCCATTAAATAAAAAGAAGGTCCTTCGACCTTCCTTTGTATCTCTTTGTTTTCTCATGTTATCGCGGCTTGATCCACTGCTTATTTTTTCTGAGCTTCAAATATTCCTGATATGCCTGTTCCAAAATCTGTTTTTCATTTGAAAATTTAAGCAGATGATAGGCTTCATGGTATTTATAATAGCCTGAGTCAACAAAAAACTCTTCGCGCTGCGGTTTAGAATAATAATTGTCTGCCATCATCAGATACCAGTGAACTTCCTTTTCAACGGTATCCTGCGGCACGTTAAAAGAATATTCGCTTGTTCCGATGTATTTCATCACCGTCGCTTTTACGCCCGTTTCTTCGAAAACCTCACGAAGTGCGGTTTCCACATGTTTCTCTCCGCTCTCTACAGTTCCTTTTGGAAGAACCCAGCCCTCATACCTATTCTTAAAGTTTTTATACAGAAGAAGTATTTTTCCCCTGAATATAACCACGCCCCCACAACTAGTAGCCTCAATCATGGCGTTTCCTCCTAAATGGTATATGAACTATTTAATGCTTTCCAGAATGCTTATAATCTGGCTGGTTTCAAAAGGTTTTGTCACAAACTCTGCCGCGCCAAGCTTGATCGCGTCAAGCATCTTACCCTTTTGACCGGCTGCCGTTACCATTATGATCTTTGCATTATCATCATATTCTCTTATTTTTGTAAGCGTTTCGATTCCATCCATGACGGGCATTGTAATATCAAGCGTAACAATATCGGGGTGCAGTTCACAATATTTCTCATAGCCCTCCTGTCCGTTCTTTGCCTCGGCAATCACTTCATAATCATTCTCCTCCAAAATATTTCTAAGTATTGATCTTGAAGTTTTTGAATCGTCTATTATCATAACTGTACTCATACTTTAAATCTCCTTAAACTAAATACCTTTTATATGAAAGCTTATTGATACACCTCTAAAACGATCTTTACGATACACCCGTTGACATGCATCGGAATGACGTAGAGTGTTTCATTACTGATAAACGGTCCTTCGGCGGAATACTCCGGAGAGTTCATATCCACGGATACGTCTTCATAACTCATATTTGTGGCAAACAGACCGTTCACGCAGTTGATAAACTCACCCACACTGTCAAGCGCGTCCTCTGTAACGGTATCATATGTATCTCCCGTAAAGTAATTCGCTATTGAAAGCAAATCATCGCCGGGGGCGCTGATGTAGACTTTGATGCGCATATCCCCTATGATCATCTGACTTGCACACTTGTCCAACTGAATCGAATCCGCTGGAATCGCTTTTTCAAGGTAAACATCTCTGTCGATCAAGCGGCGGAATGTCTGTACAAACGTCTTTGTAAGTTCTTTCAACGCCGGAGATTCAAATTGCGCAAACAGGTCGATACACTGCTCCAGATCATCATGTATCAGCGCATTTAACTGTTCATCATTCCACTCGTTCTTCTGCTGAAACGCATCCAACTCCTGATTAATATCCTCATACGAGATATAATCATCGTCCACAAGCAGTTGCAGAAATTTCATAAAATCGTTTGACTGATGCGAAAGAATCTCATCAAGCTTATCGTCCGTGATCAGTTCTGAATTAACCGCAGCCTCGCCAAAGTGCTCGCTTTCCTTATCCATGTTCTGCAAAAGCTCCTGTACGGCAGCAGGCGTCAGTACCTTTGTGACAATTGAAATCACTTCCACTTCTGCCTTAAACTGTTTCTTCACGGGAAGCAGGGTATCCAACTGCTCCAACGTCAATTTCCCCTTTTCAACAAGGTAGTTTCCAAACAAGCGGTTAAGCATAGTTACACTCCCTTCTCCTTTTACTGTTTCATATGTTGTACCCATAAAAATACATCTCTGATACTACTATACACTATTTTAATTAAAAATACAAATTAATATTGAAATTTTTTGCCAAATTCGTCAAACCTTACTGTTCACTCCGTTCCAGTAACAGGTAAAAATCTATGCAAAATCACCTTCGGTGATAGATTTTTACTTGGCCGCGGTACGTTTTTCCACGGAATTAGCAGTAAATGCTAATTCCTGTCTGAACAGTAACCGTCAAACCTTACCGTGTTTCCTCATAATAGCCGTCCAAAATCCGTCTTGCCACGGGAACAGCATACTCTCCTCCCGAGCCTGCGCCCTCCATAATGACCGTTATCTGCAGCGGTCTGTCCGTGTCGTAAGTAAATCCTGTAAACCACGCATGGGAATCTGATTTAGAATTGTACTCGGCGGAGCCGGTCTTTCCTGCCGCGCTGTACGCGTCGCTCTTAATGCGGGTTCCCGTGCCTTCCTCCACAACGGCGCTCATAAGCCGCTTTAAGGTATCTGCCTCCTCCGCGCTGATGAGCTGCCCTAACGACTTCGGCGCAAACGATGTCACCATGCCGCCGTCCGCATTTTCCACATGATCGATCACATACGGCTGCATCATCTCTCCGCCGTTTGCGATCATAGCTGTCACCATCGCGATATGGAGCGGCGTCATCTGCGTTTCTCCCTGACCGATCGCTGTCTGTATCATAACGCTGTCACTGTTTATTATGTTTTCGGAAATACTACTCTTATTGGAAAGAAAATCCACAGGAAGCGCATCATTAAAATAAAGCGTATCCAACATATCCAGAAAACTGTTCCGATCAAGCGAAAGTCCGATATTGGCAAATGACGAATTGCAGGACTTTGCAAAGGAACGCGAAAAATCCACTTTTCCGTGCCTTGTTCCATGAAAACAATTAATAGTATTCTCACCGCTCTTAAATTGACCGTTGCAGTCAAAGTTGTATTTAGTGTAATCGATTGGATTTTCGCGAATATAAGCAAGAGCCGTAAAAATCTTAAAGGTGGAACCGGGCGGATAAAGTCCCTGTGTCACCCTGTTTACGAGAATGGAACTCTCCTCGTCCACAATCAGTTCGTCCCATATCTCATCAATCGTATTGGGATCAAAATCGGGCTTTGACACCATCGCCAAAATTTTTCCCGTATCGGGCTCTGTGATGAGCACTGCCCCTTCATACATTCCCAACGCATCATAGGCAAGTTCCTGAAGCCGCGAATCAAGCGTTGTGACGACCGTGTTCCCCATATGCTTCTCGTCTGCAAGATCATCGGAAAGCTTGCTGTTTAGCGATATATTGGATGACACCAGATAGATGTTCGCGTTCTGTTCGACTCCCATTCTGCCGTTTGACGCATAGCCTACGACATGAGAATACAGCTCTGCATACGGATAATACCGCTCATCACTGCCCGCAAGCGTTGTCGCAAGCGTCTTATCATCCGCCGAGAGAATATCGCCGCGTGTTGTTTTCGACGCAAGAATCTCCTGACGCTTTGCATTGTAAGAATTGTTGATNANCTTGGAACTGTCATAGTGGACAAAATGCGCAAGATAGATACAAATCCCCACAAAAAGCGCNACAAACACCCCCGCCNTCGCATTCATGTATCGNNTGGGCATATACGGCACAAAAGCGTCCTCGTCCCCCTCTTCTCCCTCATACGCAAGGAGGGTATCCCGATTAATATAAAATCCNTGAACCACGGAAAGCATCATCACAGACGCCANAACCGAACTGCCTCCGTAACTGATCANCGGAAGCGTCACGCCCGTAAGCGGTATNAACTTTGTATTTCCGCCAATCGTCAAAAACAACTGCGAAATATACACAATNCCAAGACCGAAACACGAATATTTGACAAACGGCTCCAGACAGGAATGCGCCACNCGCACNATNTCCAAAAACAGATTGATGCACACAGCGATCAGGCAAATGCCAAAAATCACACCGTACTCCTCACATACCGCNGAAAAGATAAAGTCCTGNTCCACATACGGAATCAGACTCGGATTTCCCGAATCAATGCCCATGCCAAACCAGCCTCCCGTACCAATNCCNAAAAGNGACTGNGCGATNTGGTATCCCGTCGCATTGATATCNTTCCACGGATCCAGCCATGCNTCCACACGCACGCGCACATGGGAAAACAAAAAGTAGGATACATANGATGCCGCCGCTGCTCCCNCAAGTCCCACGATCAAATAACGCANCTTTTTTGTCGCGGCAAACAAAAGAAGCACATATGTGATAAAAAANATCAATGCGCTTCCCAAATCCTTTGANGCANCAAGAATCAGCACATGAATTGCCGCAAGCAGCGCAGACAGCAANATATGNCCNAAATGCTTNGCTCTTGCAAGGATACATGAAATAAAAATAACATATATNATTTTCACAAANTCCGAGGGTTGAAAACTAAATCCGAACACGGAAAAAGAAAGTTTAGAACCGTTTACCAGACTGCCGCTGATNAGCACNGCGCCCAATATCGCAATTCCCACAGCCGCNAAAATCAGTTCACAACGCTGAANCAGCNTAAGNTGTTTCATNAACNCAGGTATGACAAGNCCNATCACCAACGATACCGCCACGATGATNAACTGCCGNACAGACCTTGTAATNGAAAGNCGCGTCAATATCACGAACCCTACCGATAAAAGCATCGCGATATGACANACGATCAGTTTATTGGATTTCGGNTAGATTGCCCGCATGAGGACCAGGTAGGCAAACACGGTNAGCATTTGAAANATNGGAAAAAACAGGTAGGTAAAATCCTCCCTTGANGAAAGCAGAACAAGGCTGCCAACCATATGATTGATAAAAATCATAANGCATTGCANCNCAAACACAACNTTTTTCCGCTCNCGATCGTCCACTCTCAGNGCAAAATAGCTGATGAGCGTGTACAGTAACATATTTCCGGCCAATATATATTTTGATAGTTCNATGACTGCCTTTAACATTTATTCTACTCCACGTTTATAATGTCCGTTGGTGAAATCCTTCCAGATAAAGTCCGGCTCTGCGCCGTCTGATTTCTTTATGTAATATTGAANCACATCCGACGTCTGTTTGCCGTCCTCCAACGTAAACTCAAGNCGTAATGNCTGATATCCTCTCTTTTGAATCTGCNCNAGCTGNCNATGCANGGAAAGCGGCACNGTATTATACAGAATATTATAGCAATGGATNCANTTTTGCACGATCGGAACAGCNTTTTGATANCGATCCGTAAGCNTNTAAACATTCTGACNCTGNGGCTGATNAATGCACTTTTCCAATGTNTTTCGCACACAGTTTGCCGAATACATCAGNGGAAGNCTGCCNTACANCAAAAGTTCGGNNGGAACAGCCGAAGAAAGCTGCGAAAGTTCTTTTTTATTGAGTTCTANAGGAAGNGTCACTCTGTTAAANATCTCNGAACAGAGNGAAAGNGCAGTGNTATTCCATGCATATNTNGTATAGTCNGANANNATTTGACCNNNATAGTCAATGCTATGCAGCCATTCNAACTCCTCAAAATTCCGCACAAGCNCNCCCGAAAAGAANTCCGTTTCCAGCAAAGCGCGATATGTTTCAAGNTATTGATACGAGCGTTTGCGCAAAATATGCGGAAGCGCCAGGAAACATNGCTTATCANNCTTTTGTACCGCATCTGCTCCGTTTTGGAGAAAAATGTCNGCATTAATATAAAGAAGCNTAATCTCGTCANACAAAAGCGCCGNTTCAAGCTGCTCTTTTGTCGTTACCAAAACCGCAAGCGCATTCTCTCTNNTGCTCTTATCTGTTTTGTCCGAACTTGTCATCTGCACTNTATCATCGCACGACAAACTTCTGCGATTTGGTTCTAAAATTGCGTTTTCCAACGCAGTGCANGCCTTTCTCCGAAGTTCATTTAANGANTTNACNGGCATAAACGATTTGTTATCCGTATTGACCTCAAGCTCCGCAAGCGAAAAATAAGTGTCCCCAAACTTGGAAAGTCTGTCTGCAATCTCCGTTTCGGTAAGCGGTCTATTGATCGCCNCNCCCACCTCGTCGCCCTCTGCCGTCACAGATATACCNTTTGCCTCAAGCGTAAAAAGAGCCTGTTTTCCTGTAAAAACAGACGCACTTCCCTTAACGGCAAGCGTCATTTTTTTATCAATATANTTTNTCTTGATTTCTTCAAGCGCTTCTTTNGTGGAACCGNTGTATCCCGGCTCCTTTATCGTNATCATGTTTTTATCATGATGTTTCTCNTAATAACCGTGACAGATATCNGAGCGNATNTAAAGNCCCCGCAAAAGCTTCTCATCTGTATCTGACACNTGATAATGCGCATTCGGCATTGATAAATATTNNTCAATATACTTGCGGTATACGGATGTCACGCCCGCNACATATTCCGCNCTTTTCATACGCCCCTCTATNTTAAAAGAATCGATTCCNGCCTCAATCAGCTTNGGAATATCNGACAGGGTNTACATATCCTTTAAACTAAGCGGATACAGCNTGTTTCCNCNCTCGTCCGTATANGGAAGTCNGCACGGTCCCGCGCATCTTCCCCNNTTTCCNCTTCTGCCNCCNAATATTGAACTNAAAAGNCACTGTCCCGAGTAGGCATAACACATAGCGCCATGNATNAAACANTCTATTTCNAGTCCCGTNTGNGCNTTGATGTCCTTAATCTCATCNAGNGAAAGCTCCCTTGCNGGCACGACACGGCACACGCCNAGATTTTTGACCCACTCNGCNCCNTATACGCCCGTAATCGTCATCTGNGTGCTCGCNTGCAGCGAAAGTTCCGGNAANTGTTCCCGTATCACCTTCATAACGCCGATATCCTGAACGATAACGCCGTCAAGCCCCGCCTCNTACAGCGGNGCAAGATACGGCANAAGTTCCTGCATCTCGNTTTCCTTTACAAGCGTATTNACNGTCAGATATATTTTTCTGCCNAAAAGATGCGCNACGCGAAGAGCGTCTACAATCTCCTCCTGGGAAAAATTGTTTGCATACGCTCTTGCCCCAAACTTTACNCCGCCTAAATATACCGCATCCGCCCCCGCGTTAATCGCNGCCATACAGCACTGATAATCGCCNGCNGGAGCCAAAAGTTCCACTTTCTTATCTGTCATACTTATTTCTTTCTTTTTTCCGCAAGCTCTGTTTCCAGCCGCACAATCTGTTTTGAATTTTCATTCAANTCTTTCTGCGCTTCCTGTAATGATTTTGCNGTATTGTCAAGCTTCATCTGTGTGGCNATCAGCTCATGCTTTAAATCATANAGTTCATTCTCTTTTGCCCGAAGCTCNTNCTCNCGNNGCTCNTGCTGATTNTTTGCCTTAAAATAATCGTCGGCAATATTTAAAAGCATCAACATATTCNGGGTATCCACGGGCTGGTGCTTAAAGCTGTCCATTTTATTATACTCATTCAGCTTATTATTTATGTANGCNGCAACCTTTTGCAGATATTCCGCGCTCTCGTTTCCGCTGAGNGTTAAAACTTTTCCTCCGATAATAACTTCCGTATCTGTTTTGGCAGACATAACTCTTGCCCCTTTCTATGTGTATCCAATNAATTTCTTTTGTTTTGATTTACATAACCACTTNCATTATATATCAGACTACTCCNGTATTTCAAGNCCTAAATGGTTACAGGCAAGCTCCGTCACNANTCGTCCGCGCGGCGTACGCATNATCAGTCCGTTTTTGATCAGATACGGNTCATAGACNTCTTCAATCGTGCCGCTGTCCTCTCCGATTGCCGCAGACAACGTATCCAGTCCGACCGGCTTNCCGCCAAACTTCTCAATCATCGTTTCCANTATCAGCCTGTCCGTNTGNTCCAGCCCAAGCTTATCTACATCCAGNAGATCAAGCGCCGTATTTGCNGCNTCCANNGTAATAACGCCGTCGTANTTCACCTGTGCAAAATCGCGCACGCGCTTNAGCATNCGNTTTGCAAGTCTNGGCGTGCCACGGCTTCTTCTNGCAAGCTCGATTGCGCCNTGTTCCTCAATCTGCACTTCCAAAATACGCGCNGANTGCTGTATGATCAGCTTTAACTCCTCCACNGAATAAAACTCNAGATGTTGTATCACNCCAAANCGGTCNCGNANNGGNGCGGTTAAAAGTCCCGCTCTNGTCGTCGCNCCAATCAGCGTAAANTTTGGTAAGTCCAGTCTAACCGAGCGNGCCGTCGCNCCCTTTCCNATCATAATGTCAATCGCAAAGTCCTCCATCGCNGGNTACAAAACCTCCTCCACCTGNCGGTTTAAGCGGTGTATCTCGTCAATAAACAAAATATCTCCTTCTTGAAGTCCATTTAAAATTGCCGCCATCTCTCCCGGCTTTTCGATTGCNGGTCCGCTCGTGACTTTCATATTNACNCCCATCTCNTTNGCNATAATNCCNGAAAGCGTCGTCTTTCCNAGTCCCGGCGGTCCGTAAAACAGTACATGATCCANACTGTCATTTCGCTGTTTTGCCGCNTCTATATAAATACTTAANATTTCCTTTATTTTTTGCTGTCCGATATAATCTTTAAAGTTTTGCGGACGCAAGCTCCCCTCAAGCTTGATATCCTCCTCCAAAAGCTTNGTTTCAATGACTCTTGCAGCCATACCCAGTCCCCCTGACNATTAATTACCGATTACTTTCAACGCNTGTTTCAAAATTGCTCCCGAATCCATATCCTNCGTGAGTTCAAGCTGTTTTACNGCCTTCAATGCCTCCGTAGGCGTNTATCCNAGCGAAACCANCGCCTCNATNGCTTCGTTCTTTGCAGCGCNGTTTCCCGACGNATCGGANNTTTGNGCAAAGTCCGTATCCTCCTCAAANGAAAGCCNCAATCCAATCTTATCNTTTAATTCCAGTATNATTCGTTCCGCAGACTTATTTCCGACGCCCGGCGCTTTCGCGATTGCCTTTGCATCNCCCGAAACAATCGCCATACGCAGATCGTCCGCNCTCATCGCCGACAAAATGCTAAGCGCGCCCTTNGGTCCNATNCCGTTGACNGCNATCAGCTTTTTGTAGATTTCCANATCGTCNTTTGANAGAAAACCAAACAANTTAAAAGCNTCNTCCCGCACACTCGTGTAGGTATAAATCTTTACNACNGCCCCGATTCCCGGAAGGCGCTGCGCCACACTCAGCGGTATTCGNATATTATAGCCGATATTGTTGCACTCCAGCACAAGATTATCCTCCGATATATCGGCAATCTCCCCTTTGATATATGCGTACATTCGTTNTTCCCCTTTCCTTCGCGTANTTTCGCAANATATAAANNGAGTATAACACACAATNACAAAAAAAGGAAGAAAAAGAAAACATATGTTTTCAATTTCTTCCTTTTGATNCNAAATANNANAACNAGATTAGTTATTGATAAACTTATCCTCTTCGTTNTTCCAGCTGTAAAGCTTACGAACTTCCTCNCCAANCTTNTCAGAAGNATGCTCTNCTGCAAGCTTTCTCATCGCCTTAAAGTGAACCTGACGTCCTGCAGGNGACATATCCAACANGAACTCTTTNGCGAACGAACCGTCCTGAATGTCGGAAAGNATCTTCTTCATNGTCTTCTTTGTTTCNTCTGTGATAATCTTCGGACCTGTGATATANTCACCNTACTCTGCNGTNTTCGAAATCGAATATCTCATGCCNGCAAAGCCNGACTGATAAATCANGTCAACGATNAGCTTCATCTCATGGATACACTCAAANTAAGCGTTTCTCGGNTCATAACCNGCCTCAACAAGTGTTTCAAAACCAGCCTGCATCAGTGCGCACACACCGCCGCANAGAACNGCCTGCTCACCGAATAAGTCTGTTTCTGTNTCTGTTCTGAAAGTNGTTTCCAATACACCNGCTCTTGCGCCGCCGATTGCAAGNGCATATGCAAGCGCCAGATCAAGCGCCTTGCCTGTCGCNTNCTGCTCNACNGCTACCAGACACGGAACACCCTTGCCNACCTGATACTCGGAACGAACCGTATGTCCNGGTCCCTTCGGTGCGATCATCGTAACGTCCACATTTGCNGGCGGNTTGATGCAGCCAAAGTGAATATTGAAACCGTGNGCAAACATCANCATGTTGCCTGCCTCAAGATTCGGCTCAATGTCCTTCTTGTACATATCAGCCTGTAACTCGTCATTGATCAAAATCATAATGATATCAGCCTTCTTTGCAGCCTCNGCAGCNGTATAAACCTCAAATCCCTGCTTTACAGCCTTGTCCCAAGACTTGCTGCCCTCATAAAGACCGATAATNACGTTGCAGCCCGACTCCTTTGCNTTCAATGCATGNGCATGTCCCTGACTGCCGTAACCGATCACTGCGATTGTTTTGCCTTCCAATAAAGAAAGGTTACAGTCCTCCTGATAATAAATCTTTGCTTCTGACATTTTTTAATTCCTCCTTGTTTTTCCGAAGGAAAAATGCGACTACCCTTNTAGGNGCAGNGGAATTTTCCTCCTTGTTTTCTAGAATAAACTATTATAATTTATTGTTTTTTATAAATCTATGTAATAAATATTACATAAATAAAATCTACANATCAAGATGAATCAATTCATCTGTTCCCCTTGCAAGTCCCGCNATACCCGTCCTNGCAATCTCAAGNATTTCATANTCCGCAAGAAGTCCGATAAACGCATCNATCTTAGACTGATTTCCCGTAAGCTCCACNATCAGNCTGTCCACATTGACATCNATAATCTTTGCNCTGAAAATATCNGCTACCGCAATCACACCNTGNCGCTTTTCNGGTGNNGATTTTACNTTNATCANGCANAACTCTCTGTATACGCTCTTCTCCGGCTTTAANTCACGGACATCTCTCACATCNATCAGCTTGGAAACCTGCTTTTCNATCTGATCCAGAATTTCNTCATCNCCCGATGTCACAATTGTAATGCGNGTAAAACGCGGGTCGGACGTNACGCCNGCNGTNATACTGTCAATATTGTAGCCGCGTCTTGAAAATAACCCCGTGATACGGCTCAAAACNCCNGCATTATTATTTACCAAAAGCTGAAAAACTTTGTTCTGCATAAAACTTCCCCATTCTTGTATAACTTGCGAATTCTTGACAACAAANAGTGTAAGCTTTTTGTTGTATATACGCGTAAGCACAATATATGCAATACACTCCTATAATCATAAACAAANTTTATTTTATCAAGCTTTATGTTAATTGTCAACACATTTAGGCAAAGCAAGTGTGCCTGTTCTNGCAACTTCNACAATGCTGATCGACTTTAACATGTCCAGCATAACNTTNATNCGCTCCGGCAGATCACAAATCTGAATGATCATGTTGGTGTTCGACATATCGACAATATCCGCCTTCATAATCTCNCAGATTTCCATGATATCGCGTCTTGTATTTCTGTTGTATTTTACCTTGATNAGCATCAATTCACGGCTGATACTGTCNTTNTCGTCAAANGTNTTNACNTTTATGATATCNAGNTTTTTNTTAAGCTGNTTTTCNATCTGNTCGATTGTCCGNTCATTGCCCGAACTTACAATNGTCATACAGGAAACCGACGTATCATCGGTTTCTCCTACCGCAAGGCTGTCAATGTTGAAACATCTTCTGGAGAAAAGACCCGCGACCTTGCAGAGCACACCAGCCCTGTTTTCCACTAANACTGAATATATTNTTTTCANTCTTACCTCTTCCCTCTTTGCATTTCCTTTATTTCACCAGATCCATCGGATCGATCAGACATTCCATCAGCATGGTGTTGTCTTCCTTTAANAATTCNTCTATTTTCGCTTCGGCTTCCGACATATTCGAAACCCTGATAAACGGAATNTCATAAGCTGCCGCAAGCTTTTCAAGGTCGGGCGTTCCCGCCTTAATATCGACAACCGAGTAACGATCCTTGTAGGTATAATGCTGGTATTCGCGCACCATTCCAAGATAATTATTCTTCATCACAATAATCTTTACAGGNATATCATGCTGCATAATGGTTGCAAGCTCCATCATCGACATCTGGAACGAACCGTCNCCGCAGACAGCCACCACCTGTCTTGNGCTGTCGCCGCGTTTTNCGCCCATTGCCGCNGGAATCGAGTATCCCATNGTGCCCATTCCGCCCGANGTCAANAACCGTCCNTCCTTTACAANATGNTAATTGCACGACCANATCTGGTTTTGTCCCACATCCGCCACATACACNGCGTNATCNTTCATCGCCNTGGANAGCATNGTNATAAACGCNGCNGGNTCCACATAATCCGGATTGGGATTGCGCTTTTGNATCATCGTTTCACGATATTCCCGAAGCNNGGTAAGCCANTCNTCATGCTCGCANTCGTTCACTTCTTCANTTGCAATNTCTTCGAATATATGTTTGATATCNCCTACAAGCGGAATCGCCGCCATCGCGTTTTTTCCGATTTCCGCGGGATCCACGTCNATATGCACAAACACCTTGTTTGTCGTGACAAGATCNGGCTGGCTGATTGCTCTGTCCGCAAGTCTTGCTCCCACCATGATGATCAAATCCGACTCGTTCATCGCACGGTTTGCATAGGCTTTCCCGTTGTTTCCNACCATTCCGAAATACATATCGTCATCCGTNTTCATCACACCGATTCCCATCATGGTATTGACAACCGGAATTTTGTATTTGTGCGCAAAATCTCTCAATTCACNGACCGCGTCNCTCAAGTGCACACCGCCGCCGGCACAGATAATNGGTCTTTTTGATTTTTCCACTTCTTTTATGACCTTTTTAATCTGAACAATATGCCCCTTTATGGTAGGCTTGTACGCACGGATATTGACCTCCGCAGGATACTTAAANCTCTTTACCGGAGCATTTTGAATNTCNATNGGCACNTCGATCAATACCGGGCCCTTTCTTCCCGAATTGGCAATATAAAACGCTTCTTTAAANATACGNNNAATGTCATTGACATCTTTCACGATATAACTGTATTTTACAAAGGATTCGACCGCACCTGTAATGTCCGCCTCCTGAAATACATCGCTNCCCATCANCTCGCTGTTTACCTGTCCCGTAATGCACACCATCGGAATACTGTCTGCAAACGCAGTNGCAATTCCGGTAATTAAGTTCGTAGCNCCCGGACCGCTTGTGACAGCGCACACGCCCACATGACCGGTGACTCGCGCCTCGCCGCTTGCCGCATGGGCAGCGTTCTGTTCTGTCCTCACCAAAATTGTCCGAATGTCCGAGCCTAAAATNCTGTTATAAAACGGGGCAATTGCCACTCCGGGATATCCGTATACCGTAGTGACGCCCTCTTGCTCAAGACATTTTACGATTGCGTCAGCGCCGTTCATAATGTTCACCCTTATCCTTTCAAANCATATTTTAAAATGTGAAATATATATATTATACATAAATTTGTGCATCAAGTAAACTATTTTTTCTTAGNTCGCGATTTGTCGCAATTTGTGNATAGNAATTTGTAAATTCTTTTTCTCTCAAATTGAAGNCTTTTCANGATTGATTCTCCGNGTATTCTGTGATAAAGTATACTTGTTTCAAATTTTTTATTTTAGGGGAGAGANAAATATCAATGATGAAATATAAANTAATTTTTATGGCAGTTTTCATGTCCGTTTGCCTTTTTGGATGTGGCAGCGCAAACAACGANGAGAAAGCCCTCGCCGATTTTTCAGAGGAAATTTCCGATTTTACGGAGTACATAAAAGAAGCGGATGCGCAAATCAACAGTCTTGACGCNNCNGATAAGNCCTCAATCGACAGTCTGCTNAATATCCTTGACGATATGGACGAAACCTTTCAAAAGTTTTCCGAAATTGACGCGCCNACACANTATCANGATNTTGAAAATNTGGCAAAAGAAGCGAGTGAAAATATGTCCCTTGCNGTATCNCNNTATCACGANTTTTTCGAAAACGAACCGTATTCCGTGCAAGANGCANANNNNGCATANGACTATTACACNCGCGCGATGAAACGTGTCAGATACATCGGATATATGCTTACNGGCGGNGAAATTCCCGANGAAGAAAATGTCATCATTTATGAAGAAGCAAATGACGGTAATATNCTTCATAAGTGGATTTCCAATGATGANAACGAAGAAAATGATACAGCCCCCGATACGGAGGCTGTAGATTAAAGTCCCATAGGACGATCAAAAATCCCGATAAACAGCGGTATTTCTTTGTCCATATCCATAATGAGATAGACAAACGGTCTGTCAAACCAGACATCCTTTGCTTCTTGCGGTCTTGCGGCAGCAAACCGCATCATAATCCCTGTAGCGGCAGCGGCTTCTGTTCCCTCCTCGTCCACGATAATCTTTGCTTTTTGACGCACCAAGTCAATATATAGATTGTTTCCCTGTGGACCTAAGCTGCTTTCTCCAATCCCGCCAAAATCTGCGCTTGCAGCGTTAAAGGCGCTTTTCAGTCCCATTTTTTCCAGACTTTCATTCAACTCTTTGTCAAAACTCATCTCAAATTTCGGAAGTTTCAGATTAATCCGTATGATTTGTTTGTTCAGAAGCATCTCTTCAATGACCGTCTCGGTCAACTCATCGCACACATCGCGTATCGCCGTGTCTTCATCAATCGGCTTTAGCGCGACAAAAGCAAAATTCCCGTCTCCCTCTTCCATATTTCTATAAGGAAGAATAACACCCTCCGCAAAATCATTTGCGATATATTGCAACTCGCTTTCTTTGTGCATCATCTGTGTGTTTTGTTCATTTTTGTCTTCCGTATAAAACGTATCCTCATATACCGACTCCGAAGCAAAACTGTTCTCCCACTTTGCCTTAAAATAAAGTGTGTTAAACAGCGCAAGGCTTGCACTGTCATCAAATGGTCCGTCTACAATATCTTCAATCAAACCGTTTGTGTTTCGTTTCACCCAATCATTCATTTTTCCCACAACATCGAAGTCCGACAAGTTGATATTAAACACCTCCGAACGCATTGTTGAAGTAGTATCCGCAAGCCAGTCATCATACACTGTAAAAGCATCATCTACCCATACCGAATTTGCAAGCGTGACCGTGGTATTCTCCGATGATGTCGGAAGCGTCGTCATAACATTGTCGCAGATTGCCGTAATATCCGCATAATCTCCTAAAACGGACGTAAACTCCTCTTGCGTACCGTTTTGTGCCCCTATCCCCACCATTGACAGCGCGATATACGCCGAAACAGGCGAAAGCACGGGGTTTTCCTCCTCTGTGTTTTCCCGAAAAAGTTGGTAACTGAATTCCTTTAACGCCTCATAAGAACAGTCTGTATACACTTTGTTTTCCTCTTTTGTCTGTGTATCATTATAATCCATTGTTTCCTCCACTCTGCTCTCCGCTATGAACGTTTCCTCGGAAATTGTTTCCTCGCCCAGCCGTTGCTCCTCCGCTACGACGCTTTGTGCGCAGCCGCTTAAAACACACGCTGTAAAAAGGATTCCCATAAAATATTTTTTTCTCATCATAATACTCTCCGTTTATTATCATCTCTGCTATTGTTTTTCCGAAATGCCGCTAACTTTTTCAGTTACAATAGAGTTTATCATACTTCTCAAAAACGCGCAATTTATTTTGCCTTCCAAAATCATAAATACGCTTGTCTTATCCAATTTTTACCGTTATAATAAAAATAGTTGATTTTGAAATAAAAATATACACTCGTGAAAGGAAATGATAATATGACACCAAACTTAAATATGTTCTCTCTGGAAGGAAAAACCGCGCTTGTAACAGGCGCAAATACGGGCTTAGGACAGGGAATCTGTATCGCATATGCCAAAGCGGGAGCGAATGTACTCGGCGTAGCAAGAAGAAGCTGCGAAGACACTGCCGCTAAAATTGCCGCATTCGGCGGAAGCTTCAAAGAAATCATAGCCGATTTATCCGATCTTTCCGTTATTCCGAACATTGTAGAGCAGTCGGAGAANGCATTCGGACGTGTCGATATTCTTGTAAACAATGCAGGTATCATCAAGCGCTGTGACGCTGTTGACGTATCCGTTGAAGACTGGGACGCCGTTATCAATGTCAATGAAAAAATGGTCTTCTTCCTCTCTCAGGCATTTGCAAAGGGCTGGGTAAAGGACAACAAAGGCGGAAAAATCATCAATATCGCATCCATGTTAAGCTATCAGGGCGGAATCCGCGTTCCGGCATACACGGCAAGCAAGAGCGCAATTATCGGACTGACAAGAGAGCTTGCAAATGAATGGTCTAAATACAACATCAACGTAAACGGTATCGCGCCGGGCTATATGGAAACAAACAATACAGAAAATTTAAGAAACGACGAGCATCGCAGCGAAGAAATTCTTGGACGAATTCCCGCCGGACGCTGGGGAACTCCCGAGGATATTGCGGGCGCCGCAATCTTCCTTGCATCTGATGCTTCCGCCTATGTTCACGGTTTTACGCTCGCTGTTGACGGCGGCTGGTTAGCGCGCTAAACAGAATACAGACGCAGCTTTATTGAATCAAAAAACTGACAGCAGTTTATGACACTACTGTCAGTTTTTTACTCTATAGAAAACTGCGACAATCTTCTTTAACTCCACCAGTCGTATTTATTACTGATATAAGATGAGAACGAATTCGCGTCCTGTCCGTACTGATTTCCCAGACTCTCTATCTGAGCGGATACATTGTTTGATACATGTGACGCCAGATACTGCATTTTCTGAATAAATTCGCTCTTAGAACCAAACAACGATTCAAGATCCTCTACACTTGCCTCTTTCAGCTTGCTCTCGTCAATCGTCATACTGCCGTCTTTTCCGATCGTGATACCGACTTTGCTCAATTCCTCTTTATTTTTCGATGCAAGCTGCCCTAACGTCTGGTTATAATAAGCGTTAATCGGAGAAGAAGCGTCACGCTCAAGCTGCTTTCTGACTTCATTATACTGTTCAATCAGCGTCTTGACATTCTTTACGATATCCGCGTTGTCACCGCTCTCTTTTGCCTTTGCAAAAATGTTATCGCTCTTTTCGTTTCCAAGCGTCTTTGTCGCATCCTCAAGCGACTCTGCCGCATCTTTCAGCTTTTGATACAACTTCTTGTTCTGCAGCAGATCTGTTGTCTTCGAACTGTTTTGCAGACTCTCTAACAGCGAATTGCTGTTTTTATCATTATTGATATAGTTCAACAGCGAATTACTGTTAACCGGCAATCCCGCTTTTCTTGATGTTTCGTTTAACATCTGAGTCGTTATTCTCATCGACATATGATTCCTCCTTCAATTCTATTTTCATGGTCAGTACACAATTTTTCATCACATAATTTATTTCGGACGTATCATAAAATTCTTAATACTTTTCTGCGAATTTGCCACGAAATGCTCATTNCGTTGTTTGGTTATCCTGTCGAAAGACAATCTCTCCGGTATCCGCATTCATGGATTCCACGATTGCAAGCGACTCAAGCTGTATTCCCTTTGCCCGAATCTCACTGCCGCCCTTTTGAAAACCTTTCTCTATTGCAATTCCGATTCCCTCGACAGTAGCGCCCGACAATTCAACCAACTCCAAAAGTCCCAACAGCGCACAGCCGTTTGCAAGAAAATCATCAATGATGAGCACATGATCCTCTTTTGTCAAAAATTTTTTCGACACGATCACATCATATATGTTCATATGCGTATAGGACTGAATTTTCGTACAATAATTGTTATCATCAAGATTAATGCTCTTTGCTTTCTTTGCAAACACTACAGGCACGCGAAACACACTCGCCGCAATTGCCGCAATGCCAATACCACTTGCTTCGATTGTTAAAATTTTATTAATGTGCTTTGCACCAAACAGTCGCTTCCATTCCTTTGCCATCTCCTCAAACAGCGCAACATCCATCTGATGATTCAAAAAACTGTCCACTTTCAGCACATTCCCCGGTCTTACTACCGCGTCCTTTAAAATTCGCTCCTCTAACAATTTCATTGATATTCTCCACAGCAATACCTTGCCTATATATTCTCTATCTG
This sequence comes from Lachnospiraceae bacterium, assembly GCA_014804345.1. Classification (GTDB taxonomy): domain Bacteria; phylum Bacillota; class Clostridia; order Lachnospirales; family Lachnospiraceae; genus COE1. The sequence continues at coordinate 5,085 of JAAUZZ010000009.1, read as the reverse complement.
CCAGTCAATCGGTTCCACTCCGTTTGCTTTCAAAAATTCATTGGTCTGACTAAAATGTTTACAGCCGAAAAATCCACGGTACGCCGACAGCGGACTCGGATGCGGCGCTTTTAAGATCAGATGCTTTGGATTGGTGAGCATCGGAATTTTATTCTGCGCAGGTCTGCCCCATAACAGATACACGATCGGTCTGTCCTGCGCGTTGACCGCCTGTATCACNGCGTCCGTAAACTGTTCCCAACCATGCCCCTGATGGGAATTTGCATTGTGGGCACGCACCGTTAAAACCGTGTTCAACAAAAGCACGCCCTGATCTGCCCACTTTTTCAGATAACCGTTATTTGGTATGTAACAGCCTAAGTCCTCATTTAACTCCTTATAAATATTCTGCAAAGACGGCGGTATCTCCGGCTGGCTTGGAAGTACCGAAAAACTGAGCCCGTGCGCCTGATTCTCGTTATGATAAGGATCCTGTCCCAAAAGCAGCACCTTTACCTTGCTGAGNGGTGTAAAATGAAATGCATTAAAAATNTCGTTTGCGGGCGGATAGATGACCGCCTTGCTGTACTCATTTTTGACAAACAGAAACAAATCCTTATAATAAGGTTTCTTAAATTCTCCGTTGATTGCGTCCAGCCAATCATTCTCTATCATTGACATAATNTTCACAAACCACCNTTTCTNAATNTANANCCGNANGGAAATNCCTTTNTCCCTAAGATACTGCTTNACCTCTTTGATNTCCAATTCCTTAAAATGAAACAGGGATGCCGCAAGCGCCGCGTCCGCTTTTCCCNNGTCAAACACATCATAAAAGTGCTCCAATTTTCCNGCGCCTCCCGAGGCNATTACGGGTATCGATACGTTCTCGGAAACAGTCTTTGTAAGCTCAATATCATAGCCGCCNTTCGTTCCGTCNCAGTCCATACTCGTCAGAAGNATTTCGCCNGCCCCNAGCTGATTTGCCTTGATNGCCCACTCCACGGCATCAATNCCCATNTCCACNCGTCCGCCGTTTTTATAGATATTCCAACCGCTTCCGTCGGCNCGNCTCTTTGCNTCTATCGCAACCACCACNCACTGACTTCCGAATTTATCCGCCGCCTCACTGATCAGTGACGGATTCATGATTGCCGCGCTGTTTACAGAAACTTTATCCGCGCCCTCGCGCAAAATNGCCCGAAAGTCATCAACCGTTCGNATNCCGCCNCCGACCGTAAACGGGATNAACACCTTTTCCGCCACTCTGCGCACCATATCNACNACNGTNGCGCGATTNTCCGAAGANGCCGTAATATCAAGAAAAACCACCTCNTCAGCNCCTGCCTTGTCATACGCCGANGCAATCTCCACAGGATCACCCGCATCNACCAAATTCACAAAATTAACGCCCTTTACNACCCGTCCGTTATTGATATCCANACATGGAATAATTCTCTTTGTAATCATAGGTACCTCCAATGAATATGCCTATATCGTCAGGAAATTCTTTAAAATCTGCAGNCCCACATCAGAACTCTTTTCCGGATGAAACTGACATGCAAACACATTTTCTCTTTCAACCGAAGCATGAATCTGTACCGCATACTCCGTTGTCGCCGTCACNATTTCAGGCTCATCCGCTTGNANATAATANGAATGCACAAANTACACNTANGCATTCTCCGGTATCNCTTGAAACANNCTGCCTTTATTNGGAAANCGAAGAGAATTCCANCCAATCTGCGGAACCTTCAANCCNCTATCNTCNGGAATCTTTACNATTTTTCCCTTTAANATGCCAAGTCCCTCNACTCCGGGCGTTTCCTCACTTGACTCAAACAAAAGCTGAAGCCCCAAACAAATCCCAAGAAACGGCGNTTTCTTAGAAACCGCTTCTTTCATTACATCGACAAGTCCGTAAGTATGCAGNTTTTCCATNGCATCGCCAAAAGCGCCTACCCCCGGCAAAATAATCTTATCCGCTTCCAGTATCGTCTTGCGGTCACGCGTGATCACAGCCGACTCTCCGAGNGAAANCAACGCCTTTTCCACACTTTTTATATTTCCCGCATCATAATCTATCACNGCTACCATNNTTCTCCCAGCCTTTCGTGAAAATGTGGGATCACGCAGCAGCGCAAATCCCACACATTTCTANTCTCCCGTTATAATGTCATTCANCGCTATCGTATAGGCAAGNGCATCNTCATACTGCAACAGCTCCCTTACTTGCGCTTCGCTCANTCCNTACTCNGTTTCCAACACATTCAANATCGTATTTTTAATGCCGTCAACCTCGCTCAACACACCGTACTGTTCTGCCTCNGCATTGATGTGATCATATGATTCAACCCCGCGGATCANCGCNTCCAANGCCTCNCTCTGACGGTTCAGCTTTAAGTTATTTTGATACGAGTCATACCANCGCTGCATCTTTAAGATGACTTCACTTTTCGCCTGAATCAATGCATCNGAATCATTTAACTCCATTCCGTATGTTGCAAGATATACACTCTTATAATCTCCGTCATAGAATGCTTTTTTTGCAACGTTGATGTANCCTTGATTGGAAAGGATNGTCGTAGATANGACTACTGCACCAAGCACAGANGCTCCAAANACAGCCACTGCCGCAATTTTCTTGGGCGGTATGCGTTTTGCCCGCTTGGCTGCCTCCGCCTGCTGTTTTGCTTTCTTGGCTTCCGCTTTTGCCGCCTTTGCCGCATCTTTCTCTTTCTTCTTCTGCGCCGCAGCATCCGCCTTTGCTTTTTTCGCCGCCGCCTTTTCTTCTGCCTTTGCTTTCTTTTCCTCGTCCTTNGCAAGCTTTTCCTGCTCTTTCTTNTCCTTNGCCTCTTGCTTTTTGGCTGCNTTCGCNGCNTCCTCNGCAGCATANTCTTCTTCNGTCGGACCGGGAAGATCCTCCGTCANCATATTTAAGAACTTTCCAACCGCACCCGGCTCTTTGTTCTCATTCTCCTTTTTCTTCTTTTTGNTTNCCTTNNTATCCTCTTCTNNCGNCTCTNCNGTTTTCTTCTTTGCNATTGGCATCTGCGGAAGCGGCACNCCNTCGTCNTCNACAATGTCTTTTACGCCCGCATTTACCAATTCCGCCTCATCGTCCGCCATCTGATTGAGCAAGTCCATCATCTCGTCCTGAATCGGCTCTTTGTTNTCGGATTTNTTCAANATATCATTNATTTCCGCAAGATCNGCATCATCATCNAGCATACTGAGCACATCNTCCANCTCACCGTCTACGCCCAGCTTATCNGNTGCTTCTTCCTCTAAATCAGGTATCTCCGGAACNCTCATCGNCCAATCCTTCCAAATCCANCTCNCCAAGCCGAAGNTCCTCCGATGTTTCCGGCTCTGACTCGGGTTCTGCGTCCTCCAATTTCAGTTCTTCCTCTATCTCCGTTTCCGCATCCTCAAGNNTNACTTCTTCCGACNNCTCCGGTTGCGNATCTTCCACAGGTTCCNAAACAGCNTCCTCTGTCTCCGNTATCTCCGNTTCCNCATCCTCTGAAACAGATTCCTCNAANGCNGATANATCCAANTCNTCCGANCCCGCATCTTCCNCNGGCTCCGAANCNNTTTCCTCNNGCATCAGCTCCTCTGTCGGTTCCGTATCCTCAATCTTCAATGCGTCCGCAATGTCTGCATCAATGTCATCAATACTCAACTCGTCCGAAGCAGATAAATCAATATCCGCAATACTCAGCTCGTCCGACAATGCCGCATCAATGTCATCAATGCTCAACTCGTCCGATACCGCAGACTCCGAAACATTTTCCAAATCATCTATCTGAAACGCGGCATCTTCCGACTCCTCTGTCGGTTGCGCTTCCAGCGCTTCCGGCGTTTCCAATTCACCAATGTCCGCTAAACTGAGTTCCTCCTCTGCGCTTCCCTCTGCAAGCGCAATATCAGGAATTTCGGGCACATCAATGTCTCCAGCCTCATCCGAAGCTTCCACAGTTTCCGCAGTATCTAAAGTTTCAATAACAACTGTTGTTTTAAGTTCATCTGTCACAGACTCCTCCGCTGTCGCTACTGCTTCTTCTGCTTCCTCTGCCAACGACATCGTTTCCTCTGACTCCGTTTCCTTCGGCTCTGTCACTGATTTAAGTAGTGTATCCAAGTAATTTTCTTCTGAACCCATCACAAACCCCTCCGTCCTCATTCTTTACGCATTCCATGCATTCAAAAAATCTACGGCATTCTTCATAACGCTGATGCCTTTCTTTTCAAGCTCCTTTGTCATATGATGCAACTGTTCATTGATCCTAAAAAAGTCTGCTTTTTCGTTATAGTATGCGACCTTTTCAAACGGCCACCTAATGACGCTCGGTAGTCCCATTCCCACGCCGAGCTCTATCACACACAGTTTTTTATTGAGCGTATGCTGCAGCCAATCCGTATACTTTTCCCACTGCGGTCGATACCCGCTCTCCACATAATTCCGCTCACACAATATATTGTTAAACACTAACGGTTTCCCACACAGACGGCAGACAGGCTGCTCAAGCGAATCCAGTCCTACGCCGTCCAACAGCGCTTGTTCTGCCAACTTCACAATATCATCGGGCGATGTAAAGTCTTCGGTACATGCTTTACTGCATTGCAGCATTTTGTAACTCCCGCACGGCTCTACAATTCGTTCGCTATCAAACCCTGCCTTGCCGATATTTCCGTCAATGCACGTTGTCACGATAAAATAATCTTTGTCTTTTATCAGATTATATAAGTTTCCGTACGCACTGATTAATCTTCCCTCGTCATGCTTTTCAATATAGCGCTTCTCCAAAAAAGGAACAACCCATTCAATCGTAGGATTTGTGTCAACTTCCTCCAAAGCAGACATCAGCAGCGGAAATTTCCCGATATCCGCAAAGTCCTCATTAAACTCTTCACCAATCCCCACAAGCACCATTTGCGCCTCGTCAATCTTTTGCGCGAAAAGCTTCTGTAACTCTGTTATTTCCGAATTTTCCATCTTGGCTCCCAAATCATTTACAATTATCATATAAGAGCCGGGGGTTTTGGCTCCCGGCTCTGCATTCTTTTATTCTTTTAAGAGTAATTCATCAATAATCTTTACAA
>JAAUZZ010000008.1 GCA_014804345.1 Lachnospiraceae bacterium | reverse complement strand
AAGAAGGGATTTGAACCCTCGCGCCGGTCACCCGACCTACACCCTTAGCAGGGGCGCCTCTTCAGCCTCTTGAGTACTTCTCCTCGGTACTGAATTAAATCCTCTACCAATATTTAAATCGTGCGCCTTCTCGCTTGACGCAAATATTATTATACCTATCAAGGTTCTTGTTGTCAATCGTTTTTCTTAATTATTTTAAAATTAACGTAACAGTTCGGCCTTGCAGAACTGTTAACGCATCAAGCCATGCAAAATCGCTTCGCGATAGCTTGATCATCTTAACCATTATTTTATAGAGTATCGGCTATACATTGTCTTCGGAAATCTCTTTTACTGCCGTTTCATATAAATTGTTTCCCTTGGCATCTATCACCACGATTACGGGGAAGTTTTCCACTTCCAGTTTTCGAATTGCCTCTGTGCCCAAATCGTCATAGGCGACTACTTCTGACGCTGTTATGGATTTCGAGAGGAGCGCTCCGGCGCCGCCTACTGCCGCAAAATATACAGCTCCGTTTCTGACAATTGCGTCTTTTACGGCGTCGCTTCGTTTTCCTTTTCCGATCATACCTTTTAAGCCGAGGTCTAAGAGGCGTGGCGCATACTTATCCATACGGCTTGCTGTGGTAGGACCTGCGCTGCCGATCGGTCTGCCTTCTCTTGCGGGGGACGGTCCCATGTAGTATATGATGTTGTTTTCCAATGTAATAGGAAGCGGTTCGTTTTTATCCAGCGTTTCGTTCATTCGCAGGTGTGCGGCATCTCTTGCGGTATAGATGGTGCCTGTAATGTATATGTAATCACCGGCATTTAAGCTTAATGCCGTTTCATTTGACAGGGGCGCTTTGATCTGTTTCTCCATTGTTACCTCCATATTTATAATACTCTGACTGCGTGTCGGTTTACGTGGCAGCATATGTTCACGGCTACGGGCAGACCTGCAATGTGAGTTGGATAGGTGTTGATATTGACTGCCAGTGCTGTGGTCGTTCCGCCTAATCCTCCGGGGCCTATGCCTGTGCGATTTATTTTGTCGAGGAGTTCTTCTTCCATTTCTTTTATATAGGAAATTTCGGAATGTTCGTTTATCGGTCGAGTGAGCGCTTTTTTTGCCATGAGTGCGCATTTTTCAAAAGTTCCACCGATACCTACGCCGACTACCATTGGTGGGCATGCGTTGGGGCCCGCGTCTTTTACGGCGGTGAGAATTGCATTTTTTACGCCTTCTACGCCATCTGCGGGTTTTAGCATGAACACACGGCTCATGTTTTCACTTCCGAAGCCTTTGGGAGCTANNGTNATTTTTACATTTTCGCCTGTCGTNATTTCATAGTGGATNATNGNGGGGGTGTTGTCTTTCGTGTTTTCNCGGATTAANGGATCTTTTACGACGGATTTTCTNAAAAANCCNTCNGNATANCCTTGNCGTACACCTTCGTTGATTGCTTCCTCAAGACTTCCGCCCTCAAAGTGCACGTCTTGTCCGATTTCCATGAAAATAACTGCCATTCCCGTGTCTTGACAAATCGGTATCATATCATCGCCCGCGATTTTGAGGTTTTCTTNAAGTTGGTTTAGGATTTGCTTTCCCAGGGAACTTTTTTCATTGTCTGTTGCGGTTTTGAGCGCTTTGTCCATGTCGGGAGTCAGGAAGTGGTTTGCTTCTATGCACATTTCTTTGATGTTTTGGGTGATTTCTTTTACGTTGATTGTTTTCATCTTTTTTCCTTTCGTAATTATCTTACTATGAGATCAGCAAATTCTGCGTTTGCGGCAATTGCTAAGTCTTGTGGNGANAGNTCNATCTGCATNCCGAGTTTTCCGCCGCTTACGATGATTTGATCTAAGTTTTGGGCNGCTTGNTCGATNCGNGTGGTGTATTGTTTTTTCATNCCGATNGCNGTGCAGCCGCCGCGGATATAGCCGGTGACGGNNTTGATNTCTTTTACNTGGAGCATTGCTACGGATTTTTCNCCTACNGATTTTGCNGCTTTTTTCATGTCAAGTTCTTCTGCTATGGGGATAACGAAAACGTAATAGTTTTTGCTGGCTCCTTGNGTGACGAGTGTTTTNTAGACTTTTTCGTATGGCAGNGATAGCATGTCNGCTATNTGGATTGCNTCTATGAATTNNTCNCATTCGTANGTNTGNGTANTNTATGGNATTTTNTTNGNTTCNAATATGCGCATTGCGTTTGTTTTGATTTCTTTTGATTTTGCCATGAGGTGGCTCCTATCTGTGTAAAATTCGATTTATTTGATTATAGCATGAATATTGTATTTTGTNTAATCTTTTCATATAAAGATGAAGGNCTTCTATATTTCTAAAAGAATTGCGGTATAAGAAGATTTATGCTAAAATACGAATGGTATAGCATTTTAGAGGATAAAGGTCTATTTTAACATCTAAATGTGATATAGCGAAATACTTACGAGAAATGAGAGGGAATCAGAAATGTTAAAGAAAAGAGGCAATATTTTATTAAGTATCTTATGTGTAATATTGATTCTGCTGACGGCATGTTCCGCTGAGGAGAAAGGCACTGTTGTGACATGTGACGGTTATGATATAACACTGGGAAAAACCACGGTCGCGGAGTTGAAAAAGGCGGGTTTTACAAACGATTATTCTCATGTCGACGGGCAAAAGATCGAAAGTATGGCCTCGAATGTTTTTTATGCTATGAAAGATGATGTTTCATACGGGTTTATGTATGCAGTCAACAAGAATGCTTCACCAATTGAATTTGAAAAGTGTGTGCTTCGTGAGGTCACTCTTTCTTACAGCAGTTCAGAATATCCCATAGGTGAAGTGCTGGTGAACGGTGTAAATTTTGAAGGCTACACAAAAGAAGAGATCAAAGAGGCTATGGGTGATGCAACAATTATTTTGGACACTGATACCACTCTGGCATTTAAATCCGGCGACAGTCATTATTACTTTTCTTTCGAGGACGGCTCGGAAACACTGACTAGGCTTTATGCACATGATTAAATATTGTTTGGTTGACATAAAATCATTATTCGTTTTCGTTTACCGACGTTGTGTTCATGATTGATCGAAAATTGGGGGCATTTATTATGAATGAAAAAACAAAAAGTGTGATTTGCCAGCTTGTCAATTCCGTTATATTTGCAGGCGTTATTGTTTTTTGCATTGGGTTGTATTATTGGATTGTAAAGGCAGGAATTCCTTATCAGGATCCGCCGTTAGAGCTGCAAATCCAATATGCTGTTCATTCGAGGATTGGAGAACTATTGTTGGGAACGGGATTTCAGATTGCTGTATGCAGCGGTATTTTCCGTTTTCTTTTGTGGATATTATGGAGGAAAAAGCAGATTCGCTGATTGCATATTCTGTTGACAGGACAAAGGAAATCTGGTAGAGTAAATGCAACAATATAAGAAAAGCGATGACGGAAAGAGTAGTTTATGTGGACGCATACAGAGAGAATGACATTTGGTGGAAGTCATTTATGAAAAAGCATAGACGAAAACCATTCCTGAGCCGTAATGCTGAAAGGATTTTTTCTAAAGTAAGTGTTACCGTATGCCTGCGTTAAAGGATAGGATTTGTTGGAATCTGAAGTGAAAAGTTAAGGTGGAACCGTGCTTAAATGCACCCTTAAGACTGTTATTTNNGGTCTTGTGGGTGCTTTTCTTATGTTGTTGCAACCAAAAAACNATATGATTCAATGAAAGGAGCAACAATTTATGAAGGTTCTGTTAAACGATGGAAGGATNNTTGAGGCGNGGTTTGATGANCTTGAAGGGAAGAAGGCNTTTTGGCACACGAGNGCGCATGTCTTGGCGCAGGCGGTAAAGCGTNTGTATCCAAGTGCAAAATGTGCGATGGGNTCNGTGATTGANAATGGATTNTATTCCGATTTNGACTTTGGATTTTCNTTTTCGGAGGAAAATCTGGCGGCTATTGAGGCGGAAATGAANNNGATTGTGCANGAATCGNTTTCTTTNCAGGTNTNTGCGCTTGGCAAAGCGGAGGCNCTGNCTTTNATGGAGGAGCGNNGNGAGGATTATCAGNTGGAATGGATACAAGANTTGCCGGCTGATGAAAAAGTGANCTTTTATAAGCAGGGGGANTTTGCGGAAGTTTGNGANGGTCCNCATATTTCCAATACGTGTCAGATTAAAGCNNTGAAGCTGTTGTCGGTTGCNGGAGCGTATTGGAAGGGTGATGAACAGGGNAAGATGNTGACGCGCATNTATGGAATTTCTTTTCCGAAAGGNGCTTTGCTGGAAGAATATNTGCATATGCTNGAGGAGGCAAGNGCAAGGGATCACAGAAAGCTTGGAAAGCAGCTTGGACTTTTTACGTTGTTGAAGGAGGGCATGGGATTTCCGTTTTTCCTGCCGAGAGGTATGNTTTTGAAAAATCTGTTGATTGATTATTGGAGGGATTTGCACAAGAAAGCNGGNTATCAGGAAATTTCTACGCCGATTATGNTGNATCGGNATTTATGGGAAACGTCGGGGCATTGGGNNTATTATCGGGAGAAGATGTATACAACNATGGTTGATGATATGGANTATGCNATCAAGCCGATGAGCTGTCCNGGCGGGATGCTGGTGTATAAGCAGGNNCCGCATTCTTATCGNAATCTGCCGCTTCGTCTGGCGGAGCTTGGGTTGATTCATCGNAATGAGAAGTCCGGGGAATTGCATGGTNTGATGCGCGTGCGNGCGTGTACGCAGGATGANGCGCATATTTTTATGACGCGGGAGCAGATGATTGATGAGATTCAAAATGTGGTGCGGTTGATTGATACGNTGTATACGNNGTTTGGATTTGCGTATCGTGTGGAATTGTCTACGCAGCCAAANGATAGTATTGGNAGCGCNGAGGACTGGGCNCTTGCTACGGAAGCTTTGCGCAAGGCGATTGATTCTATGGGGATTCCTTATTCGGTNAATGAGGGAGATGGGGCTTTTTATGGTCCGAAACTTGATTTTCATTTGCNGGATTCGNTTGGNCGGACGTGGCAGTGTGGAACGGTTCAGCTTGATTTTCAGCTGCCGCAGCGGTTTGANATNGAGTATATNGGGGCNGATGGNGCGAAACACAGACCGATTATGATTCATCGGGCAATCTTTGGTTCGATTGAGCGGTTTATTGGNATATTGATTGAGCATTATGCNGGGAANTTTCCTGTTTGGCTGGCTCCTGTGCAGGTTAAGCTGCTGCCNGTTTCGGANAAATATTTGTCNTATNCGNATNCGGTTTTGGAGNAATTAANAGNTGCCGATATTCGTGTGGAGATNGATACGCGNGATGANAANTTGGGGTATAANATTCGGGAGGCNCAGTTGGATAANGTTCCTTTTATGGTTATTNTTGGGGAAAAGGAGCAGNNTAATNNNACGGTNTCGGTTCGGCNNCGTNANGCGGATTCCNANNAGCAAGAGTATGGGTGAGATGTCGATTGACGGATTGCTTGAATTGTTGCGATAAGATGAAATAGTATTTCTGTAATTGAAAAGGTGCATGATACTGATTTTTCTCTTTATCATGCACCTTGAAATGTTGTTAGGCCCGGACGATCTCTAAACACTTGAATCTCTTTGGAATGGAATATTCTTAAAATACAAATTGCACAAGTAGCATATAGCAGAAAGTGCCGCCGGCAATAGAAAGTAACATCTGTCGTTTCCATAAATGCAAACCGATTACAATCATAATAGAAATGAGTTCGGGGATTCCATGACTGCCAGTAAAAAGGCTGACATTTTTCAAACTGTAGATTACCAGCAGACCAAACACCGCGGCAGGTAATACTTTGCCTAAATATTGTATGTATTTGGGTGTCGGCTTTCCTGCCGGAAACAGAAGAAACGGCAAAAATCTTGTCAGCATGGTTCCGAAAATAACCATGCCGATTGTTATGAGTTGTTGTGTAATCGTCATTGTCATTCTTCCAAACCACCTTTCTCTATGGGCTTACGAAACAGCGTCAACATGCCAAGGATAGCAATCATTGACGGAATAATAAAGTTGTCTGCGCCGAAGGCAATCAGGCATAAAAGTGAAAGTCCGGTACCAAGGAGTGCGCTTACATGATTTTTGTCTTTCAGCCATTGTTCCATAAAAATGACGACAAACATTGCGATCATTACAAAGTCCAATCCTTCTGTATTAAAATGAATCAGTGCGCCGAAGATGCCGCCCAGCGTGCAGCCGAAGAACCAATAAAAATGATCGAGCAGCGTAACAAAAAACAGAAACCAGCCTTTATCTACATCATCCGGAATATTGGCAGTGTAGTTTATGGAAAAGGTCTCGTCGCAAAGTCCGAAAATCAGATATATCTTTTTCCAGCCGGTATCTTTGTATCGGTCCAGCATAGAGATTCCATAAAAGAGATGCCTTGCGTTAATCATCAGCGTCATGACAAGTGCCTGCAGCGGATTAAAGGCTCCCATTAGCATATTGACCGTTACAAATTCTATTGATCCGGCAAAAATGGTCAAACTCATCAACATCGGATACCAAAAGGAAAAGCCAGATACACGCATATAAATGCCGTAGGTTAGTCCAAGAAACCAGAATCCGGTAAAAATCGGGATTGTATGTGGAAAAGCTGCTTTTAGCGCTTTTATGTATTTTGAATTAGGTTTCTGTTTTTGCAACTTAATTTCTCCTCTTCTGTCCTATTTTGTTATGAAACAGCGTCCTTTTATCTTTGCAAGGACGTTGAAATTATAGCATACGCCCTGTTAGAGTGCAACAAATAAAGAAGAACCCTGTGTGAAAGGGTTCTCCTAGGTTGTGTGATATAAGTGATAGGAAGAATTTTCTAATGTTTGTTCAAACGAACTTTAGTTATTTTCTCCTTACATATATTAGGTTAGCATAAACTAACTTATATGTCAATACTTTTTGCATTCATTTCTTTACTTTATTCCATAAATCCCCATCTGCATATAGCTATACCAAAACACTTGCACTTTGCAAAATCCGACATCCTTCAATAATTGAATGTGCTGTGCCACCGTCAGCGGAAAGTAGTTTACGTCGCATCTTGCGTTATGTGCTTTTGCTTCTTCTTTTGTTTTTCCATGTCTTTCTTGATATCTTCCCCATCTTTGCAGTTCGAATGTTTTCACTTCTTCATTTTCCGGAATTACATTTTCGAAGCAAATATAAATTCCATTTTTTCTCAGTGCGTGATACACGCATTCTGTCGCTTTTTTGCGCTCTTTCTCGTGGAAATAGTGGTGTGACTGAATTGCTGTGACAACCTCAAAGCAGTTTTCAAAAGAAATCGCATCGGAACTGGTGCAGATGTATTGTATAGGCTTATCCTTTAGCTTTTCTTTTGCTTGCTCAAGCATTTTCTCTGACGGATCAATCAGTACGAATTGAGCAGTCGGAAATTTTTGAAAGGCCTGTTGCTCTAAAGAACCTGTTCCACACCCTAAGTCCAGCCAATTTATTTGTTGAAAATTACATTGTTCTACGATGTCCAGCGTTTGATTGTAGAATTCCGAATAATATGGAATGGTGTTATTGATTTTTTGGTCGTATTCCTTTGCGGTTATGGGCGTGGTGTTATCATTCATCATATGTTTTATTTCCTTTTCAAATTTTAACTTATATTGTGATTTTATCATGCGTAGTCAGCTGTCACAAGATTTATGAACGGAGAAAGCACTTTCCAAAGAAGAATGGCTTGCAGATGTTAAATCAGTTATTGCAGGTTACGAAAGTACCTCAAAACTTACCAAAAAAGAACTAAAAAAATCGGTTCATAAATGACCGATTTCTCGTTTCATATACGAAAACACTTATAAGGGAGAATCCTCAGAATCTTCTTTTTTTGCATTTTCAATTTTGGAATCCAATATATCCTTAACATTTTCTTTCCAGTCAGAGGAAAGCATCGAATTTTTCCATTCATCAAAATTGGGATTATTACTGTTCTTAATACCGTCGCGAATCTGACACTGTTCAATATAGGACAAAACAACATCTACTATCATTAAAGTCCAACCAATTACCAAACACGGCATATTCCAAATACCGATAAAAAGCAAAATAATAGCAGGAAAAAAGAGATAAAAGTTTTTTGTCATATTCATAAAGAATCCCATCCAAAACAAGTCTGTAGGATATTCACCATTATTCTGAGAATTATTCATAATACACCTTTCTGTACCTTCTCAAAGGAATAAACTGTTTCCAACAACGAAATTATAGACATAATAACATTTATAAGGGTTTGCGTCAATGGAATAGTACAAGATTTTCTCTTATTGCTTCTGTGACAAAAGCATCGGTTTTAGATAATTGCATTCTTTTTGAAAATAGATTATAATTACAACAATCAATCGGATTTGGAAAGGATAACATATGAAATGGCTTAAAAAACTTTCAATTGGCATCGGCGTTTTTATCAGTCTAATTGTTTTTGTATGGATATTATACTCCGGCGCAAAATTTTTATTGCCAATTGATATTTCTCAAGATTATAAGAATGTACAAGATGTAGAAAATATTATTTTCAAGCAGAATTGGAAACAGCAATGTTATAAACGATGTTTTTGGGGATTGGAAAAAATTGAATATCCTCAATCGAACTCTTCGGAGATCCTTTGTGAATCAGATGATTCCATATACGAATTACAGGATTATATTGAAACAGACAATGAAATACGCCAGTCTATTTATTCGCCGGATAAGAAATATATCTTATACTGCGAAATAGAATATGATTATAACCATTCCGGAATAACCGACGATGAATACTGCTATTACAGAGTATATGAAACAGAAACTGACACGGTTGTCACAATTTATCAGGCGTACAAAGAATGGTATGATCTGCTGTGGGTTGATTAAGCAATATAACAACTTATCTTATAAGCCTTCCTTATTATTTAGTCTTTCCTCCTTTAGCCAGTTAATATCCTCTTCCGATGGTGTTTCATAGTTCGCTGCAATTTTCAAATGAGCGGGCGTCTCCCCACAAACATATGCAAAGCCGATTCTCAGCGTCCATTCGCCTTGCGTAACAGAAATTTGTTCTTGTATAGAAGTATCCTTTGTAATTTCCTCTCCCATTTTTTCAAAATGATATACGCTCTGTCCATCCGGCGAAATTACTTCAACTATAACCTGTTCGCTTGTTGGAAAAATATTTTCTTTTGGCTTCATAAGCAGGTCAGAAAATTCAACCTCTAAGTTGACCGTATTTTCCTCATGAACATAAAAAGACCAATTTCCTTGTGAAACATAAGGAACGGTCGGTTTTCTAAATGCCGTATCCACACGAAAAATATATCCCTGTTCAATATCTGTAATAAGTTCTTCTTCCGTAAGATAATATTCATAACTGTTATCAAAATCAGTAGTAGTATCTTCATTTTTTAATAAAACGATTGCATTATCCGTTTTCGACACACCAGTATCAACAATACTCGCATTTTTAATATTGTCCAAATCCTCTTGTCTGACGGACATACTACATCCGCTTAGTAATAATACAGATATTAATAAAAGTATAATTCCTGTCCATGATTTCTTTAACATAATCATACCTCCCACGGAACCTTTTCGTTATATTATTTTATCACAAACAAATACACAATTCTATTAAGATTTCCTTAAGCCCTTCGTTCTATATCTTCTCATAAAACTAAACGTTTGATTTTTACATAACATTAAATATTTTCACAATTTATATCATATTCTCTGAACCACCCCAATATTGTTTCTGCAATATCATTTACAGTAAATTCTATAAAATCCTCAATATCATTTGCTGATAAGTACTGATATTTTGATATATCTACCATATCAACATCATATTGTGTATTTAGTAAGTGGTTTCTTTGCCGCTCAAGATCCTCCTTATTAATAATCCCTTCTACATCCATTGCAAGCGCTTCTAAAAGCATTTTTCGAATGAATTTTGTATTCTTACTATTTTGATAAAGCCACAGATCAATGCCTTGCGCCTCCGGATAATATGCCTTTCGAAACGTATCAATATTCATTGGCGGAATATACTTACTCTGAAGTTTTCGCCAAATCTTTATATCATTCCAATAATCGGTCAGGCAATGAACGCATATTCCGATACAAAAATCTCTATAAACCTGTTCTTTTCCGGCAACAATTTCATAAAAATTATGAATATTTCTTTTCCATCGTTGATAATCCTGCGTATCGCTCCATTTTCCACAGCCTTCAAACATATGCGATCTCACTTTCATATCAATATTATAATTCGAATTCATATGTACGGAATCAGGCGCTACAGAGCCAAGAATAAATTCTGCGGCATTTGAGATTTGTGGTATGCGCTTTAATAGTCGATATGCTACTTCCATATGTATCATCTGAAACGCCATAGATTTATTCCTCCGTAACTTCAAATTTATTGCATTGTTATCTTACCATAATTGCTTCGCAAATCCAATAAAAGCCATTGCTTATTTTATCTTTTCCATATATACTTATCCGTGGGAAAATGATTTGTGCTGCTTTTGCGGCATGATTGAAATTACGAAAGGCTAGTGTGAAAAAACCATATATGGCAGTTTTTTCACACGGCAAATTTGTGCTGACGCCCAAATTTGAAGGTTGTTGGCTTCATGGAGGATTAAAATGAGTATTTTAAATGTAGAAAATCTTTCTCACGGATTTGGCGACAGAACGATTTTTACGAATGTTTCGTTTCGTCTTTTGAAAGGGGAACATATCGGTTTAGTGGGGGCTAACGGCGAGGGAAAGTCTACTTTTATGAACATTATTACGAACAAATTGATGCCCGATGAGGGGAAAGTGGAGTGGTCAAAGAATGTGCGCGTGGGATATCTTGACCAGCATACGGCGCTTGAGAAAGGCATGTCGGTGCGCGACGTGCTTGCGTCTGCGTTTGATTTTTTATTTGAAATGGAAAGCCGCATGAATGAACTATGCGATATGATGGGGGATGCGTCGGAGACGGAACTTGAGGCTTATATGGAGGAGCTTGGCACCATTCAGGAGCTCTTGGATCAGCATGATTTTTATATGATTGACGCAAAGATTGAGGAGGTTGCGCGTGCGCTTGGCATTCTTGATGTTGGACTTGACACGGATGTCACTGACTTGAGCGGTGGACAGCGGACAAAGCTTCTGCTTGGAAAGCTTTTATTGGAAAAGCCGGATATTTTGCTTTTGGACGAGCCGACGAACTATCTTGATGAGAATCATATTGAATGGCTGAAACGGTATTTACAGGAATATGAGAATGCATTTATCTTGATTTCGCATGATATTCCGTTTTTGAACAGTGTTGTTAATATTATTTATCATATGGATAATGCGGAGTTGAACCGCTATGTGGGCGATTATGATAAGTTTCAAGAAGTCTATGCGATGAAGAAGTCACAGCTTGAGGCGGCCTATAATAAGCAACAGAAGGAAATTGCCGACTTGAAAGATTTCGTGGCGCGCAACAAAGCGCGTGTGGCGACAAGGAATATGGCGATGTCGCGTCAGAAGAAACTTGACAAGATGGACGTGATTGAGCTTGCATCGGAAAAGCCAAAGCCTGTGTTTCATTTTAAGGAGGCGCGTACGAGTGGAAGGTATCTTTTTACTTCCAAATCGCTTGTAATTGGATACGACGAAGCGCTTTCCAAGCCTTTGGATCTTTCGATGGAGCGAGGGCAGAAGGTGGTTCTTACGGGTGCGAACGGGATTGGAAAGACGACGCTTTTAAAGAGTATTTTAGGTCTGATTCCGCCGCTTTCCGGCAGTGTGGAGCTTGGGGATTATCTTGAGATTGGGTATTTTGAACAGGAGATGGATCAGTCAGTTGCCACGACTTGCATTGAGGAGATTTGGAATGAATTTCCTTCATATACGCAGTATGAGGTGCGCTCGGCTCTTGCAAAGTGCGGACTTACGACGAAGCATATTGAAAGCAAGGTGAAAGTACTTAGCGGTGGAGAGCAAGCGAAGGTGCGGCTTTGTAAATTAATTAACAAGCCGACGAATATTTTGCTGCTGGACGAGCCGACCAATCATTTGGATGTGGACGCCAAATCGGAATTGAAACGGGCTTTACAGGAATATAAGGGCAGTATTTTGATGGTCTGCCATGAACCGGAGTTTTACGACGGTCTTGCTACGGATGTTTGGGATTGCTCGGAGTGGAGTTTGCGGATTTAGGCAGGTATGATAAAAAATATCCTTTCTCATTACGCTATGTTGAAATTTGACAGGTAATGGGAAAGGATATTTATTTTTCATTGCTTATCTGACCACTCTGACTTCGAAAGCGGTTGTCTGCGGCGGTATGCTGGCGGTCATAAACGCGGCATGGCGCACTCTTACGCGCAATCCGGGAACTAATCCCGAGAAATTCATCTGTCTGCCAAAGCCGTTTATGATTTGCGCATTGTCTGCCACATTAAATCGAACGACCGACGACAGATTATTGTCACTTATTGTTGTAAAGCTTCTGTTTTGTCTGTTTATGTCAACAATTCTGCCGACTGTTACATTGTTGTTATTTTGTTGTCTTCTAATCACTTGTATCACATACGCTGCCGCCTGTGGCGGGATACTCCTTGTCGTAGCGTTGGAAAAGGCAGCATTTACCGTCATTCCGGGTCTTAAATCCGTTACCGGTATTCTGTTGCTGTTCTCATCCATGATCACTGTATTTCCTGTGATGTTAAGGCGAATAACCTGATTGTCCCTATTGCAATTTGGACAATCCGAATAGGAAACCAGCACAAAAGAATTATTTCTGTTTGATTCAACCGTTTCAATCGTCGCATTTGTAATTTGTGTCAAAAAATTCTGATCCATAGATGTCATTCCAGTGTTTTCTTTTAGTATATGCGGAATTCACTTTTTTGACAAAATGAACGGTTATTTTTATCTTCCCTACATCACAATCAGCCAGAGCACTGCCGCTGATATCATAATCTGTATAATCGCAAATTTAAACACAGTCTGCGCGTTGGACCAGTTGCGGTTTTTGCGGACATGATCGTGGAGCGGAGTGCGTACCTTTGTGAGGATTTTGATTTTCAGAAAACGTAAGAGGGACACTTTGACAAGCCCGATGCCGCCGTCCACCATTAAGACAAATGCCACCAAGAGATACAAAAACGGACTGCCTGTCTTAATTACGGATATGGCGATAAAAAGTCCGATCGCGCGGGAGCCCGCGTCACCCATCATCAGGCAGCTTGGCGTGGCATTGTACCACAGATATCCCAATATACAGGAAACAAACAACAGTATGGTATAGGCAAATTCGGGAGCCGTGCCCCTCGCATTCATAATTACATAGATGGTGCCGAGCGTAACTGTGGAAAGCGTTCCAGACAAGCCGTCCACACCGTCCGCGCAGTTTGTCACGTTAATGGAACCCCACACAAGGATTACCGCCAGCACGCCGTAAACCACAGGATGAAACCGGATTGTTTGTCCCGTAAGCGAAATCAATACGTCGCTTCCGTTGAAATTGACTACTGTGATTGCAGTCATGATCGCGATGACAAGGTCAAGCAGACCTTTTCGCAATTCACCCCAGGAAACCTTTGCACAGTCGTCAAGAAAGCCTGTCATCATAGCTGCCACAGTCAAAATCAGATAGATCACCATCTCTCTGTCGACATTGCCAAAAAGCAGTACCGCCAACACGAAAACCAGAATAAACACAAATCCCGCACCGCGCGGCTTTCCGGCGGAAATAGAACCGTCATGCGCGTATGCCCTGCCGTGGTCACGCGGAAGTTTATTCATGCCTGTGCCTAACAGGAGACATGTGCCAAGATAGGAAAATACAACACCCAAAAATCCTATTATACTGTAATTTGAAACATTTAAATAATTATTGATCATTGATAAAATCATGCTCCTTTCCAAGCGCCAAACAACATTATGCGCTAAACTGGCTTGCATACAGGTTCGCGTAAAAACCGTTTTCCTTTTTCAGCAGTGTTTCGTGATCACCCTGCTCGATAATATTGCCATCCTTCATAACAAGAATAATGTCTGCTTCTCTAATCGTTGACAGACGGTGCGCCACAATAAAGCTTGTTCTCCCTTTCATCATGGTGTGAAACGCCTGTGAAATCCGAATTTCCGTACGCGTATCGATCGAGGACGTTGCCTCGTCCAAAATCAACATTGGCGGCAGACAAAGCATTACTCTTGTAATGCACAAAAGCTGTTTCTGTCCCTGTGAAAGGCTTCCGCCATCCTCGGTAATCACAGTGTCATAGCCCTTTGGCAGACGTTTGATAAAACTGTGGGCATGCGCTGCCTTTGCCGCTGCCACGACTTCCTCGTCCGTGGCGTCGGGCTTGCCCATCACAATATTCTCACGGATTGTGCCGGCGTGCAGCCACGTTTCCTGTAATACCATTCCAAAGCTGTCGCGCAAGCTTTTTCTCGTCATATCTCTGATATCCGTTCCATCAATTTTAATGCTTCCGTTATTAACATCATAGAACCGCATCAGCAGATTTATGACTGTCGTTTTTCCGCAGCCGGTAGGTCCTACGATTGCGACACGTTGTCCCGGCTTTACCTCCAAGTTAAAATTGCAGATCAGCTTTTGCTCGGGATTATAGGAAAAGCTGACATTTTCCATTGTAATCTGCCCTTTTGGCGCAGTCAAGACAGCCGCATCCTGCGCATCGGGAATCTGAGGCTCCTCCTCGATAAACTCAAACACTCTGCCCGCACAGGCAAGCGCAGTCTGAAGCTCCGTCACAACGCCCGAAATTTCGTTGAAAGGCTTTGTGTACTGATTTGCATAGCTTAAAAAGCTGGTAAGCTGTCCAACACTGATGCGTCCTTTGATGGCAAGAAACGCGCCCAAAATTCCGACGCCCGCGTAGACAAGGCTGTTTACAAAACGTGTACATGGATTGGTCAGTGAAGAGAAGAAAATTGCCTTTACGCTCGCCTTTTCCAGCCTGTGATTAATCTCATCAAACTGTTCAATCACTTTGTCCTCGTGACTGAATGCTTTTACGACTTTTTCGTTTCCAATCATTTCGTCGATCAGCGCGGTCTGCTCGCCTCTTGTTTCCGATTGAAGCTTTGACATATTAAAGGTACGTTTTGCGATAAAGCCCGCGATAAAAAATGACAGCGGTGTCAGAATTACCACGACAATCGTCGTCGAAACATTGATGGAAAGCATAAAGAGCAGTGTGCCTATAATGGTGACAACGCCTGTAAAAAGCTGTGTAAATCCCATGAGAAGGCCGTCCGAAAACTGATCTACATCTGCTATAATACGGCTTACAATATCGCCATGTGAATGTCCGTCAATATATTTGAGCGGCAGGATTTCGAGTTTTTTAAACGCTTCGTCACGCACGTCGCGCACAACCTGATAGGCAATTTTGTTGTTGCAAGCGTTCATAACCCACTGCACGACTGCGGTAAGAATAATGATGACTGCCATTTCTTTTAGAATTTCCAAAAGTCCGGCAAAATCTACCGCTCCCGCGCCCACAATACAGTCAACTGCCCTACCTGTAAGAATTGGTATATATAATGTAAGTATGACGGAAATCGCGGCTAATACTATAGAACACAACAGGAAAAATTTGTATTTTCCGATATGGTTCAGCACCTTTTTCAGAATTCCTTTATTTTGGTTTTTCATGCCTGTAAACAGTGCTCCTTTCTGTACTGTTTTCATTCAATATAAAGAAACGCTTGCGTTTCTTTGAAACGAAATATAGAAACTCTTAGCTTGCGTCTTTTGCAAGCTTAGTGTTTCTTTTCGTTTTGTTTTGGAAATTGAGAGTAGTATATCTCCTGATAAATTTCGTTTTCCGCAAGCAACTGATCGTGTGTGCCGATACCCGCCATCTTTCCGTCGTCCATCACGATAATCTTATCCGCGTACTGTATGGAAGAGGCTCGCTGCGAAACAATTATGACACTCATGTCACTTTCCATCCCTTTAATTGCCTGTCTCAATTTTGCGTCTGTGGCAAAGTCAAGCGCGGATGCGCTGTCATCCAAAATTAGTATCTGCGGATTTTTAACAATGGCGCGGGCGATTGTCAAACGCTGTTTTTGTCCGCCTGAAAGATTCTTTCCGCCTTGTGCTATCGGGAAGTCCAATCTGCCTTCTTTTGTATCCACAAATTCTTTTGCCTGCGAAATTTCAAGCGCTTTCTCTAAATCTTCCGCTGTGGCGTTTTCATTTCCCCACAGAAGATTTTCCTTTATTGTTCCCTTAAATAAGACTGCCTTTTGCGGTACGATACCAACTTTTCCACGCAATACGGAGATCTCGTAGTCTTTCACATTAAAGCCGTCTATCATGACGCGCCCTTTTGTCGCGTCATAAAAGCGCGGAATAAGATTTACCACGGAAGTTTTTCCCGATCCTGTACCACCGATGATGCCGATGGTTTCGCCCTTTTGCACGGTAAAATCGATATCCGTAAGCGATTCATCACCGCCTCCGCTGTACGTAAGGCTTACATGATCAAAGATAATTGCCGCATTCTTTTCAGCGGTTTCACTGTTTATGACACTCGTGTCATCTTTCCCTAAAGTACCATCACGCATACTTGATGTCTTGGCAAAAATACCTTCCACACGTTTTGCACACGCGAGCGCTTTTGTAAGCTGGATAATGAGGTTCGCTAATTTTATAAGCTCAACGAGGATTTGCGACATATAGTTTACGAGAGCGACAACCTCGCCCTGTGTGATAATGCCGTTGTCTACGCGGATTGCGCCTGTCCATAAAAGAACTACAAGCGCGATATTCACAATGATATATGTGACGGGGTTCATTGCCGCCGATATTTTTCCCACAAATACTTGTGTGTTTAGGAGCAGTTCATTTTCCTGCTCAAACTCAGCAATTTCGGATTCTTCGTTACAAAATGCCCGAATTACGCGCGCGCCCGCAAGGTTTTCACGTGTTCTGCCAAGTATTTTGTCCAAGGCTGCCTGTACTTTTTTATAGAGCGGCATACTGACGATCATAATACCGAATACGACAATCGAAAGCAGCGGAATCGCCACTACAAAAATGAGTGCGGCCTTTACGTCCACTGTGAACGCCATAATCATTGCGCCGAACACAATAAAGGGAGATCGCAGCAATAATCGGAGCGTCAAGTTTACGCCATTTTGAAGCTGGTTCACATCGCTCGTCATGCGCGTGATAAGTGTATTTGTCCCGACTGTGTCAAGCTCTGTGTAGGACAGACTTTGAATGTGTGAAAACAGCGCCGACCGTAGCTTTGTCGCAAATCCGACTGCTGCCTTTGCGCTAAAATACTGCGCTGTCACTGCGCTGATCAAGCCGACTGCTGCCAAAAGTACAAGGATTAATCCCATTTTTATAATGTGCGGCGTATCATTGTCTGCGATACCGCGGTCAATAATAGATGCCATGACAAGCGGCACCATCAGCTCAAAGGATGCCTCGAGCATTTTAAATAAAGGGGCGAGGATACTTTCCTTTTTGTAATCTTTTATGTACTTTAACAGACTTTTCATGAGAATCCTCCATTTTTGCGTAACGTGCGAATTTGGGCGCAAGCACAAATTTGCCCTGTGAAAAATTTATTTTTCACAGTATGCTCCATTTTCGTTTCAGTATTTCGTATGTACATCGTGTCTTGTCCACTAAATTATTCCTATGGCTTCCGCATATACAGAATTCGGGTAAAAATTTGGTTCTAATAGTATTTTATGCAAATTAAGTAATGAATAATAGTCATTTGTTTGTAAATTATATGATTTTTTGTCCAAGATAATTCTCCGATCGTAATTTGATACAATGAAAATGCATTATTTTGTAACTTATTAAACTATTCGAATAATTTTTAGTATACACAATTTACCGGCAAAATACAACTTACCTTCCGGTAGATTATGTTCTTTTAAACAGGCAAACCCACATAAACTCTAATCCCTGAATGGTATTCGGAACGCCATTTTGATAGTTTCGAATTTCGATAATTTCAAAATGAGGAAAAAATAATTCTATTAATCTTTCTTTTGTAAAAGCCACTCCTGCATTAAATTTATGATTGTAGTATTCCCAGTCGGTGATTTCATCTGCACAATTTGTTCCCCAGGAAAAACAAGTCAGACCAAAATATCCGTCGGATTTTAAGATTTTTTTGACAAGCTCTATATAAGTAATTCTTCTATGTGGTGATAAATGGTGAAACATTCCCGAGTCATATACGAAATCAACTTTGTCCGTTATGTTTGATTTGATGACATCTTTGCAGACAAAATTTACGTTGACTCCCGCATCTGTCATTATTTTTTTAGCATTCTCTATTGCTACTGCGGAAAGGTCGTAGGCTGTTACTTTAATTCCTTGCTTTGCCATATAAATAGCATTTCTGCCTTCCCCACAGCCAAATTCTATTGCGGATTTTATCCCAGTTTGACTGTGCAAAAATGCAACCAGATTTTCATCAGGCATTGTATTTTGTGTAATAAACGGAACAGGGCGTTTTCTTTCCTCATAAAAGCTATTCCAATTGATACTTTCAACTTTTTCGTCCAACAATTCTAAAATGTCTGCGTAATTGTTGATATATGGTTTCATTTTTGACACCTTTCTACGTTTCCTACACGTCGTTACTAAATTACTGTTGCAGTGCCTTTATTTGGGCTTGAAGCTCTGCAATCTTAGCAGCGCTCTCCTTTAGTGCCGCATCTTTCTCTGCAAGCGCAATATCCTTTTCAGCAATCGTATCAGCGCTTCTCTTAAGCATATTTTGATAAGTTCGCAGAATGCGCTCTCCCTCTTCACGCATCTCGCACAAATACCGAACTTCATCATTTTGATTCATTTTATAAACGGTTTCACAGGCCTCTTCAAAAACAGTATCATTTTGTGCCAGCATCTTTATATCCTCCCATGTCTTTGCTTTGAAAAGCTTCGCCCAATAATCAATTTTATAGGCTTTATCCTCTTCGGTTGCAAGTTCTATCTGATTTAAGTCTAGCACATTTAGAGTAAAGTTGTCATTATAAATATAATGCTTTTTGACGTTTATCATTTTGTTTGTTGCATAAAATTCGGGGTAGTCGGGAAATGGAGAGAAATCTAGAATGCCGATGTGATAGACGGGCTTAACCTTTGAATAGTCATCACCACTCTCAAGATTTTGGAAGATACTGCAAAGATAGGATAGAGAACGGTTCGTCCAAAAATCCTGTTTTGCGACCTGCATTTCAAGATTAATGATTGTTTCATCATTGAGTAAGACTTTGACATCAAGAACGAAGGTTTTACTATCATATCCTTTACCAAGTTCAATCGGATTTAAAATGACCGTAGATTTGATTATTTCGGGAGACAGATGAAGCAAGGAACAGATTAGTCCTTTTAAAACTTTTTTGTTTTCCTGTAAAACTGCTCGGAACATATAGTCGTTCATAAGTGTGTAATCAATTTTACCGGTAGCGTTTTGAAATGTGTTTTCTTGAATGATATCCATAGAATAGTCCTTTCTTTTGTGATTTGATTTTTTAGATGTTAAGATTTGAATATATGAATATTTGATGTCCGCAGTGCAAATTAGGAAAACAAGTACGATTTTTGACATTTCAGAAATACATTTTACAATTTTATCCACAAAATATCCTGTCAAATTTGTCAGTTATTCTCATTTTAACGGGACCTCAAATTACTTTTACATATTTACATATGTAAAACAAATCTTAATTATAATTCAAAACACAAAATCAATCTTCTCCTAAGCGGATTAAATAATCAAAAAGTTTGGCTTTTATTTTCTCATCGGCAAACGAAATCGCTTCAAAATCGCGAAGCGCTTTTTCTCGCATTCCCATATGTTTTTCGATAAAAGGATACACAATCATGCTATCACTGTTTATCAAACGATAGTAATTGATCTGCATATCCTGTTCAATCCTGATCAGGATTTCTTCATAAGTCGCTGTTGCCTCATAATATTCCATAATGAGCGGCAGTAGATGAAGAAAGACGGATTTGTGTTGTTTTATTCTTTCATTCAACGCTTTTTCAAGATTTTTGATAACAATTCCATATCTTGAAATGATTGTCATATCTCTTGCGTTTTGCTTTTTGTTTCTCACTACGAAAAGTGATTTGAAAGAATGATTCTTTTTCTCCTTCTTTGGCACAGCATATCCCGAAAAATCCTCCGAAAGCTCGAAAATATGCGTATACACAGATTTATCCGTTCTTGCCCAAACAATCCTGTTTCCCGACGTGATCCTTGGCACAAAATCAAAATTCCAGCCCCATTGAAAGGTTGCAAATGCATCATTTATTTTAAAAAGTGAAAGAACCTTTCTTCTGCCGTCTGCATATTCCGACGCCCAAATATAATCATCGATTTGCCTCATTTGCAATTTTTCTTCGATCAGTGGCGTAAGATTTTCTCTAATCAACAATTTCCATCCCTCCGCTGAAAGATCCAGCGATTTGGGCTCAATTCCCGGTTTGGTATGATTTACGAGAAATCTTTGATATTTTTCTAACAATGTCATTTTTTCGCTCCTACCTGACAATTTGTCGTTAATCTGCTTCATATTGTCTTTGATTTCCGCTTCCTTCTGATTGCAGCAGTCATCCCTTTGCAAAGTCAACTCTATCTTCTCCTTTGGCTTTGAGATAAGAGAATAATGACTGATAAGAAAAAGAGTTGTGCAAACACAACCCTTTTAAGTATTTTGCTGGTAATCGCTTTCCGATATATGTTACTAATTTTTCAACTCCTTCGCAAGTTCATAAATAGCCTCAAATATTCCTTTGCATTCCTCTACCTGACGAACTGTAATGTTAGAATTTTCCAAGCCTTCACTGGATGAAGCCGCAACCTCCTGACTTGTAGCGGAGAGTTGTGAAACACTGTCATAAATATTGTTTGAGAGTCTCCTCGTCTGTTCCATACACTCTTTCACTTCGTCAATATTTTGAGAAAGAAGACTTACCTCCTGCGAAACCTGATCAAATTTTTCTTTCGTCTCATCAATCAACTCGTTTTGCCTTGTTACGGAATCAACCGCGTTTTCGATACTTTCATTTGCAAGCTTGGTATCATTATTCAATTCCTGAATAATACTCGTAATATTGTTTGAGGCTACTTTTGTGTCCTCCGAAAGCTGCCTGATTTCATCTGCCACTACCGAAAAGCCTTTTCCTGCTTCACCGGCTCTGGCCGCTTCGATAGAAGCATTCAATGCAAGCAGATTTGTCTGATTTGATATGCTGATGATCGTGTCAACAAAACTGCTCACTTTCTGTACTTTAGAAGTAAGCTCCGCAATGACTTCCTCTACAACCTTACTACTGCTGCTGACATTGTCTGCCTGTCTGCCAAGCTCCTGTACGGAAGAAGCGCCGCTGTCCACAGTACTGCTTACACGCTCTGAAGCCGATATCATGGACTCGGTAGCCTCACCCGCCTGATCAGCCTGTCCAAGGATTTGACCGCAGAGCACTGCCTCATCCTGTATTGCCTCCGCAGTGCTCTCCGTACTGCCCGCAATGTTTTCCATAGATTCATGGCTATTGTTGAGACTATCCGTCAATGTATTGAAATGTTCCATCGCCTCACTAAAATGTTTAATAATATTGTCGGCAACCGTAACCATAATTGCATTGCTTTCTTTCTGTTTCTCTGCGGCTTCCATGATCTCGTCGGCATTTTCTTCGTTAAATTTCACCAAAAGCTTTGTTATACTAAGCGATACATATGCCACAAGAAAGCTGACAATCAGATTGAGGATCATTTCCTCTCCATCCGAACCGCTCAGTTTGTCAAGATGCATTAATACCCTGATAATATTTGCACCTACAATAGCGCTGTTTCCCCAAATGACCATCTTTACATTAAGATACATCATGCTTGCTATCAGAATCGGGTATCCATAAATGCTCGTCCCCTCCGAAGTGCCGATAAGCCGGAACACTATGTATACAAATGCCCCTGCACCCATCATACAAACTCCGCAGAGCTTGGTATCCTGCTTTGTCAAAAACATAACCACCACAAGAATCAATCCGGCCAGTGAAGCCAGCATTTCCACATAGGTATACCAACCTGCGGAATCCGACTTCGTCAACGCAAGCGCCCCCATCGCAAATAACAGATATCCCAAAATCAATACCATAATAGGAAATACAACCTTATTTGCGCGCCTATACTGTTCCTTTGTCATTGTAACATCTCCTTTGCCCGTAATTTTAATTTTGCGGTAGTTGTTCCGCAGTGCCCCTTTATAAGCGTTACTGTTCACTCCGTTCCAGTAACAGGTAAAAATCCATGCAAAATCACCTTCGGTGATGGATTTTTACTTGGCTGCGGTACGTTTTCTCACGTGGCTTGTAAAGCCATAATTTGCAGTAAATGCTAATTCCTGTCTGAACAGTAACTTATAAGCAAACTTAAAGAAATATGTTTGTCTAATCTAACCAATTATATTATATTCCTTTGGAAATGAGATGTATAGTCGGATTTTCTTGAAAATTCAATAAAATTTCATGCAATGCTTTGTATAATTTTAAATAAAGTCCTCTGTTTTAAGAAAATCTCCCTCCTCAGAAAACTCCCGTAATAAAAATTTCAATACCAATCACAATCAAAATAACGCCGCCGAGAATCTGTGCTTTATTGGACAGTTTTGTTCCGAATTTCTTTCCGATCACCAATCCCCCTATACAAATCACAAACGTAACAACCGCAATAATCAGCGCGGCAACAAACGCCATAAGCCAACCGTACTCGGCAATCGTAAAGCCAACAGATAATGCATCAATGGAAGTGGCAACACCTTGTATCAACAGCGCTCCAATCCCAAGGCTTGACTTTTCTTCTTCCGAATCCTTGTTTCGAATACCCTCATACAACATTTTACCACCGATGTACGCAAGAAGAATAAGCGCAATCCAAGGGATAAACGCCCCGAAAGCCGTAAAATATTGGATGATCGTATGAACGCAAATCCAGCCAATCATAGGCATTGCAAACTGAAATCCTGCAAACACACCCGCAATTCCGCACATTTTACTTTTTTTCATTTTCGGCTCATTTAAGCCGTTTGCCATCGATACCGAAAAAGCATCCATAGCAAGCCCTACACCCAGCAAAATACTGTTAAAGACAAACATCATGCTCCATTCCATTTTTGATTCCTCCTCCTTTGGGTGCCCCTGTGCATAATAAAAGACTTAAACACAACCAAACGGCTATACTTAAGTCTTATCTTCAAAAAATATAGACTCTATGTATAGCTTCACAGTTATACATGAGTCTTGCAATTTAAAACAAGCCAGACCGCATTACGGTCAGTATGTTGACTTGCTACACATTTTATGTGCATGCTACTCCCTCATGGGAACTTCGTTTCGACTTATCATACTACTTCCTGACAGGAATGTCAACAGGAAAACAGCGAATTTCCGTATTTGTTTCATCGTTTATTGAAATTCCCTTTCATATTTCTTGAAAAAATCATAATATGCCCGCACATTGCCAAGTTCCGTCCAACGCTTTACATCAACTATTTCCTCGTCCAGATCATAAATCTTTGCTCCCTTCATGGAAAGCAGAAACGGTGAGTGTGTGGCAATCACAAACTGACATTGGAAAAAGCGGGCAGAATCCTCCAAAAATCGCAGTAATTCCTGTTGTTTTTCCGGCGATAGACTGTTCTCCGGCTCATCTAACAGATATAAACCATTTTCCTTTATTTTATCCGCAAAATAGAGAAATGCGCTTTCCCCGTTGGAATGTTCCCGCACGTTATCCTGCAGATTATTGCGAACGAACTTTGATTGTGTGCTGCGGCGCGCCGAATTTACCTTTTTCAGCGTTTCGTAATCCTCCAGTGAATGCATTTGAAAATGAGAATATTTTGCTTCCAGATAATCCTCGAACAGTTCTTCGCGTTTTCGGTCAATCCCCTCGTTGATGCTCCGCAGATTCAACATGAAATCAAACACATCATCGCTTGTGATGATTCTGCTGTCCTTCGGGATTTTTCCGACTGTTTTGTACGAACACATATTCGTGTAATCTTCAAAAAAATTTGAGCGGTTATACAATGTATCACGCGCAAGATCAAGCTTCTCCGCAATCACATTTAATGCAGTCGTCTTTCCCGAACCATTCCCGCCATACAGAATTGTCACTTCCTCAAAATCAAGCATTTTCAACTGATGCTCTGACAGGATTAGAAAGGGATATATCGTATCATAGCAAGTACGTTTTAGCCTCATTGTAAAATCGTATTCTCTTTCTCTGCCTGGAAACTCAAAATGAGATAAATAGATCATATCAGTGTACCGGCCTCTCTTTTGTGTAACCTTTGTTAAATCTTCTTTAAAATATCCATCGGATTTTCCATTTGTTCAAAGTCTGCTTTTCTTCCACAAGGTTGACCGGTTCCGTCTTGCAGGTACCACACTGCCTGAACGGCTTTCATTCCGATTGATTTTGCCGCTTCCAATTCAGAACTGCCTCCATCGCCGACATATAAGCATTCGTCCGCCTCGACATTCAGCTTATCGATGCATCTTCTGTATATTTCTATGTCGGGTTTTTTTAAACCTTGTTCATAGGATAAGCATACCGCATCAAAATAAGGAAACAAAATGCTCTTTCGAATGACCGTTGCCTCCTCCGAAAAGCAATTGCTTATCAGTCCTATTTGAATTCTTTTTTCTTTTAAGCCGCGTAACATAGGAATAATTTGCTCGTGCAAATGGTTAAAACATTCTTCTTTTACTTTGATCCGTTTTTGAACAATTCGATTGAACAGCTCTTTAGAATAACACCTGTTTTCTTTTAAAATGTTTTCAAGTGCATCCTCTAATGTCAATTTTCCTATTGTTCGGTCATTTTCCGTCGGCTCCCATAATTCTAGAAATTTTTGTTCCGATATTCTGGCATCTGCTGCCATCTGCGCACCAAAATAAAGAGGACTTTGAAAATGTGTGATAAGTGTTTCGTACATATCAAATATAACTGCTTTTATCATAGGATTGTTACCTCTTATATAATGTTTTGCATTAGCGGCTCTTTTTTCAGAATACCGCCTTCCCAAATTCTGTCTTTGTGCTAAAATGATTCATTATGTAAAAAACAGATTCACCAAATATTTTCAGTTTCATTTTATTATATACAAACCAAACGACATCTTCAACATTTTACTTGATGACAAATATTTTTTCAAAATTCTATTGACCTTAACGCAACGTTATAGATTATAGTGTCTATATCAGGAACAGGGAGGATAATCGCTATGATGACTGTAAAACAAATATCAGAACTGACAGGTATCAGTGCACGGACGCTTCACTATTACGACAAAATCGGATTATTTGCTCCGACGCAGAAAAGCGAAGCGGGATACCGGCTTTATGACGATAAAGCCTTAGAAATATTACAACAAATCTTGTTCTTTCGTGAGTTTGATATTCCACTCAAAGAAATCAAAGCCCTTATGGAAAACTCTGCTCTTGATAAAAACCAGATTTTACAAATGCAGCGAAAAATGCTCATCGCAAAAAAGGAACGCATGGAGCGTTTGATTGCAAGCATTGACAGCATTTTGAAAGGAGAGAATAAAATGGATTTTGCAGTTTTTGACAAAACAGAAATCGAAGAACTATTTCAGGCGATGTTTGAACATATGCCGGAGGATATCAGAAACCATGCAATACAGGAGTTCGGAAATATGGAACAATGGAAAAAGCATTATATAGAGGTGGTGTCCTCGGAAAAAATGCAAAAAAGCTACGCAAAAGTGGTTGAATGGTACGGCGGAAAAGACAAGTATCTATCTGTCGCAAAAAATCCTGTCAGCAAAGAGGTTGCAGATAGCTACGATAAACGACTGGACGCAATCTTAGAAAAGCTAATCAGCAAACGCGATTGTCCCGTGGATTCTTTCGAGGTCAAGGAGCTTATCGGCGAATATGGATTTGCAATGAAACAGTTTAGCCAGATCAAAAATGAAGAAGGGCTAATGCTCTCTATTGCACATAGCTATCGGGGAGCGTTAATGAAATCAAAAATAGATGAAAAGTATGGGGAGGGCGCAGCCGAATTTTTTGCACGGGCAATTGAGGCATTTTACAAGCAATGATTTAATCCCACTCCCAAGGGATTGCATCAAAGCACTCAAAAAATTCCCTGTTATCCCAATTAGATGCCGGACGGTAATCATAGTATATTCCGTTGATGCCGAAATTGGAGCAGCTGTCTGTCGCAACCGATAAGCGAACAACTTCTCCGTCAGCCAGTGTCAGCTCCAAACAGGCATCTTGATTGCCGCAGTCCGCACCACCCAAAATGTATTCCGCGTTTCCAAACCAGTCTTCAAATAGCTGCAGTGTTTCCTCATCCGTTATCGTTTGACTGTAAAATGTATCATTTGTATTTCTACTGCAAACGTCCAGTTTTGCAGATACAATATTCTCAATATCGGCCGGATTAAACACATTATAATTTAACTTTTCCTGCAGCATATTTTGTATATACCCACATAAATTGGGAGCCTCTACAAAATATTCCATAAGCTCTCCCGTTTCTTCGTCCATATAGCTATACTCCAGATATCCTCCTTCAAACACCATAAAGCACATATCCTGATAGGAAATCTGCCAGCCTTTTTCTTTCATTCCTTCCCATTTTCCCTCATAGGACTTTTCTTCCAGCGGCAAGGCCTCCATAAATTCCAAAAGCTGTTTCTGATCTTCACCTTCGGGAATATAATAATAAAAGCTATATTTTCTCAATACGGAAGGTTGAACCACGATGCACACATGATCCGCCTGTGCCTGTCGCATTAGAACAGTATCCCCATATGTCATGTTATCCCAATTTTGGATGATATCTTCTGGCTTTGCCTGAGATGGAATTTGCTCGTCGTCCTCTGTTTCCGCGCCGATGTCAACGTTTGATGCACGCTCATTGATGATACGCTCTACGGTTTTTATATCGTTTTCACTTTCGGCGCTTTTTGGTGTGCAGCCTGTAATGCTTATAAAAATCAGTAATATTACTAACATCACTTCCAAGTTTTTCTTCTTCATTCTTTTTATTCCCTTACATTTTCTAAAATAGATTGTCTGGCATCATTAATTGTACCAAGAATAACCATCTGCGTCCAGAAATAACTTGCTATGGGATAAATTTGGGATAATTTTACATACAATATTTCAGTTTTTGGATTTTTGGATTTTGCGCGCCTTACTTGACACAATGTGCTGTATGTTTCATAATGATTAGATACCTTTCGAATATTATTTTAACGCAACACAAACTGAAGCTATAGGCTTTGCCGATTTGTTGGAGATTTAAACGATGTGGAATGATGAAAAAACCATAAAAGCTATCCAAAAAAATATCTTAACCAGTATCCTTCTTTTGCTGATCGTGTTTCTGGCAAATAACCGCACCTATTTGTTTCATTACCTTCCCCATAAATCTGCATATGAGTTACGGGAGGCGTATATACAACCTAGCACTTCGCGTCGTGTACGGGTGGTTGTAATGGAACAAGGCAAGGCAGTGGCAAAGGCAAAAGTGGAACTTGCTTATGGTGAAATAGTCGGCGACAAAATCATCGTGGGATATGCACCAGAACGCAAGCGTTCCGTAGTGAGATGCTCTCCGGTAATAACGGGAGGTCAAATCCTTGTTTTGTTTGCGTTGGTTCTGGGTAACTTGAGGTTTATATGGAGTCTTCATAAAGCCTCTTTGTAGCACATCCCATGCATCGCCTGTGTCTGCCTTCTTCACGTTTTTTCAAAAAATATAATAAATAATTCTTTTCCGTGTTAAGATAACCCATCAAGCAGCTTATACAGAAGCTGGTATAGTTGCTGCGCTTCCTGCGGTTCCATATTAACACAAGCGCTCAGGTTCTCAGGTATCTGAATTGCCTGTTCCTTTAGACGCTCACCTTCCTCTGTAACGGAAACAATCAGATTACGTTCATCTTCTTTAGAGCGGTTTCGTACCACATAATTTTTTTCTTCAAGTTTCTTTAACAGAGGAGTAAGCGTACCCGAATCCAGATAAAGACATTCTCCAAGCTCCTTGACAGTTACCTCTTTTTTCTCCCACATTACCATCATTGCAATATACTGGGTATATGTCAGATCAAGCTTGTCAAGATAAGGTTTATATCTTCTTATTACTTCTTTGGAACAAGCATAGAGCGGAAAGCATAACTGATTTTCAAGTTTTAAGCAGTCATATTTATTCTTTTGCATAGCAATCCCCCAATATCATTTTATGCTACATAATTTATCACGATATGACTTTTTTTGCAAATACTGCAGCCGCCATGCAATCCTTTTCATCCGGTTTTCCTTTATGCATAAAACTAAAAGAACCTTTACAGTAAAATTCTTCCTCTGCCTGCTTAATTCCTTTTTCTGCAAGGAGCTTTCCTACCTGCTTATAGGTGGATTTTACTAAAGCAGCCGTACTGAAATTTACAACCTTACCTACCTTTACATTAATATTTGAAATAAACTTTTTCACATTGTCGTCTACTCCATATGCATAGACCGAACTGCCAAGAAACAATACGTCAACATCTTCCCGAAGCGGTTCATCAACTGTCTTTGCCTCTACTCCAACTGCTTTTGCAATTGCCTCTGCCAGCTTTTTTGTATTCCCTGATCTTGTGTAATACCTTACTTCTACTTTCATGCCTGCATCCTCTCTTTCTGTTCTTCATATGCCGCTCTGCAAGCCTTCGCAAGCTGATCTGCACAAGAAGTTGGTCTGCGCCCGCAAATTACGCCCGATAATTTTTTCTCAATTTCTTCTACTGTCCAGCCATCCACAAGAAGCGGTATCGCTTTCAGATTTCCGTTACATCCCCCTGTAAAAGAAATGTTTGTAATCACATTTCCATCAATATTGAGTTTTATTTCGCTAGAGCAGGTATCGTGTGTTTTATATGTATATTCCATAACCTTTTTCGGTTTTAACAGCTTTATGATCTGTTCTTCCACTGTCGCTATCTCTGTAGTAGGCTCAAAACGTTCTACGACATTCCCTTGCCGGTCAATGAGAAATTTTGTAAAGTTCCATTTAATATCACTGCTTTTGGCATAATCCGGATCGGTTCTTTCCAAAGAACTTTCAAGCATGGGTGTTAAAGGGTGCTCCGGATCAAATCCCGCAAAACCTTTTTGTGATTTTAAATAAGTATAGAGCGGGTTTTCGTTACTGCCATTTACTTCTGTTTTAGAGAAAATCGGAAATGTAATGCCATACGTGGAATCGCAAAAACTTACAATTTCCTCATCGCTTCCGGGCGCCTGATGTCCGAACTGGTTACATGGAAAATCCAAAACGACAAATCCCTCGTCGCTGTACTTTTCAAAGAGATCCTGTAAACTATCATATTGCGGCGTAAAACCGCACTCTGTTGCGGAATTAATGACTAAGATCACTTTTCCGGCATAGTCCTTTAAAGAAATTTCAACACCCTCTGCATTTTTTACAGTAAAATCATAAATATTCATCGTATCATCCTTTCATTTTTTTAATTTTATAACAGTTCTTTTATTTGTTCCTCTATCTTTTCCGGTGTAACTGTGGGGGCAAAACGTTCAACGACGGTTCCTTTTCGATCAACTAAAAATTTCGTAAAATTCCATTTAATCTGATTGCCCATGACGCCTTTCTTTTGTGATTTTAAGAATGTGTACAAGGGTTCTTCGCCTTCTCCGTTTACCTCGATTTTCTTAAATTGCCGAAAGGTTACACCATATCGTGACTGACAAAAGTCTGTGATTTCTTCGTCGCTTCCGGGCGCCTGATGTCCAAACTGATTGCAGGGAAAGTCAAGGATTTCTAACCCCTGTGACTGGTACTTCTCATACAAATCCTGTAATCCTTCATATTGCGGCGTAAAACCACAACCTGTGGCCGTGTTTACGATCAAAAGAACTTTGCCTTGATAATCTGCAAGTGAAACTTCACTGCCGTCCTGTGCCTTTACAGAATAACCATAAATGTCCATATCTTACCTCCTTTTAAATTGTTTGCTATTTAATTGTATAAAACTTAATTAGATTGTACACAATCTATTTTGTTTTGTCAATCAATTTTTCCAAGTTTTTCTTTTTTATACCATAACTTGTCACTTGTTAAGCAGTTATGATATAATTCAGTCGGTTAAAAGAGTGTGTTACTAGGAGGG
This sequence comes from Lachnospiraceae bacterium, assembly GCA_014804345.1. GTDB lineage: Bacteria > Bacillota > Clostridia > Lachnospirales > Lachnospiraceae > COE1. Next base: position 25,290 of record JAAUZZ010000008.1, on the reverse strand, counting down.
AATTGATTATATTGGTGAGATTCTAAAAGAAGAAATCAGCTTTGCCGTATTTTTTAAGCCAGCTAAAATCGTGAGGTTCTTTTAATCGGAATGTTATGGAATCAAGTTTAATCGTTGTCATTTTACTCCTTTTTATTTTCAGAAGTTCATTTAATAGGATCCGTTATATTTTTTTAAATCCTCACTCAAAGGAAACGCTTCTCTAAATTTTTTTATAATTGAAAGATGCTTGCTAATTAGTAATGTACAACTACTATCCCATGCCACCAACTCAATAGATGCCAAAGGATGTTGTATTGTTATGTTTTCTTCCCAAAACCCTTTATAGCCATCTGCATAAGGCAATTCATATTTAAGAATATCAGCTTTTGAAATATTCTTGTCAAATCCGGATAATACTGCCCAAATCCATTGAAAATCATCTCTATTTACAATATTGGTCAGTTCTTCTCCGTTTATCCAAGCATAGTTATTATATTTTGACTGAACAATACGAATACGATGTCCCAACCTTTTAGGATAAGCTTCACAATCTGTTATAAGCCAATTATAATTTTTTTGGAAATTATCCATTACATGAAATAAATTTTTAAGATATGTGTATCCAATCTCTCCATTTTCAAGAATTGCACCTGTAATCATTTCTGTATTTCCTTGTATTTAACAACTTTATAGTTCATAGTCTCCATTTAATAAATCCACAAATTTCTGTGCCTTGTCAATAACTTCTTTTCCATTTGTTTCTGTATTGAATACATGACCGCGCCCACTCGTATCCACGCGGATTTTATTCCGTTTACCCTTAATATCAAAACTACAATTTACAAAATAAATATACTCTTTGTTCTTTGAATAATATACTTCTATCTTTGCGTTATTAATAGTATTTAACGGCATGTAATGTATTCTGAATGGATTAAACATACACAAATATGCCAGCTCTTTGTTTGAGCAATCAATCCAAAATGTGGTCCATTGCGTCTGTACATAATAAGAAGCTATAAACTCACTCTTGACCCCTTTTCCTTTCCTGATGAAATAAAAAAGAGGCGCTGATACGATATACCAACAGCTATAAGCAGGCAATAACAGCAGCCATGCCGGATGATAAGGTGTTAATATAGACAACAGTTTATCTACCCCTAACCACATCAATGTTATAATTATAAAATATAAATAATTAATTTTCTTCATATCGCTTTTTATATCCCATTACATAAATGAAATTTGTGCAATAAGCGGATTTTACTTTCATATGCTAAAAACTTATATATCCAACATTCCTTCATCGCAAATACCAGCGCTTCCACCAGTAGCATTTATCAAACTTTCATGAAGCTTTAATATTTGTTCTTTGCTTAATATAATCATTTTGCAAGAACTTCATATGCCTCCATATTTTGTTTTATCAACCTCTCAGATATTGCAAAAACATCTTCGCTATTGGCAACTTTTTCTGCCTTAAAATGTTAGAATGCACCTTAAATGCTTTGCTATTGATAAACCATTAGAATATGCTCGTCTTTACCTTGAGAGCAATATGCAGATGTGGATAGATACGGAGGATCCTATGGAATTATGGTAATAAGCAAGAATCAAGGGACAGTGCCCTATTTTTTATAATTTTGTGCTAATCTAAATTTGCTATTTATAAATATTCATTGATAAATTGTTCTTCAATATATTCTTTTACCGCTTGAATACCTACAAACTCCTCATATCGAGGATAACCCTCTGTATTTATATTAGAATAAGTCAAATGATAAATCCGATATACATCTCCTCGGCTATCCCCGCAAAGGAGATATAAAACATCATCATTTGAATCACTTCGCGCAACTGTATAGACGCTTTTTTCAAATATAGGATGCTCTTGACCTAACTCTTTCATTAATTCCTCAACGAAGCCCTTATCTGTAAGAGGAAGCATTCTCCAATTAAATTCTTCTCCATACTTTTGGTTTAAATCATAAAAAACTTCTTCTGCGGTCATCATATTTCTCCCTCATAATTCAAAATTTATTGGAAATCTTCTATGCATTCAAGAATCTCTTCTTGATCTGATGCTTTATTGATTTCGAGCATTTCATTCATTACTTCCGGAATTTCCATATTCACTAATTCTGGCAATCTGCGATAATGTCATTCGTCATTGTAATCAAAATATTTAATTACAGTATCTGCAATATGTATTTTCATCCATTTTTTAGGAATGAATGATATATAACACAGCGTGTTTTGGCCGTAACAGGCAAAACATCTTGTGTTTAGGATATTTTTCTTATAAAAGAAGGACTTCTGCATTTGCAAAGAACAAAATAAAAACTGTCCAATTTCATTGTTTCAGTATAAAACATTTGATATAATATTTACAATAGGAAAAATACAAACAACTTCTTTATAAGAGGAGAACCGATCATGGAAACAACCTATCATTATATAGATGATACAGTAAAAATTGATTTTAACGTACCTAGAGATGTAAAAAATGTTATGGAAATGTGTGAAGAAGCAGATTTGCAAGATAATTATGGATTATACGGCAATCTTGCAGAATATTTCCTTGATACGCTCTGTAAAGAGGCTTATGTCCAAGGTCATCTGACAAAAAAACAATGGGAAGCGATGGAAAGAAGGTATCTGTTATGAACATTCGTAATGTAGACAATGCACCTTACAGTGAAAAACATGGAACATACACAGGAGCATCCGGCTTCAAAGACGGATTGATTATTGATGGACAGGATTGGATTGTCAAATACCCTAAAAATGCTTCCTACTTGTCCCGACACGAAGAGATGTCTTATACAAATGACCCCGTTTCGGAATATCTGGGAAGCCATATTTATGAACTTCTCGGCTATTCCGTACACGAAACAATGCTGGTAGAAAGAAAAAATAAGATTGCTGTTGCGTGCAAGGACTTTATTGATGATACTGCCAGAGAAAGGCTCATAGAGATACGAGCGATTAAAAATGCTATTAATGAGCAGCTTGCAACAATATTGGAACGCGATTTTAACAGTACTGGCTCGACACATGTTGTTAATTTTGAAGAACTGTTGCTGCATTTAGAGCATAACGAAATCTTGACAAATGTTGATGGCCTGAAAGAACTATTTTATGATATGCTGGTCGTAGATATTTTTATCAACAACAGTGACCGGAATAACGGCAACTGGGGAATCATCAGAAGCCCCGGACACCCTGACCGTCCGGCTCCTATTTTTGACAATGGCGGTTCCTTTAATGGCAAAACACCTGACAGCAGGTTAGAACGGATGATGAAGTCCGAAAATATCATGAAAGACAGCATTGTGAACGGAATTACAGTATTCGGAAAGGAAGGTAAACCCTTCCTTTCAAAAGATATCATAAAATTAGATATTCCCGAACTGCGGCAAGCTATTGTGAAAAATGTTCCGAAAATCAAAGAAAATTTGGAAAATTTCTATCATCTGATTGATGAACTTCCTGACAAAGCTTGCAGCCCAGTCAGAAAAGAATTTTATAAACAATCGTTGGCTATACGGCTGGAGCTGATACTGGAACCGGAATATGAGAAAATAATATGTTATTCCATTTAATCAAAAATATCTTGAACCCATAATTCATATTGTTCAGATAAAGAATGTATAAATTCAAGGTGAAGATTTTTTAATTCTTTTATCTTTTCAGCAATCATGCTTAAATACATTTCTTCCGTGTAACCTTCTCGAATTTCTTCATCTGTACAACCTTTAAAATCGGACAAAATATTGATAATGGATGGTATATTTGTAACAAAATAACTTACAAATACTTTTGGATAACAATCTTCGTTCTTATAATCTTTCATTACTTCTTTGATTATTTTTTTCATTTGAAGAAATGAGTTCTCATTCCATCTACCGGCATTGATACGAATATACGTCAATAATTCTTCATCTGATGCATTATATCTATAAAAATTTTTTAAGCTTTCTTTCATAAACTTATCTCACTCACCTTTACCATATATCAGAAAATATAATCTCCACCCATTCCGATTGTGATTTCACATTTTTAACAGAAATACTGTCGCATTTTTAAGCGGCAGGGGCAGTAGCGCTATATCTTGTATCTGGGGTTCCTCTCAAGCGTGAAACTGATGGCTCCCAAGGAGGATAATATTCACTCACTCACCAGTTGCTTTACAGATACTGTACTGATTACTTTTATAACTGCGGATGTACTTAGGAGCATACAGTGCGGGAGCAAAGCAAAACTTATTACCATTCCTGTCAGAGAATTTATAAATGGAAATTCCGTAATGGCATATGGAGTCAGCAAACCGGGGGTCACGAATATCCCAAGTACAATCCCCAGACTGGTCCCCACTAAGGCCGACAAACAATTCCTCCATGAATAAATCCTTAGGATCTGCCAGGATGTCATTCCCAGGGCTTTCAGCAAACCAATAAGCCGCTGTTCCCGCCGGATTAAAATAAAGGTTAGGTTTACGGTGGTCAAGATTGTAACAAGAAGCAGGAACATCAAAATGGTCCAGACAGCAGGCTTCAGAGCGCCTGAAATATTTTCTCCGTTTGACTTTGATGCGATGAAAGAAAACTGTCCATTATATTTCTCCGCCAATTCCTTTGCGTATTCCCATTTATCTGTTCCGTTTGAGAGGACAAGCATATAGTCTCCATATGCGTTGCCCCCCTGTACAAATTGATCCAAATTATTTGTGACCATCCGTATAACCTTTCCGAGCAAGCACGCTTTCCAGACATTCAGATAGTCATGAAACCAGCCGGAAATAGACAGAACAGAAAATTTCAGTCCGAGCAGATAAATCAGAGTTGGCATATCAATAATATCGAGGAATCTCCCCTCTCGCAACGACGAAGTAAAGAGTAGCAAAAGAGCCAGACCAATCAGTGAAATGCCTGCAATCGTACCAATGCTCTTACTCTTGCTTCGCTTGTCAATTTCATTCAATTCGCTGACCAGACCAACAATACTGCGCTCGGTCTTTTTTTCATATTCTTCCTGTGAAAGCTCTTTGGGTAAAAATTCCTCTCCCGCAAGAAGCTCGTTAATATCTACCTTCAGCACGGAACTGAGTTCTAAAAGAATCGCGGCATCCGGCAGTCTGTATCCGGTCTCCCACTTGGATACAGTCTTATCTGTCACATTGAGCTGCTCTGCCAGCTGCTTCTGCGTCATACCTTGCTTTCTCCTCATATCTGAGATGAATTTTTCGATTTTAATTTGATCCATCACTTTACCTCCCAGTAATACCACAGATGTTATTCTTACAGCCAAGCGCTGTATTGAAAGTATATATCAGTATAATCTTACAAGCAACCTCCAAGCGGGAGAATGGCTCTCCATTTTGGAGAACTCTATAAAATCAGCCATTTTAATGAACTAAACGGGAGGACGCACAAACTGCGTTCTCCCGTTCCTATTATGTTATTCTTTCCATAGTAAGATAAACTCTGTTTCCATAGGATACTTTGTTCACAACTGCTGTATAATTTCTCAAATCAGATATTGGTTTAATATCTGACATTTCGCATGCTCCAATTTCTTTATTTAAGGTATTAATCTTATTATAACGGTTATTGTATATAACATACAATAAGATTTACATAAGCAGACACACATTGTGAAGTAACATTTATCAGTTCGATTTCTCCTTGTTGTATCATTTTTTGAACCTGACTTTTGGACAATCCTAAAACCACGGCAATTTGTTTTTCGGGGCGTATTTTTAGTTCATAAGCATTATGTATTTGCAGTAAAATCCGCTCGTTACAATCGCTGTTTTCTGTTGTTTCATGCAGCTTTACAAAGTCGTAATGTAATCTGTTTAAATCAATAACTGCTTTGTTTTTCTGAAACAATTGCATCTTTTTCCCATACAGTTCTGCAAGCTGCTCATCATTGTCTAAAAAGCGCTCGTATTCATCCTTTGGTATGGAAGATATTTTTTGCCTCTCATAAATTGCAAGATTAAGCGTATGCTTACACTGCTCACATTGATAGATCAACCAAACGTCCAATTTATTCCCATTGGCATTAACGCGGAATTTTTTTGTGTTTTTAAAATGTGTCTTTTTCCCGCATTTGGAACAGTTTCGAATCACAAAAAAAGATTCTTGTTGTATCATTTCAAATTCAATTTTCTTTAAATAACTCATTTGCATCTCCTATATCATTTATAGTTTGATGCGCAGGCTATTACATTCCTTATTACCTTTTTAAATATTTGCAATAGCCGCGCTATGCAAAGTAAACGGGTGTTGTCATAAATCAAGCTCCTTTCCTATCGATTTATCTATAGTTTAACAAAGATTTACAAGCATACCTACCTTAAACTTTCTTATAAAAAAATATGAGCCAACTTCTGTCAGCTCACATTTGATACTCTTTTTTGTCTGATAATCCGTTGTATGCTTTTTTCGGATAAAAAATAGCTTTCTGCCAACGCGGAAATTGTCGCGCCGGACAAATACTCTTTATAAATGAAATCATTCCTGATCTGCAGTTCATATTTGTATGCGGTTTTGGTTCCCCATTCCTGCCGGTTTTCCTGCTTTCTTGGAATATAGATGTTTGTTCCGTCAACATACTGTTGTATCAGTTCCACTACCTCAACGGGCAGAATTTCTTCTGCTCTTATATAGCCCATGTCTGCCTCCCTAAATTCATATTTTTTTAGGAATCGCATTGGCTATAACAATTTCATTTTCATTGCAATAGCCAATGCTATGCAGACATAACATATCGTTTCATAAAATAATCCCCTTTCCAATTTTCTTTTTTCATAGTATAATGTCGATAGATTTTATACGTGCCCGAATGGGCATAAACTTACCATAATTCCTTTGCAGTTATGGTATCATAATTCTATTGAAAAAGCAATGGAGGACACATAATGAAAGTTGAGCCGAATGATTGGAGACCATATGGTAAAATCATATACCAAAAACAAAATTTTATCGTGAAACAGGTAGCGCTGCTGCCTGAGAAAGCGGTTGAATACGACGATGCTCCTGATTATGTATGCTGCCCGATTCAGTCTTGGCAGCATACCGATTTACATAAATTATTTGACGATTGGCGCAAGCAGTTTACAAAAGCATCAGGGAATGGAATCTGCAAACGGATACCTTGTATCTGTTATCCGGATGCTATGACCTTTCGGGCTGCTTATTTAGCAGGTTTAAAACATAGTTTATTTATGAAATGTATGGAAGATAACCTCAATAATGGATGGGAGAAAGCACGAATCGTTGCACACGAAGCTGTAATGAAAGCAACGAAATCAAAAAATATGAAGGACATTTGCATCGCTATCGGTTATCCGCCATTTATAATAGCTGCACTTGGCAAAGCCCTTCTCAAATTTGAAGACGGCGATGCAATGCCGCTTATCGCCAAGTTTTATGAGGATCTGATTACAGGTATTCTCTATGTACCTGTAGAAAAGCTTGATATGCTGGCATTTATGATTTCTGATAAAACATGGGAAGCCATTGATTCAGCGGAGTTTAATTACTAAGGATCTAAAGAAAGGTTCCTACTAAGATGATTAAAGCAGTCTTTATAGATTTTTATGGAACAGTGGTCCATGAAGATGGAGATATTGTTCGGAAAATATCACAAGAAATATTCGATACCGGCATTGCAAAGAATCTATCGGAAATTGATTCCTATTGGTGGAAAGCATTTCAAACAGCATTTATTTCCGCTTATGGTGATTCCTTTGAAACGCAAAGACAGTTAGAATATCAATCTTTGCAAAAAACAATACAACATTTTCATTCAACTGCTGATGCAAGGGCAATGAGTGAACTGATGTTTGAGCATTGGATAAAACCACCTATTTTTGAGGAATCAAAACAGTTTTTTGAAAGTTGTCCGGTACCTGTTTATATCGTGTCAAATATTGATCGGGCAGATATCTTACAAGCAATAAAAGTTCATGGATTAAAGCCTGTAGAAGTATTTACAAGCGAAGATGCAAAATCATATAAACCAAGAAAGGAATTATTTGAATTTGCATTAGAGAATACAGGCTTATCTGCGAAAGAGGTTGTACATATTGGGGATTCGCTGAGCAGCGATATCAAAGGCGCTTCCTCTGTTGGAATAAACGCAATATGGATAAATCGAAGTGGTAAAGAAATTCCAGAGGGTATTAATGCCGTTGAGAATCTACTGCAAATCTATGATATGGATTATTTTAAATGAATTTATAAATTATGCAAATAACAACTTATCAATATAATAGAGAAAAAGGCGTATGGAAACAGTAAAAATGTTTCCACAAACAGCTTCTAATAATGATTTAGTGTTTTTTAAATTCTTTCTCTATGTGACAATGCTCTTTAATTGCTAATAGCTTATCCTCTTCAAAATCAAGTTCTATAACATAAGGCATCCAATCTATAATACGCAGAAAGTCCTGACAGCCAAACTCCGGATTATAAAAGTTTAAAACGGTACTAAGCACTGTTCCATGCGTACCAATCACAATATTCTTGTCCTTATTTTCTGCCAATATCTCAGTAAGCGCAGCTATATTTCTTTTTTGCACCATATTGATTGATTCACCGTTTTCCTCATGATAATCATGGTCAGCCCACCGCTTTTCAAACATACCGTGATTGTTGCCGTTGATCCCCTTTTCTCTTTCACGCAGTCTTTCATCCGTAATCATTTTCTTTCCATAAAAAGCTGCCGTATCTGCAATCGTATCAAGACTTCTCTGATAAGGACTGCAATAAAAGACATCTATCTTTTTATCCTTCAAAAAGTCCAATACAATCTTAGAATCTTGTTTTCCCTCAGCAGTTAAAGGTCTGGTTCTGTCATCCTCCCACTTATGCTCCGGTTGTGCGTGACGTACAAAATACACTTTTGTCATAGTTATGTAATACTCCTTTTCGTCTGGAAATGTTCTATTTTTCAAAATCATGAATTTTATCAAGTCCCATACTCAGCTTCCTCCTTAATGAATTATTTCAGTAAAATTTCACCTTACTGTTTTAACCTTGTACTTATGTCTTAATGGTTTCATAGTCCAATCATCAAACCCTACAATCCCATCATTCTGTAATCTTCCAAGTACAATTCCCGGATCACGTTCTATCTGATTTGCAAATAATCTAATTGCCTGCAGATCATACTGCCTTTTCTCCACAAATTCCTGATATTTTTCGGGTGGGATCAAGCTATCCTCTGCAAACTTATCTGCGGCTTCTTCCTGTTCCCCTGTTTCCGTTTCAAATGAAATCCCATAATCCCCATTCAAAATATGTCCTATTTCATGAAATAGTGTAAACCAAAATGAATCTGCATAAAGGCGTCTATCATTCACCATAAGCATTATATTATCACCAACTTTTTTGGTTGCCCCATTTGTTTTAGAACCGGAAATATTTGGCAATATAATAAATATCACCCCTGCATCATTAAAAGATTTTCTAATTAGTGAATAAAATTCTCCATGATTTCTGGTAAGTGTCAAAGCATATGCAACAGCTTCTTCAAACTTCTTTTTATTGAACTTTGGCGCCTCAGTTTTCAATGCCTTATTCGTTGCAATCTGTACCATTACATTCGCTTTAATCGTACTTGCTTGCGTAAGTTCCTGCGTTGAACTTCTAAAGCTTACAGCCATATCTCTCTTGGCAAAAACAGAAAGTGTTGCAACATTGAGAAATTCTCTTACCTTTTTAATCTGTTCATCTTTTTTCCGTGGAAGGTCCGGCAATCCATAGTTATCCCTAAAATACTTATAATCAAAATATTCAAATACTTTACGTTCTTCCACCAATTCTTCTTGCGATTTAAATTCAGCGATTAAAGCATCATAAGCGTTTTGAAGATTGAGCCAATAATTAACACTTGTTCCAATCATTCTGGAAAGCTTCATAGCAATATCAATAGAAAGGCTTTGCTCGCCTCTGACTAAAAGACTGAGGTTCTTAGGTGTTGTGTCTAATCTTTTAGCAAAATCTTCTTGTGTAAGCCCGCTTTCTTCAATAATTTCTTTTATATAATACCCGGGATGAAAGGCAATTGTATCATTATATTCTATATAGTTACTCATAATGTTTGCTTACCTCCGAAATCTCTACTATTTTAACTACTCCTGCAATTTGGTCAATATTACAAGGCTGATATGGATTCTTACTTTCATCCAACAGCTGAAGTATTATTCTCCATTGTTCGCGCCTTGTTTTTACATCAATTGCAAAATATCCTTCTAAGTTTTTTCCATTTTTATTTTCAAGTTTATGAAAATGAAACGTCGGCTGAACAATAATATCTTTTATTGTATCAGCCTCTTTTAAAGCATTTATCCTCGCTAAAAGACTTCGAGCTAACATCGCATCTCCACCAAATAACTTTTTAGCTGCTTTTACGCTCGTACATTGTGTTTCAACTTTATCGGTCACGTAAACCAGTTCCAAATCTTCTCTCCTCGTTTGTTCAAATTACCTATCGAGTAATTTTATTATATGCTTATTCAAAAAAATTGTCAATGAAATACTAAAAAAATCACTGTCGCAACAGCTCCCTTAACCTCTTCACCCCGTCCGTCAATATTTCTAAAGTCGGCGGCGTTGTCACGGAAATCCGGACGGTTTTTTCAGGCATTTTATTTCCAACAGCAAACCGCTCTGCCCCACAAACTTCTACCCCCGCTTGTTTCGCACAGATTTCAAAACTCTTCCCTGTAAAATATTCTGGTAACTGGATGTATCGAAGCGGCGCCGTAAGCCTGCTTGGTGTAACAAATCCGTCTAAAATCTGATTAATAATCAAATTTCGCTCTGCAATCCCTTTTTTGCGTTCAGCAAGGATTTCGTCAGCGGCGCCGTCTTCAATCAAAGCGGCAGATACCGTTGCAAGAAGCGGCGAAATCGATATATTTAAAGAATATAATGCCGTCACCAACTTTTCATGATATTTATCCGGAACATGAACAAATGCCGTTCGCAGTCCCGGCGAAATCGTTTTGGAAAGGCTTGAGATATAAACCACCTGTTCTGGCGCAAAGGACGCAATGGGCGGCATCGGTCGGTCCACCAGAAGATTATTGATGCCATCCTCTATCACAAGCAGATTCTCGTCTTTTGCCACCCTTGCAATCATTTTTCTTGTTTCCAAAGACATGATATGTGCTGTCGGATTTTGGTAATCGGGTATAACATAAAGACCCTTTATATTTTCATTCTGCGCCGCGTAGCGAATTCCCTCCTCTGTCATTTCGTTATAATCGCTCTGGACAGGCACTAAATGGATTCCGAATAGCTTCGCCGCTGATTTTACACCGGGATACGTCATTGGCTCTGTTCCGATTTTGTCATGCGTTCCAAAGCATGCTGCCAAAGCCGCCGTAATTGCATTTTGTCCGCCTGCTGCCGGAACAATGTGCTCTTTATCCGTATAAAATCCCGATTTTTCAAACCATGCCACGCCCGCCTCACGCTGTCTTCTTGTGCCTTCGGGTGCACCGTAAGAAAACAAATTCAGCGCATCGGGCTTTTTCATCAGACTTTCCGTATATTGTTTCACCTTCAAATTACTTGTCACAAAGGGAACGATTGCACCCATTTCAATCATGTGCGAATCTTCTTTTCCGCAAAGCAACACGTGCTCGGCGGTTGCATCAGAAGAAACGTAAGTGCCATTGCCGACAGACGCTGAGAGCAAACCTCTCTGTTCGCACAATTTATAAGCCTTTGATATTGTACTCAGATTCAAATCCAAAAAGTCCGCAAGCTCCCGCTGCGGCGGCAGTTTCGTTCCCGCTTTCAGTTTTCCGTTTTTAATATCACTTTCCAATAATTCCGCCAATGCAAGATATTTGGCGCCTGTTGTTTTGCTCAAATCAGGTTTCCAACTCATCGGATAGTTGTCAAATGAATTTACCGGCATAGTTTTGTTCCTACCTGTTACTGTTCACTCCGTTCCAGTAATAGGTAAAAATCCATGCAAAATCACCTTCGGTGATGGATTTTTACTTACTCCGATACGTTTTCTTACGGAATTAGCAGTAAATGCTAATTCCTGTATGAACAATAACCATAACCTTTCTATTGAATTGTATTGTACAATAATTTAAATTGTATGTCATACAATTTTATCATTGTTTTCTTTTGGGTTCAAGATTAGAATAAAAAAGCAAGCTCAGCAGCTTGCTTTCAAAGAATTTGCAAAGCAAATTCTTTCCTAACTGCCACTACGATTGCCGCAATAAAGCATAAAAAAAGGAGGTACAACACTATGCGCATCGAAAATTTATTATCCGAAGGTATCAAAGCAACTCCGCCGTCTTTTGTCAGAGGTATCTTAAAGGCGGCTTCCGATCCAAGTGTGATCTCCTTTGCCGGTGGTCTGCCCAACCCGATTTCTTTTCCGCAAGAGGAACTTTTGCAGTCTATGGAACGCATTGTAAAAACTTACGGAAGCAATGTCTTTCAGTACTCCATTACCGCCGGACTGCCGGAACTTAGACAATACATCGCAGACCGATACAATCGGATTTTTGATCTGCACCTTACAATCGACAATATTATCATTACTACCGGCTCCCAACAAGCGCTTGACCTGATTGGAAAAGTTCTACTTAATAAGGGCGACGGCATCATTGTCGAAAAGCCGACTTACCTTGCCGCAATACAGGCTTTTTCCATGCATCGTCCGACATTTTATCCAGTTGAATTAACCGAAGAAGGCATGAATCCCGAACAGCTTACAGAAGCATTGCAAAATCCCGTTAAATTTATCTACGCAATCCCCGATTTTCAAAATCCGACAGGACTCACTTATTCTGCCGAAAATCGGAAATGCATTTATGAAATTCTGAAAGACCGTGAGATTGTTTTAATCGAAGATGATCCATACGGTGAATTGCGTTTTGACGGGGAGCGTCTGCCTTATATCGGCGCCGGAAAGCTTCCGAACAGCATTCTGCTCGGAACGTTTTCAAAAACGGTTACGCCGGGTATGCGCACAGGCTTTATCATTTCTGAAAACAAGGATTTGCTGAAATACCTTTCCATTGCAAAAGAGGCGAGCGACCTGCACACCAATATTTTTTCGCAATATTTGATTTGGGATTATCTGAAAAACAATGATTTGGATATGCACATTGCAAAGATAAAAGCGTTGTATCAAAAACAGGCGCAGGCAATGATGGACGCGATGGATCAATATTTCCCGTCAACCGTAACGTACACAAAACCGCATGGTGGTATGTTTTTATGGGTAACACTTCCCGAAGGCGTGAGCGCAATGTCCTTGTTCCCAAAGGCTTTAGAGAAAAAAGTTGCGTTTGTTCCGGGAGATCCGTTCTATATCGGAATCGAAAACGCTAACACAATGCGCCTAAACTACACCAATGCGGATTGTGAAACGATTACAGAAGGGATTCGTCGATTAGGTGATTTGTTAAAAGACTTTCTCCCTTAATTTTAAAATATTAATCGGTCTTTTTAAGCCCGCTCAGATACAAACTCACTCCGAGTATACAGAGAAACCCGCCAAAGCACATCGCAGCGCTCAGCTCAAATTCGGCTAATTTCCCGAAAACAAGATTTGTAAAGACCGCCAGCAGATCCATAATCAATGTACTCATACTAAGTGCAGTCGCACGGTCAATCGTTGTGATTGCTTTATTTTGCAGTTCTGTTCCCAGCGGAGACATTAAGCTGAAACAGACACGGATCAGCAGAATGCCAAAAACCGAAACAACCGGATTTTCCGTAAATGCCAATATTAGACAGGAAAAACTACAAACAACAAAAAGCATTGCCCCAAAGAATCGCGGCCTCAACTTTTTTGTGAGGGGCGCGGAAAACACACTTACCAAACCGGAAAGCGTCATCAGAATATAAACGCCTGAAATGTGTCTAGCCGACATACCTGCTTTTGTATATTGAAGTTGATTGAAAAATACGGTTATCGTTTGATTCACTTCACGTAGAAGCGCAACACCGGCAATCAGAAAAAGCAGATTCCGGTTCAAAAGCGTTTCTTTTAAAATCGTAAGGGAATGTCCAAAAGACATCCGTTCGCCCTTCTCGACAACCTTGACCTCTTTCAGTCCAAAGCTGAGCATGAACGCTATACCATAACTGATAACCGTAAAAAAACCAGCAGCACGATAGTTGTCTTCAATAAATACCATATAAATTGCGGCGGCAGACAAAAGTCCGGCCGTGCTAAGACCTTCATAAATACCGAAAGCACGTTGGGAATCGTCCTCGCTACATGACAAATATAGAATACTTGTATCCACACCCGAAAGACCGGAAACGACGATTGCAAGAAGTACCCTTTCCAAAAGGAAATCCGCAAAGTTCTGCGACTTCCAGAAAATGATTTTGGAAATAAAATACAGAGCGCTGCAAACAATCATTGTGCGCTTGTAACCAATGCGGTCCGCCAAGACACCCCAAGGGATTTCAAAGGCTAACGAAAGCACCAAAGAAATGCTTTCTATCAAAGTAATCTGAAAGATCGAAATCCCGGCAGCCTGACGATACAGTGTTGCGATTGACGCATAAAAAACCATACCCTGAAAAAAGGATATGGCATACATAAACAAAAGATTTCTTTTCATGAGTACCACCCTTTCAATTGCATTTGAATACGACAAAAGAACCATAGAGTTTTTTAATCTCCACGGTAAATCAAACCTTTTGAACGTAATCAAATCGGATGGCCCATGAATTTACCTCGCTTATCAACTATTCTAACTATAATATTAAACGATACTCCAAAATTGTCAACCGTTTTACAGTTCCGTTATTGCTTCCATTGCAAGTTTCATCGCTGCTGCAAAGAAATCATTCCGACAATTTCACATTTATTTTTAGCTACAAAATCGTCTATTTCCGGTTCCATAAACAGCATTACCGCTTTGTGCGGAAAGTGATAATCATAACAATTTTCTGGCATTATAACTGCACTTTGTTCTGTATCAAATTCTAATATCGGTATCTCATTTTTGAATATTGGCATATGAAATGGCTCCTTTGCTTTCTTCCTTTACAGGATCGTATTTTGTGCCTTTGTAATTGTCAAAATTTTCTTATTGTAATTATGGCAAAATCTTAGAAAAAACACAATAAATATAAATGTATATTTATAAAAAGAGTACAATCAGTTACAAATTAACCTCTGAACAAATACATTGGACTTGCCACACCTTTAAAGTCCACAAAAATTTAAGTTGCCGAATTAACCAAACATGATATACTGTTACTAAGAATAGTTTATTCTAAGTATAACGAAAGGATTTAATATGAGTAATAAAGCAAAAATACGAGAAGAGGCCAAGAAATTAAATCCGATTGATGACTTGATGTTCCGCAAAATGGCAGAAGATAAAGAATTTTGCCAAGAAATACTCCGTGTCATTCTTGAAGATAATAAACTAATCGTACTTGAATCCATTCCACAATGGACTGGAGCAAATTTGCAGGGTCGTTCTGTTATCCTTGATGCAAAGTGTATTAAGGGCAATGGCACTCAGGTGGACATTGAAGTACAAAAAGCAGATGATGACGATCATCAACGTAGAGTTCGCTATAATGGCGCTATTCTTACAACAAATATTGCTGATCCGGGCATTAAGTTTGAGAAAGTTCCCAATGTATGTGTTGTATTCATTTCCAAGTTTGATATGTTTGAGGGAAATCTTCCACTCTATCATGTTGACCGTGTGGTGAGAGAAACAGGAAAAGTTGTCAATAATGGCTTTGAAGAGGTTTATGTGAATACAAAGATTAAAAATAATTCTGAAATATCCGAGCTTATGGAAGTATTTGTAAACGATAATGCTTATAACAGCAAATTTCCAAAAACTTCTGATAGCAAACATCGCTATAAGGAAACGGAAGGAGGCTTGAATGCTATGTGCGAAATTATGGAAAGACTTACAGCAGAAGAAAGAAATAGAATTAATAAATTAAATGTTATTTTGATAAAAAATAAACGTTATGATGACTTGCAACGTGCTGCAGAAGATCATGAATTTCAAGAAAAACTCATTAAGGAATTACTTCCAGAAGAAATAGTTGACTAATTTTTACAATAGACAGGAACTCATTTCTAAGAGAATATCACTCATAGAAGTGAGTTTCTTGACAATTAAAGCATAATAAAACATTTCTCTTTTAATTAAATTTCATATCTTGTACCATGTGAAAGCAGCAGCCCGTCTGTTAATTCCACGCAAAGAATGATTGTATTTTCATCATCAAAATTAGTATGTCCGTTGTTAATCCATTCTGCAAAAGCAATCTTTAGCTTTTCGACAATCATTTCATTTTCTTTTTTTCCAAAATAACCCAAATTTATACCCTTTCCATGTGCCGTAAACCAATCTCCAGCGATTGCAACAATAGGATTGTTTTTGATATGTTTAATTTTATTGGAACGGGCATATGTAATAATATAAAATGCACCATCTTCATAATAAGCGTTTACATTTCGTACATAAGGCACTCCATTTTCTGTTGTTGCCAATGCGATAACAGAGTCTTTTCCAAAACGCTCAATCATAATTTTTTCGGCTTCGGGATTTATTTTTTTCATGAAAATATGCTCCTTTTTCATTCGATTTACTTTATTGTTATTTCGCTATTTTATCATGCAGAATCCCTTCTTGCAATGTAGGATTTCTTCCCCGTTCATTTCCCCTTAATCTCAATTCTGTCTAAAATTCCCTGTACACTTATATTCCTGTGTGTCAGATACATCCTCGCCACATCCTCCAGAAATGTTTTGTCCGCGCCCGTTGCCCGCCCAATGTCCTCCAACGTATAACCCTTGTCTATGTATTTCATAATCTTTTTCACAAGCCGGAAAATATCTTTAGAATGTCCAGACTCTTTTTTCGGCGTTCTCCGCTCCCCGCTTAACTCCGCCGCTTTCGCATGACCATAGTACACCTTAATGGGATTTCGCGCCAGTAATTTGTTCCAACTGTCCCCAATCTGCGTTCCCCTGTGAATATCCAATTCATACAGGGGATTCAAATCGCCCACAAACAGCAACCCCTCATCCAGGCATAAAGAAATGCTGTCTTCGCTATGCCCCGGCGTATGTACCACTTCCCCTGCAATCCCGCATTCCTCCAAAAGCTGACGGCTCTCCCCGCAGGAAATGACCCGGATATCCTCATCCGCAATCGGCAGATAAAGGCGATTCTCCTCCTTCGCAAACACTCTGTCTGCCTCATGGATATGCGCCCGCTGCACATCAGCCACCACGATTCTCACACCGCAGCCGGCAATCTTCTGTGCAATTCCCATGTGGTCCGGATGGAAATGAGAAATAAACAGGTATCGGATTTCCTGCACTGTCGCCCCCGCTTCGCCCAGCGCCTTGCAGAACTGCAAAAAAGAGCCTGCCCATCCCGTATCAAAAAGAATGCTGCCATTCGTTCCCCGGATAAGATATGTATTTGTGTTGGAATACCTTAATTCTATTACCATCTTACCTCTCCATTCTGCAAAATGTCCATCTGCTTCGACATGATAATACTGTTAAGCCCGCACCATAAAAAAGTGTCATGCGAAAGCCTTCCTGAGTAAGCCGCATCCCTGCATAGATAAATCAAAATTATTTTAACATCTTCGCCGCCTGTATGCCACCTTTGTTTTTCTCCCTTTTCGGAAAAGTGTTCTTATTAACTACTGAAGTTATACTCTTCTTAGCAAAGTAATTCCGGCATCTTGTGCAAACACAAAATACTCGCCATCATAACTAAATCCACAGGTATAAAACCCATAATTTTCAAATATAACCGTTTCAAATTGTGAATCACTTGCAAAATAGATCGCTGTCTGATTATCTGCGAATATTTCAATTCTAACTTTATCATTTTTCTGAGTAGAATGTGAAATTTCCCCCCCATATTGCCCAGAAATATTTATCACCTCGTTAGGAAGCAGACTACATAGTGCTGTGTGTGTTAATTCATCATATTCACAATCACATTCATCAATAATGCCTGTTTTACAATCAACTAAAGTACACTTCTGTGATGAGATACAAAGTAATTTATTGTAATATTCTTTTGAAAAGCCNATCCATTCCAATCCACCAACAGAGAATTCCTTAACACATTCCCAATTTGTTAATCTATCAATAGCTATCCACATAATTTCTACCCCTAAAATTCCGATTTGTTAGCGTAATTATAACCTATTTTTTACGGGTACACAATTCTGAAAAGGGAGTTGTTTTTTCCGGGATGTTTTCTCTGCGGAAATTCCAATTTCAACTGATACCGGAATCCCTTAATCTCCNTCCNNGCTTTCNTATAGGAAAATNTTCTTTTCTCCCTAAAACAGAACTAANTTCGAAACAGAATTTTTTCNGCTCCTGTNCAAGCNCTTATATCTTTNTCTGATTTTTTGTATANATCNCGAAANTTTTTAGGNCATNTAATAATAAGCTCCGGTATCGCATCCTTCATCGACATCTGTTTTTCTGTCTTGTATTTACGNACATCAGAAATAATTCCTTTNAAATGTTCGCCAAATTCAATATACAATTGATTTTCATTTTTTGTTTCCCAAATTGTCTGATGTAAGGATATTTCATTTTCATATTTTCTGTAAAATTCCTGATAAATATATTCCGTTACATACGGCGTGTAGACAGCNTACANTTTCAANATACCAAGGAGACTATTATACACTGCAATTTGTCCGNAATATCTTTGCTTNAAACCNTGTTTTTCCGGTTGATATAATCTTTCTTTTNCAATTTCAATATANTAATCACAAAAATCNTTCCAAAACAAATTATCAATTTCGTGCCTTGCCTGTCCAATTTCATAATCATTTAATAGACTTGTTGCCTTGCGTGTTGTCTCATTNACTCTTTGCAATATCCATCTGTCTATGGGTAATANTTCCGCTTCGTCATAGNNAATNGGNTTTTCAAAATCTTCTAACTGCATAATNGCAAATTTTGCTGCATTATATAGTTTATTGATAAACCGCTTGGAANCTTTTAATTCTTCATCACTAAAAAAGGTATCTGTCCCAAGCTTACTATTCGCCGCCCAATAACGGATTGCGTCTGCAGAATGGGTTTCTATCAATGCCATTGGAGAATCGGATGCATTATTCTTTGATTTGCTTATTTTTTCACCCGGTTTTGCAAAAACAAAGCCACTGATCATAATATCCTGCCACGGTATTTTACCGGTATGATATAAGCTTTTTACAATGGAATAGAATGCCCACGTGCGAATAATGTCATGCGCCTGACACCTCATGCTCATAGGAAAAATCTGATTTGTTCTATCATTTTTTTCCCTATATCGGGCATTTATGAATGTCGTAACAGAAGATGTCGCCCATGTGTCAAAAACGGCTTCTTCCGGTATAAACGTATTGCATCCACAGGCGCAAGAATGTATCGGCTGGCTTTCCAAAGGNTTTACCGGNANCTGNTCTTCCTCTGCAAAAATNGGNTTTTTGCACTCTTTACAATACCAAACNGGAAATGGAACACCAAAATATCTTTGCCTTGATATACACCAATCCCATTTTAAATTCTCTACCCATGANNNATANCGNTTCTTAAAATGTTCCGGATGCCATTTTATTTGATCGGCTGCTTTTAAAAATTTCTCTTTTTCAGATAATACATCNATATACCATTGNTTTGAAGGNATCAATTCNACATCATTTCCGCANCGTTCATGNATAGCAACCATATGCGTAATTTCNTCTTGCTTTACTAAAAGTNCCNTTTTACGCAAAAGTTCTATGATNGATTCCCNTGCNTTTTTTACNTTCATTCCNCCAATAAAGGAAACNTCTTCNTGNATNGTGCCATCCGGCATAACAATCTTTTTATATGGAAGTTTATGCTTCTGACACCATTCAATATCGGTNGAATCGCCAAANGTTGCACACATTACGGCACCGGTTCCTTTCTCTCTCGAAACAGTATCNTCNGTTAATATTGGNATTTCAAAATCATACAATGGAACNGTNGCATTCTTACCAACAAANGATTGATNTCTNTCGTCCTCNGGATGAACAAAAATACANACACATCCTGCAAGCAATTCCGGTCTGGTAGTTGCNATGAGCAGATTACCTATTTCCGTNCTAAAGNTNAANTAATTAAATGTTGTTTCACNNTCTNTTNTTTCTAATTCTGCCTGCGCAATNGATGTTTGGCACTCTGTACACCATAGTACCGGAGATTCTTTTATATATGCTTTATTCATTTTTGCCAGTTCAATAAAGGATTTTTGTGATATTTTTTGGGCTAAATCAGATATTGTCTGATATTCTAAATTCCAATCCACACTAAATCCCAATCGCTTCCACAAGTTTTTAAATTCCTCTTCATATTTCCCGATTGTATGCATACATTTTGAACGAAATTCACTTCTTGGTAATGTGTTTGCNCGAATCTTNTCNTCTCTTTCCACCAAGCGCTCCGTAGGCAGACCATTATCATCAAATCCAAAAGGATAAAAAACATCATATCCCTGCATCCGCTTAAATCGGGCAATCATTTCTGCCTGTGTGTAGGAAAATACATGACCTATATGAAGTTTTCCGCTTACGGTCGGCGGCGGAGTATCAATAGAAAATATTTTCTTATCTTTTCCATTTTGATACTGGTAAATTTCTTCCTGTTCCCAGAATCTTTTTAATTCTTCTTCTGTTTTTTGAAAATTGTACTTCTGATCCATATGGATACCTCCTATAAAATAAATATTTTACAAAACAGACAAAAAAGACGCCCCAAGCAAATGCTTAGGGCGAACTAACATGTCCGTGGTACCACCTAAATTCAGAAATAATTCTGCGCTCATTACCATACGGGAATAATCTGTGTTATTCCGATATAGCTTCCCCTGATAACGGTGGGAATNTCCGTTGAAGTCTACTGAGATTNTCATCTGTTCGGTTCAAAGCTCTAAGGCTACTTCCATACTCCCATCACGAAAGTTTTCACCANCCACTTTCTCTCTGTTCATCCGGAATAGTATGTACTCCTCCTCGTCAATGCCTTTTGTCTGTAATTGTTATTGACAATTTAAGCACATNTATTTTTCTTTGTCAATANGCTCTANCAAATTTTTAACCCANGCAGGGCGATAAACTTGTTTTNGNAGTGGAANAATTGANAAATAATTGCAATTATCANTTGGTTAAGATATCATATTAAGGANTCNGAGTAANTTTTTATTGAAAAGAATGATGNTTTAAAAAGAGAGGAANNGTTTCACTATGTCNCAATGGAATTCNGAACAATATTTGAAATTTAANAATCAAAGAACNCAGCCTGCGATTGATTTAGCAAAGAGAATTACGATTGAACAGCCAAAGAATATCCTTGATATTGGATGTGGTCCGGGNAANAGTACATTTGTTTTAAAGAAANTGTTTCCGCANGCATANATANTGGGNGTGGATAATTCCGANGATATGATTAACAAAGCAAAAGAAACNTATCCAAATATTAATTTTCAGCTTTGTGATGTNACAACGGANATAGATAAAATNGATACATATGATGTTATTTTTTCAAATGCNTGTTTGCAATGGATCCCGAATCACAAAGACGTTATACCTATGCTNTTTAAAAAGNTAAACAAAAACGGAATCTTAGCTGTACAAATNCCGATGAATGAACAAGAAGCANTGTTCAGNATCATGAACGATGTCCTATCCGAACCGCAGTGGAACTTTTCTTCAATGAATATTGAAACAAACAAAACCCTGCTGCCGGAAGAATATTTTGATATCCTTTCTTCCTGTACCGAAAATTTTGATATATGGGAAACAACTTACTATCACAATATGCCTTCGGTTGAAGCAATGGTTGAATGGGTAAAAGGAACAAGATTAAGACCTTATCTAAATGCTTTGGATGAAAACAGCGCCGAAAAATTAGAAGCGGAAATTATCAAGCGTGCCGCCGTGGCTTATCGTACGCAGAAAAATGGTGAAATGATATTCAAGTTTAGAAGATTTTTCTTTGTAGCAAACAAGGTGAATTAATTTTTCCGTTTCAATCGCTATCACCTTTCTATCAAAGTTTCATTCGTATTGAAATTGGAAAATATGCTTTTCCATATCTGCCAATATGTCTGTTACATTCAGCTATATCTTTTCTGAATAATTTATTCTGTGTTGGAAATTTGTAATGTATCATTCTCCAATTCAACGATCACTTCCATGTATTGGTTTTCATCATTCAAAGGGCGTCCCCAGCTAATGGAATTGGCATTTTGTGAAAAATTATTATGATATTGTAAATGATATAAAGTGATTCGCCGACCGCATACTTCATTTTGGTCATTCAAAATATCTTCTGTTTTCGAATCAAAAGAAAGCGATTTACCAGCTTCGGTTTCTAAAATAATATAGGTATATCCACCATCAGCTTTTGTTGATAGTGAGATATTGTCTTTCGTAACAGGGTAACTGATGCTCGTATAAAGCATTATTGCACTAAACAATACGATAAATACCAGACATACAGCAGCAACCATTTTAAAAATTCTTTTCGCTATTTTCTTTTTGACCGCCGTTATTACATTTGCATCATTTCCTCTTTGTGGAGTTTCTGCTTTATCAATTTGCCTGCCCGACTTCAAGCATTCAAATTCCGCGGCACAATCGGAACAATTTTCAAGGTGTTTCTTTACAAATACCGCTGTATCTTTGCTTAACATATTTTCAAAGTACAACGGCAATAAATCACGAACGATACTACACTCTTTTTCCATTATTGATTTCCTCCAATCTGCTTTGTATCATTTTTCTTGCCCGATGGTAAGTAACGCAAGCCCAATTATCCGTCTTGTTATACAGGCCGCCTATTTCTTTAAAAGACAGTTCTCCAAACACACGCCACATAAAAACTTCCTTGTAAGGTTCAGGCATTGTATGTAAGATTTTTCGTATTTGCTGCGTTTCGTCCTGTATTCCAATCTGTTCTTCAATGAAAGCGTTTGGATCTACTATACTCTGCAATTCTGTTTCATCAACACTTGCTATTCTTTTACTTTTTCTCAGATATGAGTAGTAAGTGTTTTTCGCAATTTGGCAAATCCATACACGCATATCACACTCACCATGAAAATCCCCAATGGATTTCATTGCCTTTAAAAATGTTTCGCTTGTGATTTCCTCTGCAACATGTTCATCACCTGAAAGTTTTCGGATATAGCGATATACCGATTTAAAATATTTGTTGTATATCTGTTCAAACTCCATTACTTTACCACCTCCTTTCATCTATAAGACTCCGCAAATATAGAAATCTTACAAAGTTTTTGAAAAAATTTTTACGCAGAAGTCGGAATTTTGTGTAGCGAAAAGCGGCATTTCCATTACTGGATAATACCGCCTAATCGATTGATCTTATTCGTTTCCATTTCTGCAATTTAATCCTATCTCTTTCTGCCCTAACACTGTAATTTGAGTGTAAGAAATGTCCTATTTCACTCTTTAATCATCTAACAGTACCGTCCAATAGTAATGAGCATAGATTATCTTAAAAAACATCGTCTGCTTCACTTCAATGTCGGCAAACTTTTTCCCGTCCGCAAGTATGTAGTANTNTTTATTGNCTATATCGTAATGAACTTCAAATTCTTTGTCAAAGTCATATTGAACAGCGCTGTATACTCCTATATCAACCCACATTTGNTTAAGCTGACGCTGGTATTCTATNGTTTCGGGAATTATTTCATCAACNANCTCNGNNGGCTTCACGCTTCTTAAAACTTCATATTTAAAAATCTCTTCCTTATCCGGCNATTTTGGNAATCCNATATTTAGCTCATNAAGTTCCTCATCATTTACTGATACAAANGTTTTTCCGTGGTGCAGGTCATAGAATCTGCCAATCTGCCGAAACGTTTCCGGNAAAAACGGTATCAANAACACNCCCGTAAAGAAAGCCATNAAAGCATAATACATNNCNTAATGATACCATNTTATATCNGTNATCCANTCTTTCCTTCCGGCATGATAAAATACGGCACGTTTAAACATCATACGAAACAGGAAAAATAATACAATCGCAAAGGGTAGAAATATTACATTTTGCATTATACGATAAGCTCCTCATACTTCTATTTAACCGGAAATTTNCCATACTGTAACACTGAAATTTTACCATATCTGCGGTATGTTTTCTCACGTGGCTTGTAAAGCCATAATTTGCAGTAAATACTAATTCCTGTCTGAACAGTAACCCATACTTATAATTTCCTTTGATAATTCTCAAGTTGATAAAATACACCAACTACATTTACAATATCAACATTGATATCAAACACAACCACATAATCCATCTGTGTCACAATTGCTTCATAATAACCTTTGCTTGCTAAATAAAATCTCTGCTAAATGGAAACAGTTTTCGCAAGGTAGGTTTGCTGGCTTATTTCTCCCAATTTCTTTCTGAGTATTCAATTGAATCGGTATAATATTTAATTATTATACAACTATCGTTATATTGTTCCAGTGGATTTTCATAATTATCATAAATTTCATCAGGAAATCTATACATAGTAATATTACCTGAATAATTTATATTTTTTAAAGCTTCTGACAGCTGCAATATTTGTTCCTCTGAATTAGTCAGTTCCGAATCCTTAATATAAACTAGAAAACTAATACGATTTGAATCATCACCCATATACATTTCCAAAAATTGATCAAAATTGATTTTTTCCGTCACATCCGTAAATCTTGCCAATGAATACCTTTGAATAATCTTATGTTCCGGAAATACTTCTGAAATGATGTTCGACATATATTGTTCGTATTCATCTTTAATTGCATATTGGAAATAAGTGTCCTCGCAGGTTACTGTTTCATCCTCGTAGTAAGAGCAAAAAATTTCAAATCGTTGTCCGCTTTCATCGGCTGTAACTTCTCCGTAATATTGGCAAAGGTACATGTCTACTGTTGGCTCTATATATGTAACCGTAAATTCCTCATCGTATTTATTTTTTAGATAATCTTCATATGCGGGCTTTAATGTATTATCTGCAAATTCATCTGTAAAATGTATTTCTGCAACCTTTGAGCCGTTTGCATTTGTGTATCTATCATCGTCTTTAGCGCATCCGCTTTGTATTAAAACCATCAAAATACACAAAACTATCATTATAGGCTTTAGACCTGTCCTCATATTTGTTCAACTCCTTCTATGATCAAAATAAACATTATAAGATTTTATTTTTATGAGCCGATTTGTTGAATTGTTCAACACAACGCCATT